>CBHWED010000087.1:0-11801 GCA_966112795.1 uncultured bacterium
GCGCCAACCTCGTCGCGGTGATCTCGAACGGCACCGCGATCCTCGGCATGGGCAACCTCGGCGCGCTCGCCTCGAAGCCGGTGATGGAAGGCAAGGCGGTGCTGTTCAAGCGCTTCGCCGACGTCGACTCGATCGACATCGAGCTCGCCACCGAGGACCCCGAGGCCTTCGTCAACGCGGTCGCGCTGATGGAGCCGAGCTTCGGCGGCATCAACCTCGAGGACATCGCCGCGCCCGAGTGCTTCGTGATCGAGCAAGCTCTGCGTGAACGCATGAAGATCCCGGTCATGCACGACGACCAGCACGGCACCGCGATCATCTCCGCCGCGGGCCTGCTCAACGCCTGCCACCTGACCGGGCGCAAGCTCGAGGACGTCAGGATGGTGGTCAACGGCGCCGGCGCCTCGGCGATCGCCTGCACCGCGCTGATCAAGGCGCTCGGCGTGCGCCACGACAACGTGATCATGTGCGACCGCTCGGGGGTGATCTACCGCGGCCGCGACAACGTCGACCAGTGGAAGAGCGCGCACGCGATCGACACCGACAAGCGCACGCTCGAGGAAGCCCTCGTCGGCGCCGACGTGTTCCTCGGCCTCTCGGCCGCCGGCGCGCTCAAGCCCGAATGGGTCGCCAAGATGGCCGACCAGCCGATCATCTTCGCGATGGCCAATCCCGACCCCGAGATCCGCCCCGAGGACGCCTACGCGGTGCGTCCCGACGCGATCATCGCCACCGGCCGCTCGGACTACCCGAACCAGGTCAACAACGTGCTCGGCTTCCCGTTCATCTTCCGCGGCGCGCTCGACGTGCAGGCGACCGACATCAACGAGGAGATGAAGATCGCCGCCGCGCAGGCGATCGCCGAGCTCGCCCGCCAGCCGGTCCCCGAGGAAGTCGCCGCCGCCTACGGCAAGCACCACCAGTTCGGCCGCGACTACATCATCCCGGCGCCGTTCGATCCGCGGCTGATGGAAGTCGTCTCCTCGGCCGTCGCCAAGGCGGCGATGGACAGCGGCGTCGCGCTCGCCCCGATCGCGGACTTCGACGCCTACCGCCACGCGCTCAAGAGCCGGCTCAACCCGACCACCTCGGTGCTGACCAGCGTCTATGCCGAGGTCAAGAACAACCCCAAGCGGGTGATCTTCGCCGAGGGCGAGGAGGAAGTCGTGCTGCGCGCGGCGATCCAGTATCGCGACTTCGGCTACGGCACCCCGGTGCTCGTCGGCCGCACCCAGGCGGTGCGCGAGAAGCTCGCCGAGCTCGGGATCGACGATCCGCGCGCGTTCGAGATCGAGAACTCGGTCGATTCGGTGCGCGTGCCGCAGATGGTCGACTACCTCTACAAGCGCCTCCAGCGCCGCGGCTACACCGAGCGCGACGTGCGCCGGATGGTCAACCAGGACCGCAACGTGTTCGCCTCGCTGCTGCTCGCGCTCGGCCACGGCGATGCGATGATCTCGGGCATCACCCGCCCGTTCGCGCAGACCATGCGCGAGGTCACCCGCGTGCTCGACCACAAGCCGGGACAGGTGCCGTTCGGCATCCACCTGATGATCGGCAAGAACTACACCGTGTTCCTCGCCGACACGACGATCAACGAGCGGCCGAGCGCCGAGGAGCTCGCGCACATCGCCAAGGAAACCGCCGCGGTCGCGCGCCGCCTCGGCCACGAGCCGCGCGTCGCCTTCCTCAGCTACTCGACCTTCGGCAACCCCTCGGGCAAGTGGCTCGAGAACATCCGCGACGCGGTCCACCTGCTCGATGCCGAGGATCCGGGATTCGAGTACGAAGGCGAGATGGCGCCCGATGCCGCGCTCAACCCGCGGGTCATGGAGCTCTATCCGTTCAGCCGCCTGTCGGCCCCGGCCAACGTGCTCGTCATGCCGGGCCTGCAGTCGGCCAATCTCTCGGCCAAGCTGCTGCGCGAGCTCGCCGGCAACGCGACGATCGGGCCGATGCTGATCGGCATGGAAAAGCCGGTGCAGATCGCCCCGATGACCGCCTCGGCGCCCGACGTGCTGACCCTCGCGGTGCTGGCTGCAGCGGGGGTCGTGGGCTAGCAGACCTTCAGCGGCATCTCCCACGTAAACGGGGGAGGACTGGCGGTCAGCGCTACTTCATTCCTCCTCCGTTTACGGGGGAGGTGTCCGCGAAGCGGACGGAGGGGGGCCTCAGCTCCAGGCCGAATAGACCCCGTACGCGCTGGTCGCGGTGAGCACGAAGCCGACCAGGATCAGCATCTGCTTGGCCGGGAAGTGCTTGGCCGCCCAGGCGCCGAGCGGCGCGGCGAGGATGCCGCCGATCAGCACGCCGAGCGTCGCTCCGGCGAGGTCGGCCACGCCGAGGTGCCAGATGAACGCGGCCGAGATCGTCACCGTGAGGAAGAACTCGGCCGAGTTGACCGTGCCGACGACCTTGCGCGGGTCGGCGCCCTGGATCAGCAGGTTCGAGGTCACCACCGGGCCCCAGCCGCCGCCGCCGGCCGCGTCGAGGAACCCGCCGAGCAGCCCGAGCGGGGCGACCAGCTTGGCTTCCTTGAGCTTGGGCGGGTACATGAAGCCGCGGACCAGCAGGTACAGGCCGATCGCGGTCAGGTAGAGCAGCACGAACGGCTTCACCACGCCCGCGTCGATCGTCGACAGCAGGTAGGCCCCGGTGAACCCGCCGATCATGCCGGGCACGACCAGCCGCAGGAACAGCTTGCCGTCGATGTTGCGGTGGAACAGGTGGCTCAGGCCCGAGACGCCGGTGGTGAAGCACTCGACCACGTGGACCCGCTGCGAGGCGAGCGCCGGCGGCACGCCGAGCACGCCGACGAGCAGCGTGCTCGAGATCACCCCGAAGGCCATGCCGAGCGCGCCGTCGACCAGCTGGGCGGCGAATCCGACGGCGATGAAGGGGAGCAGGGCGGCCAGGTCGAACGAGCCGAAATGCATGCAGGACTCCCCTCAGGTGGTTCCGGCCGGCTATCGAAGCTTTTCTCAACCAAAAAGATAGAGAATCAATCCGCGGCCGAAGCGAGGCTTTTTCCCGCCGATTGCGGCCAATGTGCGGCAACGGTTAACGGGCCGTCCGACGCGGAAACCTCACGCCCCGGCGCGAACGCCGACGCGCTATCGCGGGCGCCCGCGTTGACCCCGCGACGGAGGGGACATTGACGATGGAAAGGATCCCGAGATGTCCCGCTCGATTTTCGCCGTTGCCGCCGTGATCGCAGTCGCCGCCGTTCCTCTCGCTCCGGCCGCGTCGCGCGAAGAACCCTCGATCACCGTCACCGGCCCGACCGTGCGCAATTCCGGTGATCCTGCCAACGGCGTCCGCCAGCGCACGCTGGTCGCGGCCGACGTGTCGGTCGACTTCGCCGACCTCGACTTGCGCACCGACTACGGCCGCTGGGTCCTCGCCCAGCGCCTGCGCATCGCCGCCGACGCGGCCTGCGATCAGGTCGACGCGATCGACCCGCCGAGCGGGCTTGGCGGCGCAGCCGTCGATGCCGGCGACTGCCGCTCGCTGGCCATGCGCCGCGCCGAGCCGCAGATGCGGCGGGCGATCCTCGCGGCCGGGTAGGCTCGGCCGGTCAGTCCCGGCGGCGGAAGCGGAAGTACCACACTTCGTGCCCGAGCCGCCGGGCCTTGGCCTCGTAGCGCGTCTCGATCCACCCGCCCGGGCGGTTCTGCCAGCTTTCCGGGCCTTCGACGAGCCATTCGAACGCGTCGGTGTGCCGGCGCATGACCGAGAGCGCATGCCGCAAGTAGACCGGATGGTCGGTGCCGAAGCGGAACTCGCCGCCGGGCCTGAGCTTGGCGGCGAACAGCGCCACCGGCCCGTCGTTCATCATCCGCCGCTTGGCATGGCGCGCCTTGGGCCAGGGATCGGGATGCAGCAGGTAAAGGAACGACAGCGCCCCGTCGGGCACGCGGCTGAGCACCTCGAGCGCGTCGCCGTGGTGCAGCCGGACGTTGCCGAGCGGCGGGTGCGCGCCGTGGTCGCCGCTCACGTGGAGCAGCGCCTGGGCGACGCCGTTGACGAACGGCTCGCAGCCGATGAAGCCGTGGTCGGGCAGCATGTCGGCCCGCGCCGCGAGGTGCTCGCCGCCGCCGAAGCCGATCTCGAAGTGCAGCGGGCAGTCGTGGCCGAACAGGCGCTCGGCGGTCACCGGGCCTTCGGCCGGCACCGCGATCTGCGGCAGCAGCGTATCGACCAGCCCCTGCTGCCCCGCGCGCAGGGCCTTGCCCTTCGAGCGGCCGTAGAGCCGGTTGAGCGTGGTCGGATCGCCGGATTTGTGCGCGGTCATGCGCCGGGCGCTTGGCCTTCGATCGCGGGCTTGTCCAGTCGCGCGCCGCGAGGGCGGTTCAGCGCCGCGTATCGACCGCGATCCAGTTGACCTCCCAGGTCACGCCGCCATCGGTCGAATAGGCCTGCTCGAACCGCGCCTCGTCCGGGGACTCGCGGGTCATGACGAAGCGGACCAGGATCGCCCGCCCGTCGAGCATGTCGTGGCCGTAGAACACGCCGCGGCCCTGCGCATCGAAGCCGCCATAGACCGGCGCGGTGAGCGTGCCGTTGCCGAGGCTGGCGTAGTTGACGTTCCATTGCCGCGATCCGGGGTTGTAGAGCCTGAGCGACCCGCCCTCGATCCGCCCCGAAGCACCCGCCACGGCCAGCTCGACGAAGTTGGCCCGCCCGTCGAGCAGCGGCTTAACCACGCTGGTCCCGGTGTACTCGGCCCATTCGGGCGCTTCGCCGGACAGCGGATTGCGCAGCACGCGCACCCGCGTCGCCCACGTGCCGATCTCCCAGTCGAAATCGCGCTGCCCATCGCGCACCGCTGCGGGCGGCGAGGCTTCGGCGGGCTGCGCCAGCGCCGGCGGGGCCAAGCCCGCGAGCGCCAGCGTCAGGGCGAGGACGCGAGACTGCATCGCCGGGAGGCTAACGAAAAACCGCCCCGGAGGAAGGTCTTGGCAATGATGCCGGGCGAGCGTCGGGCACCGTGGGGCACGTCGGATCGCCGGGTTTGTGCACGGTCATGCGCCGCGCTATGGCAGGCGTGCGGCGCTGCCCGGTCCGGCAATCGGCGGGCCGGTATGATTGCCGCCGTCACGGGGGCCCATGGAAATCATCGCAATCATCGTCGCCGGCCTGATCGGCTGGCAGAACGGCACCTTCGGCCAGCGCGAGCTGCAGGTCATGGGGCTCGTCGTCGGCGGCTGGACCGCGGTGACCACCGCGGCGCAAGTGCCTTACCTGACGGTCGAGGGAATGGTGTTCGACCTGTTCTACCACACCGTGGTGGTCGCGGTGCCTTACGCCGTCGGCGCCCTCGCGCACCGGCTCGTGCAACGCCGTCGCTAGCGCGCCGACGAAAAACCGCCCCGGAGCAGGCCCCGGGGCGGCAAAAACACGCCAGGAGTGGTAAGGAACCTTAGGCCGCTTCGACCTCTTCGCCCGGTTCGCGCAGCACGTAGCCACGGCCCCACACGGTCTCGATGTAGTTCTCGCCGCCGCAGGCGCTCGAGAGCTTCTTGCGCAGCTTGCAGATGAACACGTCGATGATCTTGAGTTCCGGCTCGTCCATCCCGCCGTAGAGATGGTTGAGGAACATTTCCTTGGTCAGCGTGGTGCCCTTGCGCAGCGAAAGCAGCTCGAGCATCGCATATTCCTTGCCGGTCAGGTGGACCCGCGCGCCGTCGACCTCGACGGTCTTGGCATCGAGGTTGACCGCCAGCTTGCCGGTGCGGATGACCGACTGCGAATGGCCCTTCGAGCGACGCACCACGGCGTGGATGCGGGCAACGAGCTCGTCGCGGTGGAACGGCTTGGTCACGTAGTCGTCGGCGCCGAAGCCGAACGAGCGGATCTTCGAATCCATCTCGGAGATGCCCGAAAGGATCAGCACCGGCGTCTGCACCTTGGCCACCCGCAGCTTCTTGAGCACGTCGTAGCCGTGCATGTCGGGCAGGTTCAGGTCGAGCAGGATGATGTCGTAGTCGTACAGCTTGCCGAGGTCCAAGCCCTCTTCGCCGAGGTCGGTCGAGTAGACGTTGAAGCCTTCGGTGGTGAGCATCAGCTCGATCGCCTTGGCGGTCGTCGGCTCGTCTTCGATCAGCAGCACACGCATGGGTGTCCCCCTTCAACCCCCTCGGTAACAGCCCGCTAAGAGGTGTTTCCCGGAATTAACCACGCCATCTCTCAACGAAAAAGGTTAATTTTTCCTTTAACGATTTCGAAAGATTGCGAGTCTTTTCGGCAACAGGGTTCGGGACGGGCCGCCCGCGGAGCGGGACGAACGGCGGCGGCTCAGGCCACTCGCGCGAGCTTCTTCTGCCGGCGCCGCTGGACCGAGCTGCCGATGCCGATCGCCTCGCGGTACTTGGCCACCGTGCGCCGGGCGAGGTCGAAACCCTTCTCGCGCAGCAGGTCGACGAGCTGGTCGTCGGACAGCACGTCGCCCGGGTCCTCGGCATCGCACAGTGCGCGGATCTGCGCCTTGACCGCTTCCGCCGAAACCGCGCCCTCCCCGTCGGCCGACGCGACGCCGCTGGTGAAGAAGTACTTGAGCTCGAACGTGCCGCGCTTGCAGTTGAGGTACTTGTTCGAGGTCACCCGGCTGACCGTGCTCTCGTGCAGCGAGACCGCCTCGGCGACCGCGCGCAAGGTCAGCGGCTTGAGCTGCGAGACGCCGTGGCGGAAGAAGCCCTCCTGTTGCTTGACGATCTCGGCGGCGACCTTGAGGATCGTCTTCTGCCGCTGGTCGAGCGCCTTGATCAGCGCCTTGGCATCGGCGAGCTTCTCGCTGAGCCACGACTTCGAGGCGCGATCGATGCAGCCGTGCTTGAGCTCGACATAGTACGAGCGGTTGACCACCAGCCGCGGCAGCGTCGCCTCGTTGAGCGCGATGTCCCAGCCGGACTTGCCGCTGCCCGAGACGAGGATGTCGGGCACGACGGGCGCGCGCTCGCCCTCGCCGAACCGCAGGCCGGGCTTGGGATCGTAGCCGCGCAGCTCGACGAGCATCTCGGCGAAGTCCTCGTCGTCGACGTCGCACATGCGCTTGAGCCGGGCGAACTCGCCGCGCGCGACGAGGTCGAGGTTGTCGATCAGCCGCGCCATGCACGGGTCGTAGCGGTCAGCCTCCTTGGCCTGCAGTGCGAGGCATTCGCCGAGCGTGCGCGCGCCGACCCCGGTCGGGTCGAGCGTCTGGACCACCGCGAGCGCTTCCTCGGCGCAGGCGAGCGGCACGTCGAGGTCCTCGGCAACCTCGCGCAGTGGCGTGGCGAGGTAGCCGGCCTCGTCGAGCAGCCCGATCAGGTGCCGCGCGACGAACAGCACGCGCGGGTCCTCGGCTGCCGCGCCGACCTGGGCCTCGAGATGCTCGGCGAGCGTCGGCTCGTCGTCGCCGCGCTCGTCGATCCCCGGGCCTTCCTCGCCGCTGCCGGAGCCGGCGGTGGCCGACCAGTCGCCGGTGTCGCGGTCGCGGTCGAGCGCAGTCGGGTCGATGTCGAGTGGGGCGTCGGCCTCGCCCTGGCCGCGCAGGATCAGCTCGTCGGCCGACGGCTCCTCGCGCGGGGTCTCCGAGACGTCGGACGCCGCGCTCCGGTCGAGCGCGATCTCGCCCGCCTCGAGCAGCGGGTTGTTCTCGAGCGCCTCGCCGAGGAAGGCTTCGATCTCGAGGTTGGACAGCGCGAGCAGCTTGATTGCCTGCTGCAGCTGCGGCGTCATCGCCAGCGTCTGGCTCTGCCTGAGGTCGAGGCGAGGGCCCAGCGCCATCGTCAGCCCAGCTGCCCGGCCTGCAGCTGCGACCAGCCAATATAGGCCAGGGCCGCAAAGAGCCCGATCGCGACGGTCCAGGCCAGGACGCGACCGACGCGCGATTTGGGTTTCACCGGCAGCGCGGCGTCGGCCGCGGCGCCAACCAGTTCCACCAGAAGATCCCCCAGCATCGTTGCCGGCCTACAGCGTGAAGCTCTCGCCCAGATACAGGCGGCGCACGTTGGGATCGGCGACGAGGTCCTCGGGGCTGCCCGCGAACAGCACCTGGCCGCCGTAGATGATGCAGGCGCGGTCGACGATGTCGAGCGTCTCGCGCACGTTGTGGTCGGTGATCAGCACGCCGATCCCGCGGCGCTTCAGGTCCTTCACCAGCTCGCGGATGTCGCCGATCGACAGCGGATCGATGCCCGCGAACGGCTCGTCGAGCAGCATGATCGAGGGCTTGGCGGCCAGCGCCCGGGCGATCTCGCAGCGGCGCCGCTCGCCGCCCGACAGCGCCATCGCCGGGCTGTCGCGCAGCCGGGTCAGGTGGAATTCCTCGAGCAGCCGCTCGAGCTCCTCGGCGCGGACCGCCTTGTCGGGCTCGACCAGCTCGAGCACGCAGCCGATGTTCTGCGCCACGGTCATGCCGCGGAAGATCGAGGTTTCCTGCGGCAGGTAGCCGAGCCCGAGGATCGCGCGCCGGTACATCGGCAGCCGGGTGACGTCGACGCCGTCCATCAGGATGCGGCCCGAATCGGGCCGCACGAGGCCCATGATCGAATAGAAGCAGGTGGTCTTGCCCGCGCCGTTGGGGCCGAGCAGGCCGAGCACCTCGCCCTTGCCGACGGTCAGCGAGATGTCGGAGAGCACCGCGCGCTTGTCGTAGCTCTTGGCGATCGAGACCACCTCGAGCCCGCCCTGCGGGATCGGCGGGGCCGCGTTCATCGGCGCCTCGGCCATCGCGTCGGCCAGCGCACGGGTATCGGTGGCGTTCTCGTCAAGCGCACTCATGGCCAGCGACTTAGCATGGCTCGCCGCGGTTTGAAGTCCTTTGGCAGGATTCCTGCATGGGAAATACGGCGAACCGCCCCGTAGCGACCTCGATATGTCCCTGTTCGGGCGGGTTCGTCCGCCCCCCTTGAACCCGTGCCCGCGCAGTGAGATAGTCCCGACTCGGGAGAGCAAGGAGAAGAGCGCATGGACAAGGCGCTTAGGGAGCAGGCGGCGACGCACAAGCGCACTGCCGGGAAGCTCGATTGGCGGCGCAAGATGAGCGACCACGTCGCTTACGGCCTGCTGGTCTACACCGGCCTGCAGATTTTCGTGACCATGAGCGCGCTCAAGGTCGGGCAGGGCTCGATCCTGCCCTACTTCGCGCTGATCGTGCTCGTCGGGGGGATCATCCCCGGATGCCGCATGTTCGAGAAGCGCTGGGAAGCGCTGAGCGACAGCGAAGCGTCGAACCCCGAGCTGGCCGACCGCTTCAAACGCGACCGGCTGCTCGTGTGGGTCTTCGCAATCAGCCTGCCGCTCGCGCTGACCGGGGTGTTCATGGGCATCGAAGCGCTGCTCTGACCCCGCTTCGACAGGCTCAGAGCGAGCGGAGAATCCGAGAAGGTCCGCTCATCCTGAGCTTGTCGAAGGACCGTCCGCTCAAGCTCCAGCCTTGGCCTGCTTGGCGCGCTCGATCGCCTCGAGCACGATCTGACGCGCGGCGGCGGCATCGCCCCACTCGCCGACCCGGACCCACTTCTCTTCCTCGAGGTCCTTGTAGTGCTTGAAGAAGTGCTCGATCTGCTGGAGCACGATCGAGGGCAGGTCCTGCCGCTCGCCGACGTCGGAGTAGTACGGGAACGTCGTGTCGACGGGCACGCAGATCAGCTTCTCGTCGCCGCCGTGCTCGTCCTCGAGGTTGAGCACGCCGATCGGGCGCGCACGGACCACGCAGCCGGGGATGAACGGCGAGCGCGAGATGACCAGCGCGTCGAGCGGGTCGCCGTCGGGCGACAGCGTGTGCGGCACGAAGCCGTAGTTCGCCGGATAGCGCATCGGCGTGTGCAGGATGCGGTCGACGAACAGCGCGCCCGACGGCTTGTCGAACTCGTACTTCACCGGCTCGCCGCCGGTCGGGACCTCGATGATGACGTTGAGGCTTTCCGGCGGGTTGTCGCCGACCGGGATGAATTCGATACGCATGGATGCTCGCTTCCGTTAGCTGGAAAAGGCACCCCTCCCCTTTTTTGCGCGCGCCTAGAGCATGGGGCTCCGCTTGGCGAGAGGCGAATTGCCGCCCTGCCAAAAGTGCGGCATCAAGGCCCGGCACAAGCGGCACAGACCGCGACGAGAGGAGCCCCCAAATGCACGTAGGCCTGGCCACAGGATTCGCCCACCAGCGCGGCAGAAGCTACGACGACGCGCGCTTCGTGCGCGAGGAAGTCGACAACCTGGTCCTCGCCGAGGAGCTCGGGTTCGACTCGGTGTGGATCACCGAGCACCACTTCTCCGACTACTCGATGTCGAACGATCCGGTGCAGCTGCTGACCTACATCGCCGGCCGCACCAAGCACGTGAAGCTCGGCACCCAGTGCATCATCGCGCCGTGGCACCACCCGGTCCGGCTCGCCGAGCGGATCGTCAACCTCGACATCCTGTCGAACGGGCGGACGATCCTCGGCTTCGGCGGGGGATTGGCGCAGCACGAGTTCGCCGGGCTCGGGATCGACATGAACGAGAGCCGGGCGAGGTACAACGACCTGCTCGAGGTGCTGATTCCGGCGCTCGAGACCGGGGTCATCGAAGGCAAGGGGATCTACGGCAACATCCCGAAGAGCGAGCTCAGGCCGGGCCCGATCAAGAGCTTCGAGGGGCGCAAGTTCTGCGGCAGCCTGTCGGGCAACTCGATGGTCATGGCCGCCAGGCTCGGCTGCGGCAACATGATCCTCATGCTCCCGCAGCGCGGCAAGGACGTGCCGCCCGACAAGTACACCCAGGTGTGGCAGGAGGTGAACGGCCCCGGCACCACCCCGCCGCCGCCGATGCTCGGCGGCAACTACTACATCGACGAGAGCGCCGAGCGGGCGCAGCTCGAGGGCGAGAAGTACCTCGGCAACACGATGCGTGCGGCGATCAGGAACTACCACCTCGATACCCCGGGCAAGTTCCCGCAGATCAAGGGCTACGAGCACTACGAGAACATGGTCCTCGCGCCCGAGGCGATCGAGCCTTACGTCGCCGACTTCGCCAAAGGGGTGGTCGCCGGCACCCCGCAGATGATCCTCGAGCGGATGTGGGAGCTCAAGGAGATCTACCGGCCGCAGGGCTTCTTCCCGCACGTCTACTTCGGCGGCATGCCGCAGGACGACGCGCGCAGGAGCATGGGCCTGTTCGCGAAGACCGTGCTGCCCGAGCTCAAGAGCTGGGAAGCCGAGGCTTCGATCGACGATCGGTTCCTCGAGGCGGCGGAGTAAGTCGACAGGCCCCCTCCGGCCGCTTCGCGGCCACCTCCCCCGAAAAGGAGGGGGCTGGCGCATTCGAACCACGCCAACCCTCTTCGTCATCCTGAACTTGTTTCAGGACCCATGGTGCCGCCCGCACGGCGTGTGCAGGAAACGCGTGGCCTTGCTCCGGGCGCCCGCGACCTCGCGGTGGGCCCGGCGCTTTACCTGATAACTCCGCGCTCGGCGAGGAATGGGTCCTGAAACAAGTTCAGGATGACGAGAAGGAAAGAGGGGCGCTGCTCGGATGCGATCGCCCTGCGTTTGCGGGCGAGACGGCGGGGGCGTTACCTCTCCGACAGTTCCAGCGCCGGCACTTCCGCCCCGGCCAGCGGCACGCCTAGGACCCCGGCCAGCGTTGGCGCGATCGCACGCATGTCGATTTCGCCGAGCGAGTGGCCGGCGGGAATGCCCGGGCCCATGATCAGGAAGGTCGAGCGCAAGTTCGCCGCCGCCGGGAAATAGCCGTGCATGCCCTTCGAGCGTGGCGTGCCGCGCAATGGGGCGCTCGCGCCGGCGAAGCCGGCCACGGTCGCGTCGGGGGCCATGTTGACG
>CBHWED010000088.1:0-11774 GCA_966112795.1 uncultured bacterium
ATGGCATCGCCATCATCATGCCGAGCATGGGGATGATTGCGTAATGACGGCGCTGGCGCACGGTTGCCTCCTGCCCTCGACTGACCGGTGCATGGTAGCGCGACGGTTTCGCGGGGACCCGTGACGGCCGTCACGGTCCCGATCCTCCCAGTCGAGTACGCCAGGCCGGCATGTCCGGGGAGAGACGACCATGACCAGGTTCTGTGAGCGCTACTTCGACACCGCGGGCGACATCGCCCTGCTCGGCCTGGTGTTCCTGGTCGTCGCGCTGCTCGCGGGCACGCTCTATGCGTTGGTCGAGGTGTGGCGGCGCTACAAGGCACCGCTGCCGCAGACCGCGGACGAGGTCGCCAAGGGCGCCGTGACCGGGCTGCCGGTCAAGGACCTCGCCGACGCGCTGCGCGAGCTGGTCGTGGCGATCGCCGAGGCGCCGGTGTGGCTGGCGCTGATGGCGGTCGGGCTGCTCACGTTCGCGCTCGCCGGCATGACGATCCCGACGCAGTGCGAGATGGTGCACAAGAAGCCCGCGGCGCCGTCTGCGGCCGTCAAGCCCGCGCCCCCGGCATCGCCGGCGCCGACCGGGACCACCGGCTGACCTTCGTGGGAGCCATGGCACGGGCCGTCCGTCGAGCAGTCGCGCCGCCGGTGTGGGTGTTCAGGAAGAACCCGTTGGTGCGGCACGCGACGCCGGGCACGCCGCTGTAGGTCAGGCAGGCGAAGGCGCGGATCGCCCAGGGTTCGGTACCGTCCCGAACGCGCGTTGTCTCGCGCGAACAAGGGTGTAGTCTGCCGCGGCCCGCACCCTCGCATCGAGAGGCCAAGATGCCGATAACCGCGACCTACACGCCCGCGCTGTTCAGGCTTTCGGTGTTCGGGACGATCGATCCCGATGTGATCACGATCTCGCGCGACGGCGCCGGCGCGCTGTTCGTCAACGGCGGCGCGGTCGCCGTGAGCGGCGGCACGCCGACCGTCGCCAACACCACGCTGGTCGAGCTCGCCGGCGATGCGGGGATCGACACGATCGTGCTCGACGAGAGCAACGGCGCGTTGCCGGCCGCCGCGATCTACGGCGGCGGGGCCAACGACGTGCTGACCGCGGGCTCGGCCAACGACACGCTCGACGGCGGCAGCGGCGCCGACACGATGACCGGCGGGCTCGGCGACGACTGGTTCTACGTCGACGACGCCGGCGACGTGGTGATCGAGGGGGTTGGCGGCGGCTCGGGCGACCGCATCAGGACGAGCGTGAGCTACACGCTCGGCGCCGGGGTCCATGTCGAGAGGTTCACCACCACCGACAACTTCGGCACCGCAGCGCTGTTCCTGACCGGCAACGAGCTCGCCAACCTGATCTACGGCAATGCCGGCGACAACACGCTCGACGGCAGCACCGGCGCCGATGCGCTGGTCGGGTTCGGCGGCAACGACACCTATTACGTCGACAACGCCGCCGACACGGTCAACGAAGGCGCCGGCGACGGCACGCTCGACCGCGTGCTCGCCAGCGTCAGCTACCGGCTCGGCGCCGCCACCTATGTCGAGCAGCTGCGCACGGTCGACGATGCGGCGACGACCGCGATCAACCTGACGGGCAACGAGCTCGCCAATGCGTTGTTCGGCAATGCCGGCGCCAACGTGCTCGACGGCAAGGCCGGCGCCGACACGCTGACCGGCTTCGGCGGCGACGACTGGTATTACGTCGACAACGCCGCGGACGTGGTGGTCGACACGGCCGGCAACGATCGCCTGCTCGCGAGCGTGAACTACACGCTCGGGGCGGGCGTCCAGATCGAGCTGTTCACGACCAGCGACAACCTCGCAACGGCGCCGATCAACCTGACGGGGAACGAGCTTGCCAACCTGATCTACGGCAATGCCGGGGCCAACGTGCTCGACGGCGGCACCGGCAAGGACACGATGGTCGGTCTCGAGGGCGACGACACCTATTACTTCGACAACGTGCAGGACCGGATCATCGAGTACGCCGGCGGCGGCCACGATCGGGTCTACGCCAGTGCCGGCGTCTTCTCGCTCGACGGCGTCGACGTCGAGGACCTCTACTGGGCCAACCCGAGCAGCACCGGCGGTGCCGTGCTCAAGGCCAACGATCTCAGCAACCATATCGAGGGCAGCGCCGGCCGCGACCAGCTCGATGGCCGCGGCGGGGTCGATACGATGATCGGGTTCGCCGGCGGCGACAGCTACACCGTCGACGACATCAACGACGTGGTGATCGAGGCCGCCGGACAGGGGATCGACGATCGCGTCAACACCAGCGCCAGCTATACCTTGCCCGACAATGTCGAGGAGCTCTGGGCGCAGCTCAACTCGAGCAGCAACTTCACGACGCCGGTCACGCTGACCGGCAATACGCTGGCCAACGAGATCCACGGCAACGCCGGCGACAACGTGATCGACGGCAAGGCCGGCGCCGACACCCTGTGGAGCAATGGCGGCAACGACACGTTCGTGTTCAGCACCGCGCTCGGCGCCGCGAACGTCGACCATCTCGGCGACTTCAATCCGGCGCTGGACACGATCCAGCTCGACAGCGCGATCTTCACCGCGCTCTCGCCGGGAGCGCTTCCGGCGGGCGCGTTCCAGGTCTTCGGCGTGGCGATGGAAGCCGACGACCGCATCCTGTTCGACGCCGGCAACCACTCGCTCAAGTACGATCCCGACGGGACCGGCGCCGCGGCCGCGGTCGAGTTCGCCCGCATCGTCGGGTTCCCGGCGATCACCGCGGCCGACTTCGTCGTCGTCTGACGGGTCCCGCGCGCGCCACCCTGCCCCGCTGCAGGACAGTGCGTGCGCCCGACAGGCCGCGACATTGCCTGCTTAGGGGGTTTCCCCTACCGTAGCCCGGCCCGGCACGTCT
Source organism: uncultured bacterium (assembly GCA_966112795.1). GTDB lineage: Bacteria > Pseudomonadota > Alphaproteobacteria > Sphingomonadales > Sphingomonadaceae > Croceibacterium_A. The sequence continues at coordinate 2,882 of CBHWED010000088.1, forward strand.
CCGCTGTTCACCCCAACGCGACGAGGTCCCTATGCCGATTACCGCGACTTACACGCCCGCGATGTTCAAGCTGTCGGTCCTTGGCACGATCGCCGCCGAGAGCATGATCGTCTCGCGCAACGCCGCCGGCACCCTCCTGGTCAACGCCGGCACGGTCCCCGTGTCCGGCGGCACGCCGACCGTCGCCAACACCGACCTCATCGAAGTCATCGGCGACGCGGGCGCCGATACCATCTCGCTCGACGAGAGCGGCGGCGCGCTGCCGGCGGCCGAGCTCTCGGGCGGCGCCGGCAACGACACCCTCACCGGCGGCTCGGGCAACGACACGCTGACCGGCGAGGCCGACGACGACACGCTGTTCGGCCGCGGCGGGTTCGACTTTCTGTACGGCGGCATCGGCAACGACACGCTGACCGGCGGCGACTCCGACGACCAGATGTTCGGCGAGGACGGCAACGACCGGATGATCTGGAATCCGGGCGACGATTCCGACCTCATGGAAGGCGGCAACGGCAGCGACACCGCCGAGGTCAACGGCGGGAACGGCGCCGAGGTCTTCTCGATCGCCGCCAACGGCACGCGCGTGCGCTTCGATCGCCTCGATCCCGCGCCGTTCTCGCTCGACATCGGCACGACCGAATCCATCGTCGTCAACGGCAACGGCGGCGACGATACGATCAGCGCCACCGGCAACCTCGCCGCGCTGATTGCGGTTTCGATCGACGGCGGCACCGGCAACGACACGATCCTCGCTGGAAACGGGGCCGACGTGCTGCTCGGCGGCGACGGCAACGACTTCATCGACGGCAACCAGGGCGGCGACATCGCCTTCCTCGGCGCGGGCGACGACATCTTCAACTGGGACCCGGGCGACGGCAGCGACGTCGTCGAGGGCCAGGCCGGCACCGACAAGCTGACGTTCAACGGCAGCGCTGCGAACGAGATCTTCGACATCGCCGCCAACGGCGGGCGCATCCAGTTCACCCGCAACGTCGGCGCGATCGTGATGGACACGAACGACGTCGAGACTTTCGTCGTCAACGCGCTCGGCGGCATCGACGCGTTCGTCGTCAACGACCTCACGGGAACCGACGTCACCGGGATCGTGCTCGATCTTGCCGGGTCGATCGGAGGCACGGCCGGCGACGCTGCGGCCGACACCCTGACGGTCAACAGCACCAATCTGGCGGACACGATCGACGTGACCGGCTCCGGCACCGGCTTCACCGTCGCGGGGCTGACCGCGTCGATCGCGGTGGCCAATTCCGAAGGCGCCAACGATGCGCTCGTGGTCAACGGTCTCGGCGGCAACGACAGTCTGGTCGCGACAACACTGGCGGCGGGCGTCGTCAAGCTGACGATCGACGGCGGCAACGGCGACGACGCGATTCTCGGAAGCCAGGGCGCCGACACGCTTCTCGGCGGCGACGGCAACGACCAGGTGTTCGGCGACAACGGCAACGACACGGCCTTTCTCGGCGCCGGCGACGACATCTTCAACTGGGCTCCCGGCGACGGCAACGACATCGTCGAGGGCCAGGCGGGCACCGACCAGCTGGGCTTCGCGGGCTCGAACGCGTCGGAGACCATCGCCATTGCCCCGAACGGCGGCCGCGCGCTGTTCCAGCGCGACGTCGCCGCAGTGACGATGGACCTCGACGACGTCGAGAAGATCCGGTTCGATGCCCTCGGCGGGGCCGACAATATTACCGTCAACGACATGACCGGCACCGACGTGACCAATGTCGAGCTGCGCCTCGCGGCCGCGGCGGGCGGCGGCGACGGCGCGGTCGATACCGTGACCGTAAACGGGACCAACGCGACGGACACCATGACGGTCGCCTCGTCCGCGGGGACCGTGTCGGTGACCGGGCTGCCATGGGCGGTCTCGATCCTCAACGCGGAAGGCGCCAACGACCGGCTGACGATCAACGGCCTCGCCGGCGACGACGTGATCAACGCGAACACGCTTGCCGCCGGCCTCGTCGCGCTGACCGTCAACGGCGGCCTCGGCGGCGACCTCGTCGTCGGCTCTGCGGGCGGCGATCTCGTCAACGGCGGCGACGGCAACGACACCGCGCTGCTCGGCGCCGGCAACGACGTCTTCGTATGGAACCCGGGCGACGACAACGACGTCATCGAAGGCCAGGCGGGGACCGACACGCTGACTTTCAACGGCGCCAACGTCGCCGAGATCATCACCATCACCCCGAATGGCGGGAGGATCCAGTTCTTCCGCGACGTCGCCGCGGTCGCGATGGATCTCAACGATGTCGAAGTGATCCAGCTTGCCCTGCTCGGCGGGGCCGACACGGTCGTGCTCGACGACCTGACCGGTACCGACGTGACGACCCTGGCGATCGACATGGCCGCGACGGCGGGCGGCGCGGCGCCCGACGGCGCGGTCGACACGCTGACCCTGAGCGCCAGCGGCGTGACCAACACGATCGCCGTGAGCGGCGATGCCGCGCTGATCACGGTCACCGGGCTGCCGACCACCGTGACGCTGAGCCAGTTCGACAACGCCGGGGTCAAGGACAAGCTCACGATCATGGGCTTCGGCGGCAACGACGTGATCTCGGCGACGGGCGTCACCGTGCAGATCAGCACGCTGACGATCGACGGCGGCGCCGGCAACGACGTGATCCGCTCGAACGGCGACGGGACCTATCTCGGCGGCGCCGGCAACGACACGATGTTCGCCGGGCTGACCAACTCGCTCGAGGCGATCGACGGCGGCGCCGACGTCGACACGCTCGATACGACGAGCTGGGGCGGGCTCTACACGATCAACATGGTGACCGGCGCCACCAACTATTCGGGCGAGCTGTTCACCAACTTCGAGAACCTGACCACCGGCGCCGGCGACGACACGATTACCGGTACCGACGCGGCGAACGTGATCAAGACGAACGGCGGGACGGACGCGATCGCCGGCGCGGGCGGCGACGACCAGCTCGACGGCGGCGCCGGCGCGGACACGATGACCGGCGGCCTCGGCAACGACTGGTTCTTCGTCGACAACGCCGGCGACGTGGTCGTCGAAGGCGCCGGCGACGGGGCGAACGACCGCGTGTTCGCCAGCGCGAGCTACACGCTCGGCGCCGGGGTCTACGTCGAGATGTTCACGACCAACGACAACCTGGCGACGACCGCGATCAGCCTCACGGGCAACGAGCTCGCCAACCTCATGTACGGCAACGCCGGCGGCAACGCCCTCGACGGCAAGGCCGGGGCCGACACCATGGTCGGCTTCGGCGGCAACGACTTCTATTTCGTCGACAACGTCGGCGACGCGATCATCGAGGGTACCGGCGAAGGCACCCTGGATCGCGTCATCACCAGCCTGAGCTACACCCTCGGCGCCGCTGCCCAGATCGAGCAGATGGTGACGATCGACGACGCGTCGGTCGCGGCCATCAACCTCACCGGCAACGCGTTCGCGCAGTCGCTGGTCGGCAACGCCGGGGCCAACGTGCTCGACGGCCGGGGCGGCGCCGACACGATGAACGGGCAAGGCGGCAACGACTGGTACCTCGTCGACAATGCCGGCGACGTGATCATCGAGGGCGCCGGCGGCGGCAACGACCGGATCTTCGCCAGCGCCAGCTACACGCTCGGCGCAGGCGTGCAGGTCGAGATGTTCACGACCAACGACAACTCCGCGACCACCGCGCTCAATCTCGCCGGCAACGAGCTCGCCAACCTGATCTACGGCAACGCCGGGAGCAACGCGCTCGACGGCAAGGGCGGCGTCGACACACTGGTCGGCTTCGGCGGCGACGACTTGTACTACGTCGACAACGCCGCCGACGTGATCGTGGAAGGCGTTGCCGAAGGCGCGCTCGACCGGGTCTTCGCGAGCGTCAGCTACACCCTCGGTGCGGCGGTCTACGCCGAGCGGCTGGCGACGGTCGATGTCAACGCAACCACCGCGATCAACCTGACCGGCAACGCGTTCGACAACGTCATCTACGGCAATGCCGGGGCGAACGTGCTCGACGGCAGGGCCGGTGCCGACCTGCTTGCCGGACAGGCCGGGAACGACTGGTACTTCGTCGACAACGCCGGCGATGTCGTCGCCGAAGTCGCCGGCGGCGGCACGAGCGACCGCGTCTTCGCCAAGGTCAGCTACACGCTCGGCGCCGGCAGCCAGGTCGAGATGCTGACGACCGACGACAATCTCGCGAGCACAGCGATCAACCTGACCGGCAACGAGCTCGCCAACGCGATCTATGGCAATGCCGGCAACAACGTGATCGACGGCAAGGCGGGCGCGGACTCGCTGACCGGCATGGCGGGTGCCGACACGTTCCGGTTCACCACCGCGCTCGGCGCCGGCAATGTCGACTACATCAGCGACTACAACGTCGCCGCGGACACGATCCAGCTCGAGAATGCGGTGTTCACCGGCCTCGCCGCCGGCGCGCTCGCCGCGGGCGCGTTCAACACCGGCGCCGCTGCCAGCCAGGCCGACGACCGGATCATCTACAACGCCGCGACGGGCGTGCTGCTGTTCGATTCAGACGGCGTCGGCGGCGCCGCCGGGGTCCAGTTCGCCACGCTCGCGACCGGGCTGGCGCTGACCTCGGCCGATTTCGTCGTGATCTGAAAACCCCGCCCGGCCGTGCCGGAGCGGGGTTCGCCTGTCGTGTCGAAGACTCGTTCCGCCGTGGCGGCAGATTGCCCTCAGCGGGCAGCCATGGTCGCGCGCGGCGCGGCGGCGGCCGAGGAGGAGGTCAGCGCCTTGAGCACGGTGGCCCCGCCGGGCGAGCTGGTCTCGGCCTTGCGGACGAGGACATAGTGCGTCTTCATCATCGTCAGCCCGGCCGTCTTGCGCCGCTCGCTCGGCGACAGCGCGATCGGGAAGCCGATCTTGCGTTCGAACGCGCGCTGGATCTCGCTCATCTCGCGGTTCCAGGTCATGTCGGTGTAGTGCCAGTCGGCCATCGGCGTGCGGCCGGCCCAGCGCAGGCCGCTCTCGTGCGGCCGGTGCCGCCGGGCCCAGTCCTCGATTGCCGCGGTCGCCGCGTCGTGCAGATCCATCGTACGTACCCCTTTCAAGAAAAGCGCCAGCTGCGATACGGCCCGATCCGCTCGTAGCGCCGTGCGTGCGCCACGGCGCCGAGGATCAGCGCGGTGAGCTGGATGTAAGGCGGCAGCTGCGTCATCGCCCAATAGGCCCGGCGCATGCCGTCGGGCTCGATGAAGAGGACGACATGCCCGGCGACGCAGATCAGTTGCGCCGCCGCCGCCCACAGCGGCCACATGCGGTTGGCGCGCAAGGCCAGCCAGTTGATCGCGATCAGCTCGCCGCCGTCGAGCACCAGGTGCACCGGATCGACCTTCTCGAACCCCGAGGGGCCGAACATCACGTGATAGCTCACGTCGGCGATGATCCAGCACACGATGATCCCTGCAGCCAGCCGCTCGGGCGGGCCGCCGCGGGCCAGCGCGACGAATGCCGCGACGAAGACGAGCGCCAACGCCAGGATGACTTCGACTGCCATGAGTCAGAGACGCAATGCCGGGGTCAGCCGGCAATGCGCTCCAGGCCGGTCGTGCGCTCGTCGGGCGGGCATTCGTCGCCGATGCCCATCTCGCGCTGGACGTCGAGCAGCGAGCCGTGGACGCGGGCGAGGTTGCCGCCGGCCTCGAGCAGCGCCTGCTGGGCCTTGGCCAGCCGCAGCAGCGCCTCGTGGCCGGTGAACGGCGCCGAGCCGGTTTCGCGACGCGCCGAAACCATGGTGGTGAACAGCGACGAGTGCTTGATCAGCGCCTCGTCCAGCGCCTGCTCGGCGGCGCTGATATCTCTGGCAATGCGCATCTGCGCGACAGGAACGGTCATCGACATACCCAATCTCCTCGTTGGCCCCCGCCTTTCGGGGCGCCAATTACCCAAGGTGATCGAGTTGTCCCAAGGTCCGCTACGCGGCCATCAACTCCGAGAGCGTAGAGAAGATAGCCAATCCGCCAAGCACGAGAATGACGAGGAACACCGCAATCGCGATGATTGCCCCCAGCCGGATCAGCGTGCCGTAACGGCCTTCGAACAACTCCGGGACGACAGGATAGTCCGCTTCCGTCTCGCGCGGCTGGTCAGGATAGGTCCGCTCCCGTCGCAAAAGCGCCGAGAGCGGGCCTGCCTGCGTCCCGGGGCTGTTGTCGGCCACCGCGACCGATGCGGCGATACCCGAATCTTCGTATGTCAGTTGTCCGCATATCTCGACGAGCCGCCGGTAGAGCAGCGCCACCTCGCTGCGGCTGCCCGCGCCGAGCTTCTCCTTGGCGAACTGGATGCGCTGGTCGACCGTATGCGGCGAAATTCCGAGCTCGCGCGCGATTTCCTTCGAGGTCTTGTGCTCGATCAGGAGGTCGAGCACTTCGCGCTGCTTGGCCGTCAGGCCAGCCAGCATGAACTCGATCTCGGAGTGCTCGCGCCCCATTTCGCCCCTATTTCGTGCCGAATCCGCCACCGCTGCGATGCCGCGCGGGGGGCGTCGCAGGATTGCATCCAATTCGGACCATAACCCGTTAAGATTTGCAAAGGGAAACGCCAGCCGCTGCAGACTAATCGTCGAGCCGCAATGCACGCCGTCCCAATGACTTCTCGCCTGCGCTACCCCCATTTTCGCCCTCCTCCCCGGTTTTGCCTGGCGGATCCGCCGCGACCGAATTCGGCGGCAGCGGAAGCGGCACAGGCGGGGCAGCCGGAATTTGCCCCTCGGGCGCGCTCGGCAGCATCCTGAGCGCCGTAAGCAACGCCTTAACACCATACTGTTTTCTGGCCCGGTAAGCGAGCAGCATCGCTTCCGGTGCGAGGCCTCCGATCGGCCGGGCCGAGCCGGCCCGTCGCTAGCCGCTTTCCCCGTCGCCTTCGGTGTCGCCGGGCGGCGCCGGCGCCGGTGCGGGAGCAGGTGCCGGGCGGGCGGGATCGGGCTCCCCGGGGGCGGAAGGCGGATCGGGGATCGCCTGCGACTGCGGCTGGTTGGGCAGCATCTTCAGCGCGTGGACGAGCGCCTTCTCGCCGTATTGCTGGCGCGCGACATAGGCGAGCAGCATGGCCTTCGACGCCGGCGGAAGCGAAGTCAGCTTCCTGACCGCTGCGACGATCTCGGCGATCGTCTCCTCGCTGAGCCGCGCACGCTTGTGCGAGATGCCGTTGCAGATCGCGAACAGGTTCTCGATCACGTCTTCCTGGCTCGGCTTGGCGATCTCGGTGAGGATATCCTGGCTCAGCGGCTGGAAGCGGAAGATCGTGCTGCCGAGATTGTTGCCCGCGGCGCGCAAGGTGTCCTCGCCGACGATGCCCATCAGGCCGAGCCCGAGCGCCATCGCCTGCGCGTCGTCGGTCATGCCCTGAAGCCCGGCGATGCGCTCCATCTCGGCGGCAAAGGCCTTGCGTTCTTCGGGGCGGAGGTTCTGCATCAGGCTGAAGCAGACCTCGGGCAGGCTCGTCTTGGCTTCCTTGAAGTCGAGCCCGCCCATCAGCTGCGAGATCAGTTGCGCCCGGCGGAACGCCCGCTCGCGGTCATAGGCGCGGTCGAGGACGTCGAGGAAGGCCTGGATCACCAGGTTGGGCCCGAAGCTGATGTCCTTGTCGTCGATCTTGGTGGTGAACAGGCCCGAGCGGAACAGCGCCATCGCGCTGAAGCCGGCGATCAGCACCTGCTGCTGCGGGTTCGCCGCGCTGATCTTCCACTGGATCATCAGGTACAGCGCCAGCGCGCCGGCCCCGCCGTTGATCGCCATGTAGAACAGGCCCGGCTGGCTCACCAGCGCATCGAACGGCCGGTCGCGAAACCGCGACATCAGCTCGGTCGCGCCGGTGCCGACGCCGATCAGCGTGACCAGCAGGTAATTGGCCGTTTCGTACTGCCTGGCCGCATTCAGCCGCCAGATCACCAGCGCGAGGATCGCGAGGACGGCCACGAACAGGATTGTGACCAGCACGCGCGGCCGCGGGTTCGGGTCGAGCTGCGGATCGGGCAACGCGGGCGTCGCGCCCTTGTTCTTGTCGAAAATGGCCATCTGCCTTGCTCCCCCCACGCAAGTCGAGAAGCGCCTAAGTCAGCGACGCGTACTCCAGGTACCGGTGCCCGCGCTCGGTCACGAACACGTGCTCGTTCTTGACGATGACGAACTCCTCCGAGCACAGCCGGTCGAGCGCGCTCTTGAGCTGAGCGACGTCGGCGCCGCCGAGCGCCTCGGCGAGCCGGGTCAGCGGCTGCCACTCGCTGAGGCGCGACAGCTCGCGGTACAGCACGGCGGTGTCGATCGGCCGCGCTTCGGGCGTCGGCGTCGGCGTCGGCTGGGCCTGGAAGGCCGGCGCGTCGGCGGTTGCGCTCAACGCGCCGCCCGAGGCTGCGGCGACCGCGGCCGAGAGGCTTTCCTCCGAAGTGATCGCCTCGGGCCCCATCTGCGCGATCAGCCGTTCGAGCTCGACGGCGATCGATGCCGCCTCGCCCGGGGTGGCACCCTGCGACACGGCGGCATCGGCAGCCGCGGCGGCGACACTGCCCTTACGGCCGAACGCGCCCTTCACGGCGATGGCCGCGGCCAGCGCAGCCCTGCGATACATGGCGGCCGCATCGGGCGCGGTGGGATCCATCGTCGGATAGCCTCTCGTTGGCTGAGTCGAACGGTCCGCGGACCATGGCGGGGGTGATATGGCAAAGCGCCCTCGACCGGAAGGGTTTCCCTCGGGCCGGACCGTCCTCGCCCCGTCCGGTGACAGCGTCCGCTCGTCACATTTCAGTGCATAGGACGGAACCGCCACAGGAGGCCCACGTCTCGGCGTTGTATGGGAAGGGGGGCCGGCGCGGGGGCCCGCCCGGAGCCGGGGCCACCCCCCCCCCCGGGCCCCGCCCAGCCATACACGCCAAAGCTAGCT
>CBHWED010000089.1:0-11633 GCA_966112795.1 uncultured bacterium
CTCGTCGGCCCGGTGCAGGCGAGGGTCAGCGCGCAGGCCCAGGCGTTCGCGACCCGGCACGGCTGCGGCGAGCTCAAGATGGCCCGCGCGCCCGATCTCGCCGCGCTGACCTCGGCCGGTTCGCGCAACGTGACCGGCGAGTTCGTCACCTGGTACCTCGCCAACAAAAGCTGAGCCGCGCCAACGACATCGCTTGTCAATTCCGCGCGCAGCGGCAAAAACCGCGGCATGGGGGGAACGGGGCTCAGACCACACCGCGCGGCGGTGCTCGCCACGCTGGCGCTCGTTGCGCTCGCGGTGGCGATCCTGTTCGCCATGGACCGCCCGCCGATCTGCACTTGCGGCTATGTCGAGCTGTGGCACGGCGTGGTCCAGTCGAACGGCAACAGCCAGCATATCACCGACTGGTATTCGCCGAGCCACTTCACCCACGGGCTGATCATGTACTTCGTCGCCTGGTTGCTGTGGGAGAAGTGGCAGCTGTTCGGTGGCCGGCCGGCACGCTGGGCGCTGCCGATCGCGGTGCTGGTCGAAGCCGCGTGGGAAGTCACCGAGAACACCCCGATGGTGATCGACCGCTACCGCGCGGTCACCGTGAGCTGGGGCTACAGCGGGGATTCGATCATCAACTCGGCGGCCGACATCGGCTGGATGGTCATCGGCTTCCTCGTCGCCAGCCGGGTGCCCGCGCGCGTGAGCGTGGCCTTGGCGATCGGGCTCGAGCTGCTCACGCTGTGGACCATCCGCGACAACCTGACGCTCAACGTGATCATGCTGTTCTGGCCGGTCGAGGCGATCCGCCAATGGCAGGGTATGTGACCATCGGAACCGGCATTCGGCGATTCCGTTGGATGTCACTCACTTACAGGGGCACGAACGAATGAAGACAGCAACGATTGCCGGCATGCTCGCCGCGGTCCTCGCCGGACCTGCCTTCGCGCAGAACAACCCTGCCGCAAGCGACGAGTCCGTGTTCGACGGCGACTACCTCAGCGTCGGGGTGGGCGGGGCCTATGGGCCGAGCTACGACGGGTCGGACGACTACGTGCTGTACCCGGCCGCGCTGGTCCAGGGTTCGCTCGGCGGCGTGGGCATCAGCTCGCGCGGCGCCGGCGTGGCGCTCGATTTCATTCGCGCCCCCGAGGACGGCATCGACTTCGACCTCGGCGTGACCGGGCAGGTGCGCTCCAATCGCGCCCGGCAGATCGAGGATCCGGTGGTCGCGAGCCTCGGCAAGCTCGACTATGCGATCGAGGTCGGGCCGACGGTCGGGATCGGCATTCCCAAGCTGCTCAATCCATACGACAGCCTGACGATCAGCCTGGACGCGTCGTGGGACATCAACGGCGCGCACGAAGGCATGGTGATCGAGCCTTCGGTGACCTACTTCACCCCGCTCAGCCGCGGGATCGCCGCCTCGCTCTCGCTGAGCGCCGAGCACGGCGACGGCAAGTTCATGGACTACTACTACACGGTGACCCCGGCGCAGAGCACGGCCAGCGGGCTGCCGGCGTTCGATCCCGACGGCGGCGGCTGGACCAAGGCCGGCGGCAACCTGCTGGTCGGCTTCGACCTCGACGGCAACCTCGAGAACGGCGGCCTCGCGCTGATGCTGGTCGGCGGCTACACGCGCATGCTCGGCGACGCCAAGCGCTCGCCGTTCACCAGCGTGCGCGGCGACGCCGACCAATGGATCGGCGCGCTCGGCATCGGGTACACGTTCTAGACTGTGGCCCTTCCCCCGGAGGGGACGGCTAAAGTCAGGCCGACGGGCTCAGCGACTTCTCGCGTTGCGGATAGACGTCGTACGTCCTGCCGTTGACGGTGATCGTCTCGCCCTTGAACGCGAGCAGGTTGGCATCGCGCGCGCGGTGACCGGTGAGCGTGACCCGGTCGCCCGCCTTGGCGACGCCGGGTCCGAAGCCGGAGCCTTGTGCGACGATCGGCGGCGAGAGGTCGACTTCCCACGTGCCCTGATCGTTGCGCAACTGCAGGTGCATGTGCGGGTTGCCGAAGCTGATCGACTGGATCGTCCCCGAGAGGCGGCTTTCCTGGTCCTGGGTCCACGCCCAGCCGTGGTGCGCGGCTGCCGCTGCGGGCAGGCTCAGCACGACCGCGCAGGCCAGGATGCGTCCGGCGAATCTCATGGCAGTTCTCCTTCTCGCAGTACTGCCGCGCTGTCCGGCGACAGCCATCCCCTTCGCCCGCGAGCATACCAGAACCTGTCGGGCCTGTCGAAGCGCCGTGGCCGTGCCGGCGCCCGGCTTGCCGTCGGCGGTCCGGAAGCCTAGCCTGCCGTCCCCGGAGAGGACATGCCCATGGCCGAAAGTGCCACCATTTCCGCATGGATCGCGCTGTTTATCGGGCTTTACGCGCTTGCCGCCGGTGTCGGCGAGCTGCGCTCGCCCAACACCTGGTGGATGATGCTCAAGGAGTTCGAGCGCAGTCCGGCGCTGCGCTTCGTCACCGGATTCGTCACGCTCGCGCTCGGCGCGACGATCTACCTCGTGAACCCATGGAATCCCGACGACTGGCTGGCGCTGGCGGTCAGCGTGGTCAGCGGGGTGGTGGTGGCCGAAGGCTTGCTGATGCTCGCCGCCGGCGACCGGTTCCTCCATCTCGGCCGCGCTCTGATCGGGCGCGCCGGGCGCGCCTGGGCCGGATTTGCCGTGCTGCTCGGCGTGGCTGCGATCCTTGCCGGGCTCTCGCGCCTGCACACGTTCTAGCGGGTCAACGCTGCGCTTCGATCACCCGCGTGCGCGCGGTGATGCTCGCCTGGGTGGCGTCGGTCAGCGTGCGGTTCTTGGTCTCGAGGATGCGGTAGTTTCCCGAGCGGATCGCTTCGGTGATCGCTGCGGCTGCCTCCTGGCTCTCGCGCGAGGCCTCCTGCGACCGCTCATGTGCGGCCACGACCGGCGCGGACGGCGCACCTTGCGTGGCCAGCGCGGCGACTGCGGCATCGGCCTGGCGCTGCGCCGCGGCGGCGGCTTCGGCCAGCGTCACCGCGGTTTCGCGCAGCTGCGCGACATCGTGCAGCGCATCGTCGACGCTCACCAGGACCTGACCGCCCTCGGCCGGAAAGCTCGTGCCCGGTGCGACCGTGCGGCCGTCGGGCAGGGTGATGCTCGGCTTGGTCAATCCCTCGGTCTCGAACCGCGGCGAGAAGCTCAGCAGCATCTCGCGCGGCTTGCCCGATGCGGCCTGGGGCCGCGGCGCGAGCAGCGGCGCGACGACCGACAGCACGCCGCAGAAGAAGGCGAACGCCATGCCGAGCGTCAGGAAGCGGTTCTGCAGCTTGCGCGTGCCGGTATCGGCCGGCTTACCCCGGAACAGGATGATGAACACCAGCAGCAGAACGACCACGCCGACACCGGCGAAGCCGACGTTGACCAGCTTGACGATCGTGTCGAACAGCCCCGAGCCGCCGTCGGTTGCGTTGCCCATCGCCGCATCTCCCTTTTGATCGAGCCTGCGCGAAGTGAACGCCCATGGCCGGACCGTGTCAAACCGGCTTTTCGGCTCAGTCGCCCGCCACCGGCTGTGCCGCGCCTTCGCCGACGACGGTCATCCATTCGCGCACGCGCCACGCGCTGACGAGGCCGTTGGCGACATAAGGATCGTTCGCGGCGAACCCCTCTGCGGCGCGCGAGTCCTCGCCGGCGAACAGCAGCATGGCCTGCTCTGCTCCCTCCAGCGCGCCACCGAGCAACAGCTCGCCGCGCGCGACCGCGGTGCGCGCCAGCGCCAGGTGCGCACCGCGGAATTCCGGGCGGCGCTCGAGGTAGTCGGGCGCGAGCGTGTAGGTGAGGAGGAAGTGCTTCATCTCGCCGGTTCCTGGCGCGCGGCCATCGTGCGCCGCCTCGCTCCTTGTTGCCCGATCTGCTAGGCAGCGCAACCGAGGTCAGGCCCAACCGCGGGGGCGCGCCATGGACAGCGTTGCGACGAAGCCGGCAATCATCTGGGCGCTCGACTTCGAGGACGGGCGGCCCGTGCCTTGCGCCGAGGACGGCCCGATGAGCTGCGCGCCCGAGCGCGGCAATTTCCGCTGGCTTCATCTCAATCTCACCGACCAGTCGACCCGCGCCTGGGTTCACGCGGCCGAGGCGATGCCGCGCGCGCTGCGGGCGATGCTGCTCGATCCCGAGCGGCACCAGCGCGCGCTGGTCGAGGACGGCTGGGTCGGCTGCGTGCTGCACGACATGGAGCGCGACTTCGATCGCCTCGATGCGGAGCGCACGGGTGTGCTCCGGCTGGCTCTCGGGCCGCAGGTGATGGTGACGGCGCGCCACCACCCACTACGCTCGGCGGATATCGCCAAGGCGCACATCCTGCTCGATGGCGTACGCATCGACGGCGGCGCGGCGGCGCTCGACCTGATCATCACCGCGATCATCGAGAACATCGCCGCGGTCTCGCGCGACCATGCGGCGCAAGTCGAAACCTTCGAGGACGCCTTGCTCGACCGCCCCGAAGCTTTCGACCACCGGCGGCTGATCGGCATCCGCCGCCGGGTCGTCCAGTTCCACCGGCTGCTCTCGGGAATGCGCGCGGCGTTCCGGCGGCTCGAGCAGGACCGCGACCTGCCGCCCGCCCTGCTGCCGACGATCGAGGAGCTCGCCCAGCAGCTCGGCGGGATCGACGCCGACATGCTGTCGATCAACGGCCAGCTGCGGCTGCTGCGCGAGGAGGCCGACCTGCAGGCGACCCAGCGCACCAACCAGAACCTCTACGTGCTGTCGATCCTCTCGGCGCTGCTGCTGCCGGCGACCCTGGTGACCGGGTTCTTCGGCATGAACACCGGTGGGCTGCCGTTTGCGCATACCACCGGCGGCACACTGCTCGCGTTCGCCCTCGCGGTGCTCGCGTCGCTAGGGGTCTATGCCTTGTTGCGGCGGCTCGGGCTGCACAAGACCTGAGCTCAGGCGACCGCCGCCGCGAGTTGCGGCAACATCCCCGCGCCGCGGACGAAGGCCAGCGTGTCGAACATCTCCAGCATGCGCACCGCGCGGCCGTCGCGGAAGGTCCAGATGTCGACCTTGGGCGTGGTCGCGAGTAGCCCGGTGTGGCGGTGGCGCCAGGTGCAGCGTCCGATCCACACCACCGTGTCGTCCTGCTCGACGACCTGCTCGGTCGGGAAATCGATCATTTCCCAGTCCGCATCGAGCGCGGCGAAATAGTCGCGCACGCGATCGAGTCCGTAGTGATCGCGCGCGAGCTCGTGCAGGTCGGGCGGGTCGAGCACCGAGGCCATCGTGAAATCGTCGGCGACCAATGCGAAAAACGGTTCGGGGTCGCTGCCGAGGCTCTTCTCCCAGTGCTCGTAGGCGGCGCGAACAAGCTCGCCGTTGGATGGTGCGGTGCTCATGCCGTCGCTCCCCCTGCGACCGGCGCCGCCGCCTCGCCGGCGGGCAGCCGGGCCTCGATCCAGCCGATCACGTCGGCCATCACCCGCTCGCGGCCGAGGTCGTTGAGCAGGTCGTGGTAGTAGTCCTGGTAGAGGATCAGTTGTTTGTCGGCCGAGCCGGCGTGGTCGAAGAACTCCTGGCTGCCATCGGGCCGCGTCGCCTTGTCGGCGGTGCCGTGCATGATCAGGACCGGCAGCGTGATCGTGCCGAACTCCTTCTCCATCCGGTCGCCGGCGCGGACCAGCGCGGCGACCGTCTCGACCGGCTGGGTCTCGTCCTGGGTGTAGGGATCGGCGAGCAGCTCGGCGACCCACGCCGGATCGCGCGAGAAGTCCTTCATCTTGAGCTTGAGCGCGGGCAGGTCGGGCAGGATGTGGCTCGCGCCCTTGAGCAGCGACAGCGCGAAATCGGGGGCGAACACGCGGAACGCAAAGCTCTCGCAGATCAGCCCGGCGAGCCGGTCCTGGTAATCGAGCGCATAGCTGACCGAGACCACCCCGCCGGCACTGTGGCCGAGAAGGTAGCACGGGAGCCCGGGATCGTGCGACTTGGCCAGCTCGATGGTCTGCGACAGGTCGGACACGTAGTCGGCGACGTCGTCGACGTGGAACCGCGCGCCTTCCGAGCGGCCGCGGCCGCGCAAGTCGAGCGCGGTCACCGCGAACCCGGCTGCAGCGAACTCGGTCGCCGCGCGCACGTATTGTCCGCCGTGCGAATTGACGCCGTGGCAGATCACCAGCGCAGCCCTGGGTGCGCCCGCCGGGCGCCAGTGGCGGGTGAAGATCTTCAATCCGCCCTTGCCGTCGAGCCACTGCTCGGTCGGCTGGTCGGTTTCGGTCTGCAGCATGCGTGTCCCCCTCGATTCGGCGATGCGACCGGCGCGACGATAGCATGGAACCGGCCGTGTCGCCCGATTGCCAGCACCGCGCTTTTGCGACAGGCTCGCGGGCGAAGGGGGAGCGCAGCCGATGGCCGAATTCGAGATCGGGACGGACCGGGACGAGACGGGGCGGGCGGAGGCATCCCCGTCGCTCGAGTTCCTCTGCGCCCCCGAGCTGTGGGGACGGATTCCGGTCCCCGAGCGCGCGGTACGCTTTGTGCCCGAGTGGTTCAGGCGCCTCGAGCGCGACATGGGCATGACCTACCCGAGCGGGCTGCCGGCGAAGACCGCCAAGGCGTGCCTGCCGATGACCGACGCCTTCGCGCTCGGCTTCATCATCCCCCTCGCGTTAGACGTGCGCCTGATCGTGCCCGAGGACCGTATCGCGATCCAGCTCGGCTGGGCACCCGACGCGCCGTTCGAGCCGATCGCCTACCACCATCCCGGCCAGATCGGCGCGCCCGCACCGCCGTTCGAGCGGACGATGCCGCTGAAGTTCGTCAATCCGTGGCGGATCAAGGTCCCCGCGGGCTACTCGCTGCTGTTCACCCAGCCGCTGAGCAGGCCCGATTTGCCGTTCGCCTGCTTCTCGGGGCTGGTCGATTGCGACCGGTTCGATTCGACGGTCAACATCCCCTTCGCCTGGACCGGGCCGCCAGGGGACCACGTCCTTCCCGCGGGCACTCCGATCGCGCAGGTCATCCCCGTCCGCCGCGATAGCCTGGTCAAGCAATCGCTCGCGCGGCCGGCGACGCCCGACGAGCTGGCCGACGAAGCAGAGGCCAAGCGTCGCCGGTATGGCGAGGTTTCGACTTATGCGCGCGAGTGGCGCGTGAAGAAGTAGACCGCGCAGGTACCGCAGCGCGGCGCGTCAGGCCGCCTGGTCGAGCGATCCGCGGCGGAACAACCGGCGCAGGAAGCTCGTCTTCTCGGGGACCTCCTCGGGCTCGGGCTCCGAGCTTGCGAAGCGCCGGCGCAGCCCGGTGCCGGTCGGCTCGTTCTCTTCTTCGAACGGCTTGCGCTGGATGAAGTCGGCCGCCGAGATCTCGGCCATTTCCGCCACTTCGGCGCGAGGCGCGGCGGGAACGTCCGGGGCGGCGGACAAGTGCACGCTGGCCAGTTCGGGGCGCATGTCGATCATTCCGGCGATCACCGGGATTCCGCCCGGGACACCGAGCCGTGCATATTCGGCGGCGACCGCCTGCTGGAAGCGCAGCGCGCGCCACCAGCAGCCGACCACGTAGTCGACGTAGCGCATCGGTGCGGTCGCCGGGTTGTCGTCGCGGAAGAAGTGGCGCTGCTTGTGGAACAGCAGCGCGGTGTTGAGCGGCCCGAAACCTTCGACCTCGAGATAGAGCTCGATGTCCTCCTCACGTCCCGCCCAGCCGGCGCCGCCGGGAGCGTTGCACTCGGCGATCAGCTCGGCCGAGGTGGCGGTCGAGAACGGATAGGCGTCGTCGGTGTGCAGCCCGATGGTGACGTACGGCTCGTGCAGCCGACCCTTCTCGAAGGCGAGATCGAGCTCGTTGGCGATCGCCAGCGTGACGCCGGTGACGGGATCGCCCTCGTGCAGCTCGACCGCCTCGACCAGGTTGTCCCAGCCAGTGAGCACCACCGCGTCGCGCGGCAGCGCGCGGCACAGTTGCGCGATCTCGCTCTCCATCGTCGCGAGCTCGGCGTCGAGCAGCGCTTCGGCGCCGTCGAGATCGGTTGCTTCGAACAGCGCATGCAACTGGGCGTTGAAGCCTTGCTCGCCCTCGGCGGTGGCGAAGAGTTCCTGCAGACGATGCATCGGCCGTATGTCTCCCAGCGGCCGCTACCCGATTGCGGCGCAATCCGCCGTCCATGCCGGAAAAACCTTGCCGGTCGGTTTACCACCGCTGGCTGTCGCGGCCGTCACGGATCGCGGCACCACCTCATCGCCAGTCTAGTAGAGCGCGGCGAGGTTCCCGGCGACATGCGGCTCGGAGGGCAGCGGCTCCTGCTCCGCCGGCTGCTCGGCCGCATCGGAGGCGAATGGCTCGACCGCCTGCTCATCGTCGGTCGATCGAGCGGGCCCGTCCGCGGCGGGGCTGCCGAGGTCATCGCCAGTCGCGCTGTCCCAGTCGCTGTAAGTCCACGCGGGATATTCGGGCTCCCAGTCCACCAGCTCCTCGCTCGCCCAGGTTGGCGCATAGCTTTCCCGATAGGGGCTGAGGTCGATCGGCCCTGCGCCGGCGAGCTGATAACCCGTGTCCGAGACTGCCGGCGCCTGCAGCGTTCCGTGCCACGGCTGCTCGGGCGGCAGCTTCATCTTCGGGTTCGCCGCGGCGCCGAGCACCGCGCCGAGCGCGATCCCGCCCGTCGCAATCGCCAGCACCATCGAACTGCGCGCGAGCATCGAGGTCTCCACCTGTCTTCCGCCCGTGGTTTCAACGGCCTGCGCCCGGTGGCGTTCCGGGCCCTTCAGGCCTCGTTGGTCGAGAAGAATGTATCGCCGGCGGCCAGCTCGACCTTGCGGCCGACGAGGATCGGCGTGGTCGATGGCCAGCGCGCCTCGAGCAGGCGGTCGAACGCGATACGGGTCACGCTGACCGCATTCCCCTGGTTGCCGCCGAGGACGTGGAACGCGTCCTTGTCCTGTCCCGCGTAGAAGCCGACGTGCCCTTTCGGTCCGTTCCGGGCGCCGCGCCAGAACACCAGCACCGCGCCGAGCCCGGGCTCGCACGGCGCGCCGAACTTGAGCCACGCGCGCGCAGCGAGCGGGTTGGTCGGCAACTTCTCCTGCAGCAGCGTCGCGCTGACGCAGTGTGCCACGAACAGCCCGCACCATGGGATGTCGTCGTCGCGGTAGTCGATGCCGGCTTTCTTCGCCCAGTCGATGATCGCCGGCTCGTTGCCGGGGCCGACCTTCTCGCGCACCCCGATCAGCCGGCGCGCTTCCTGGAACCACGGAATCGACGGGTCGTTCGCCGGGTCCGCTGCGAGCGGCTCGCCAAACAACACCTTGGCCGTCGCCGGGCCGACGATGCCGTCGGCCAGGAGCCCGTTGGCGGCCTGGAAGCGACGCACCGCGCCTTCGGTGCCGCGGCCCCACACGCCGTCGATCGGCCCGGGGTCGAAGCCCTTGCGGGCAAGCTCGTGCTGGATACGTTCGACGACTTCCCGGGATTTGCTCGGCATGTCCTGCCCCCCAGTTGCGGAATCGAATCGAGGGCCGAGTCTATCCGATTCTGCGGACCTTGCCCAATGTGCGGGCAACAACTGCGCGGACGCCAAGTCAAATATCGGTTTTTACTGGATCTCGTATTTTTCGAACCACGAGCAGTCGATGTCCGGCCGCAGGGCCTTCAACTCCTCGAAGCGAGACTTCGGAGCGAATCGCGCGCAGCCGAGGTGGCGGAGGTTGGAACAGCTCGCGAGCGACCTGAGGTCCTTGTCCGCCAGCTGGACAGAGGTCATGCACAGCGCTTCGAAGGCGAAGCCGGCGAGGGGCGCGAGCGAAGGCACCTTCTGCAGCGTGTACAGGCTGCCCTCGATGCCGAGCACGCCGAGTTGGTGCTTGAGCGGCGCGAGCCATTCGAGCCCACCCATGTGCTTCGCGTTCTCGACGAACAAGTGGGTCAGCGCGGGAAGCGCGGTGAGCGGGGCGAAGTCGGTCACGTTGCGCGGGCTGTCGAGCTTGAGGAACCGCAGCCGCGTCAGCCGGGTCAGCGGGCCGAGGTCCCGCGCCGTAACAGGCCAGCCGAGCCACAAGTATTCGAGCGCCTCGAGCTCGCCGATCTCGTCGAGATAGTCCTGGTCGACCGAGGCCGCGAACAGCGTCGAAAGCGAGGTGTGCGTGCCGATCCCGCGATGCGAGGTCTTTTCGCGGCCCAGCCCGGCGAACGTGGCACCCGGTGGAATCAGCTCCGCGCGCTCGACCCAGCGTGCGCGGACTTCGGCCCAGTCGGGCAGCATGCGGTAATGAGCGTTCGGGTCTTTCATCGCGTTTCGCGAATGGCTTAGCCGGCGAGCGTGAAGAACAGCTTTCCTCACCGGGCGAAATCTGGTTTCGGTGCGGCATGATGACCCCGAGAATCCTTCCCGCAGCGAGCGCGGTCCTGCTTCTCGCGGCCTGCCAGCAGGGTGGGGCAGACGGCACGCCGTCCGTGCCTGGCGGAGCTACGGTCCCCGACGCGGAATCGAGCGAGGCCTATGACGGCATCGGCGAGGACGAGACGCTGCGCTTCTCGGGCACCGAGCCGTTCTGGGGCGGCACTGTCACCGGCACTTCGCTGACCTACACCACCCCCGACAATCCGGACGGCGCGCGGATCACCGTCGAGCGCTTCGCCGGGCGCGGCGGGCTGTCGTTCAGCGGCTCGCTCGAAGGGGCCGCGTTCGAGATGATGGTCACTCCGCTCGCGTGCAGCGACGGGATGTCCGACCGGACCTACCCGTTCACCGTCACTCTCAAGCTCGGCGAGGAGCTGCGCAACGGCTGCGGCTGGACCGACCGGCAACGGTTCGAGGGGCCTGAGCGCCCCTGATCGCTAACCTGAATTAAGTATTGGCTTTCTTGCGGCAAAAACCGGGTATCGAGAGGAACGGGCGAAGGCTTGTGCGGTTGCGGAAGGGAACGACCTCCGCAAACAGGAACCCCGCCGATGATCACCAGAATTGCAATAGCCGCAGCCGGCGCGCTCGCCCTCGCAGCGTGCGGCGGCGAGGCCACCGATCAGACGACCGCCGACGCCACGGCGACCGAAACCGCCGCGGCGATCCCGACCGGGGCGGCAACTCCCGACACGAGCAGCCCGCAGGGCTTCGTGGACACCGTCGCCGCTAGCGACATGTACGAGATCGAGGCCGCGCGGATCGCTCAGGAGCAAAGCAAGAGCGACAAGGTCAAGGCCTTCGCGGCGATGATGATCAAGGATCACACCACCTCGAGCGACAATCTCAAGAAGGCCGTGGCCGACGCGGGCGGCGGACTGACCGTCGCGCCGGCCCTCACGCCGGTCCAGCAGGGCAATCTCGATCAGCTGCGCACCGCGGGCGAGACCTTCGATGCGATGTACGCCCAGCAGCAGGTCGATGCCCACCAGACCGCGCTCGACTTGCTGCAGGCCCAGGCGCAGAGCGGGACCGTCGCGCAGCTCAAGAGCTTCGCTACCGACACCGCCAAGGTGGTCGAAGGCCACCTCGACCACGCGCGCGAGCTGCCGTAACCGACGTCCGCCGGGCCGTGCCGTTTGTGCGCCGCGCCCGGCGGCCTATATCGGCGGGATGACCGACACCACCGAGCCCGCCGTCCTGCCCAGCCTTTTCGTTCCGCACGGCGGCGGGCCGTGCTTCTTCATGCCCGATCCGCGCGGGACGTGGAC
>CBHWED010000090.1:0-11579 GCA_966112795.1 uncultured bacterium
GTCCGCGAGGCCGACGTGCTGATCGAGAACTTCAAGCTCGGCGGCCTCGCCAAGTTCGGCCTCGACTACGACACCCTGCACACGATCAACCCGCAACTCGTCTACTGCTCGATCACCGGCTTCGGCCAGGACGGGCCTTACGCCAGTCGCGCCGGCTACGACTTCATCGTCCAGGGCATGAGCGGCATAATGGACCTGACCGGCGATCCCGCCGGCGCCCCGCAGAAGATCGGCGTCGCTTACGCCGACATCCTCACCGGCCTCTACGCGGTGATCGCGATCCAGGCCGCGCTGCGCCAGCGCGAGCAGACCGGCCTCGGCCAGCACATCGACATGGCGCTGCTCGACGTGATGACCGGCACGCTCGCCAACCAGGCGATGAACTACCTCGTCTCGGGCGTCAGTCCGAAACGCCTCGGCAACGCGCATCCCAACATCGCGCCCTACGAAGCCTTCCCGACCGCCGACGGCTGGATCATCATCGCGGTCGGCAACGACGCGCAGTTCCTGCGCCTGTGCGACGTGATCGACGTGCCCTACGACAAGAAATGGTGGACCAACGCCGACCGCGTCCGCGACCGTGTCGCGCTGTCGCAAGCCGTCTCCGCGCAGACCCGCGACTGGGAGAAGGCCGCACTGCTTACCGCGCTCGAGGAGCAGGGCATCCCCGCGGGCCCGATCAACACCGTCGCCGAGGCGCTCGCCGACCCGCAGATCGCCGCGCGCGGCATGGTGCTCGACCTCGGCGAGGGGCTCAAGGGCCTGCGTACGCCGATCCGCTTCTCCGATGCCGAGCTCGCGCTGGGCAAGCGCTCGCCGAAGCTCGGCGAGGACGACGCCTAGGCCCTCCGAACCCCGGGGTCCGGAGGGCCGGCGCCGCGCTGCTTCGCGATCGCGCGACTGTCAGACGATCACGGTATCCTCGGGTTCGCCGAGCACGGTGATGTCCGTCGCCACGTGGAGCGGCGACTCCCAGTCGACCTGCACGAAGAACTCGACGCCGCCGGTGATCCGATCGCCGGCGTTCGGGCCGTGCGGCCTGACGTTCTTGACCCAGATCGGTGCCAGGCCGCGATGGCGCACCGCGCCGGCCGCACCGAAGATGCTGCCTTCGGGGATGCTGGCCTCGGATGCCGAGATATGCACGACCGAGTTCGGTCCGATCACGCCGTCCCAGTTGAAGTTGAGCCAGCCCGTGCTGACGTTCCTCCAGAACACGCGAATTGTCCGGGCTTCCATACTATCCTCCACGATGCTCGTTGACGCGCCGGCGGACCGGCGCGAGCGTCCCGAGTGCGCAAATACGCGGCGCCGGAGCCCGCTGCGCGTGACGGCCGTCACGGTTGCCAAGCGTTCATGTGGCTTGCCCCACTCGGGCCCTTGCGCGATGAAGGCCGCCATCCGGGAAGGATCTCAGGAACACCGATGACCACCACGCGCCACCTGGTCGATCCGCAGATCGTCGACATGCTCGACATGCCGAGCCTCGACCTCACCGCCGAGACGCTGCCCGAGATCCGCGTCAACCCGCTGTTCACCGGCGAGCTGGTCCCGCCGCCGCCGTTCCCGGTCAGCGAGGCCTGGGCGCCGTCGGCGCATGGCCCCGACGTCCGCCTCGTGATCATGAACCCGCCGAGCACGGCGACGAACCGCGGTGCGGTGCTGCACATCCACGGCGGCGGCATGGTCGTCGGCACCGCCGATCGCGCGGTCGCCGACAAGCCGCACCTCGCGTTGCAGCACGACTGCGTGGTCGTCTCGGTCGACTACCGCCTCGCCCCGGAAACCCCGTTTCCGGGTCCGCAGGAGGACAACTACGCCGCGCTGCTGTGGCTCGCCGACCATGCCGCCAGCCTCGGCGTCGACCCCGCGCGCGTGGTCGTCATGGGCGAAAGCGCGGGCGGCGGCCTTGCCGCGAGCCTCGCGCTGATGGCGCGCGACCGTGGCGGGCCCAGGCTCGCCGGCCAGGTGCTGATCTACCCGATGCTCGACTGGCGCACCGGCAGCCCGGCCTGTCCTTACGCCAACCGCCACACCGGCGAATGGATCTGGACCCGCGACAAGAACCGGTTCGGCTGGGAAGCGCTGCGCGGCGACTACCAGCCGGTCGATGCGCGCAAGGCGTGGTTCTCGCCCGCGCTCGCCGACGACCTGTCGGCTCTCCCGCCCACCTACATCGCCACCGGCGCGCTCGACCTGTTCCTCGACGAGGACCTCGCCTATGCCCGCGGCCTGATCGACGCGGCAGTGCCGACCGAGCTCCACGTCTACCCGGGTGCGATCCACGCGTTCGAGATGGTCCCCGACACCACGCTCGCCGAACAGGCGGCGATGGACTTGCGCCGCGCCCTGGGACGCCTGCTGGGGTAAGCCCGTTGAACCAGGTCGAGCCTTCCGGATTCTCTCGCGCCTTCATGCTCCGGCGACCGTTCCTGCCCGGCTTCGGCCGGCGCGCCACGGCCATCGCCGTCGCGCTGGCGATCGAGGTCCTGCTGCTGCTCGCGCTGCTCTCGCTCGGCCTTTCGGGTGAGCCACCGCCGAAGCCGCTGGTGACCGACGTCCGCCTGTCGTCCGAGGACGTCGCCGAGCCCGAGCCCGAAGAGCCGACCCCGGAGAAGGCCGAGCCGAGCCCGGCCCAGCAATCGCAACCCCAGCCGGTCGAGACCTCGACGCCGGTGCTTGCACCCGCGCCGGTCCCGGTTCCGGTGATTACCTTGCCGCAAGCCCCGCCGGCGCCGGCGCCCCCGCCGCCGGCCGAACGCCCGCGTCCGCCCGCTGCGGTCATCGGCCCGGTCTACGGACCCCCCGACACCGGTGGGCCGAAGTCCGACGATTCCGAACGCGTCGGCACTGCTCCCAACGGCGAGCCGCTCTACGCCGCCAAGTGGTACACCGAACCCGGCGCGGACTTCCGCGGCTACCTCTCGTCCGCGTCGCCGGGCTGGGGCCTGATGGCCTGCCGCACGATCCCCGACTTCTACGTCACCGACTGCGTCCCGCTCGGGGAGACGCAGGGTTCGATGCTGACCCGCTCGATGCTCGCCGGGTCCGGCACCCTGCGAGTCCGCCCTCCGCGCCTCGGCGGCCGCTCGCTGGTCGGCGCATGGGTGCGCATCAGGATCGACTACACGGTGCAGCGCAAGTAGGCGGCGCTGCCTTGTCGTGGGCACGGCAGGCGACTATTTTCGCCGCATGACCACCCCGGCCAAGCCACCGTCGCCCAAGGCCGACGAGGAGAGCAACCTGCTCGCCTCGCTGCGTGCGAACGGGCGCGTGATCGAAGCCGATCGCGAGGACGTGGCCTTGCCGCCCGGCGTCACCCACGTGCTCGTGAAGACACCGGGCGCCAGGGATCGCCTGGTCGAACGGCGCAAGTCGTTCTTCTAGCGTCCGCGGCGGTCAGTGCCGCCCGCAGCCGCAGGCGAACGCGACGCGCTCGATCACGCGCTCGCCGCCCTTGTCGGCGATCACGTGCGTGACCACGCCGTCCCTGGCTACGAATGACGTTCCGGCTTTCTTGCCGGCTCCGTCGCCCGCGCGATTGCGCTCGCGCACGAGCTTGACCGCGGTCCGCGCACCGTCGGCCTCGATCGCCCCGCGCTGCGCGAGATTGCCGACGAAGTCGCGCACCTCGCTCGCATAGAGCATGCTGCTCTGCACGCTGCCGAGCACGGCCACGGTGCCGTCGACTTCGCCGAGCAGTGTCGTCCGCGGCACGTGATCGACCACGCCGGTGAGCAATTCCGACACTCCGGTCAGGTCGACCTTCACGTCCGCGACCACTTCGGTCACCGCGTCGCCGGCTATCTCGAGCGCACGCGTGCTGAGCGTGGTCGCCTGGTCGAGGTTGAACAGCCCGCGCAGCGTGCCGCGCATCGCCGGGGTCAGCTTGCGCACGCCCTTGCCGCGCTGGCCGCGCGCCACCGGCGCCACCGCCGCCTGCGGGGTCAGGAACGGCGCCGCGCCGAGGGCGATCTGGCGGTCCTCGAACGCGGCCTTGATCGCCGCGGCATTCGTGCCGCCGTTGTCGGACGCGTCGATCGACAGCATCATCCGGCCCCAGCTCTCGAGGAAGCGCGGCCGAACGGGTGCCTGCACCGCGGCCTTGACGATCAGCTTGGTCGCCCGCTGGCAGGCGCCCCACAGCGCCGCCTCGCCGCCGCCGCTCGGGAACAGCGCGACGATCAGGTCCCAGTAGATCCCCGAAACGAGCTGCCCGAAGCTGTGCGCCTCGTTGAGCAAGGTTCCCGGCGGGCCGTCGGCCGGCAGCGTCGCCGGCAGCGCCCAGTCGAAGGTGTTGTTCGCGCGCCGCGGCGCCGCCGCGTTGTGGCTCGGGCTCACCACGACACGGATCGCGTCGGCCAGCTCCTCGGCCGTCCCTTCGACGAAGTTCGGCTTGCGCAGCGGGTTCGTGCCGGTGAGCAGCGCGGTCCGGGTGGCCTGGTCAGACAGCGCCACGAGGATCGCGATGCAGTCGCCGAAGCCCTCGTGGAACGCGGCGACCTCGATCATGTTGACGCCCCACAGGTCGGGCCGCAGCGCGTCGAGGATCGCATGGCCGGCCTCGTGCGCGACCACGTCGGTGCTCGCTCCCGAATAGACCAGCTTGCCCGCGACCGGGAACTGGAAGAACGAGATCGAGCTGCGGTCGTAGTAGGCGTTGAGGTCGACCCCGCCGTTGTGGATCATCTGCAGCGTCTTGGCGCTGGGGCGGCCGCGCCAGCCCGGCAGCGGCCCCCACACCCCCTCGAACACGTCGAGCGTGCGCCAGGCGGCCTCGCGGCATTGCCAGGCGGCGAACTCCGCGGTGCCCGGCGTATAGGTGGTCTCGGGCGGCATGGCCCCGGCGACGAACCGCACGCGGCTGGCGGGCCGGTCGGGCGACTTGGTAACCTTGCGCACCGCCGGCTGCCCGGCCTTCGGATCGTTCGGAATGAAGTTGATGGTCATGGTCGGTCCCCTCAGCTTTGCGAATAGAGCGTCCAGCGATCGTCCTCGGCGCCTTTGGCGCGGCCGGCGGCGATCAGGCAGGTCATGAATTGCGGGTTGAAGATGTCCTCGTCGCTCGAGTGCGGGTCGGCGCAGCCGTGGCCCTCGGCGGTGGTCACCCAGGTGGTCAGGCTTGGCGCCGACTGCGACACCGCATAGACCGAGGCCTGCTCGACCTGGTCGAAGGTGATCGCGCGCAACCGGCCGAGCGGCGACAGCACGTCGGGCTTGACCTCGCTGACGGTGCCGGCGCCGGGCACGCCGTTCATCAGCACGAACAAGTTGCTCTTGCCCTGCTGCTCGCCGGTGACCCGGCCGAGCGCCTGCTGGATCCCGGTGACGAACACCGACTGGCGCACGCCGCCGTCGAAGTACGGCCGGTCGTTGATCCGCACCTGGGTGAACACCACCGGGATCGCCGCCGAAGCGAGCAGGGCGCCGATGTAGCAGTCCGAGCGCTCCTTGCCGCTCAGATCGGCGGCGATGCGCGTGAGGTCGACCGCGTAGAGGTTGCCGTCGAGCGCATCGACCACGCCGACGAGCAGCACACGCCCCTTGTCGTGCTCTTCGGCGACGCGGTCGAACCACGGTTCGGCCCGCGCGCGGGCGTAGCCGACCAGCGGCTCGAGGCTGGCCATCGACCCGTGGCCGAGGAAGAACAGCTTGCCGTGCCGCCTGGCGAGCTGCGCTTCGCGCTCGATCGAATAGGCCGCGACGAGGTCGGCATCGGCCTCGGGCCCGATGAAGGCGAAAGTCGATTGCAGCGCCCCGGTGCTGATCCCGGTGACGATCCGGAACTGCGGCCGCGGCAGCTCCGCCTGGGGCGCGTCGCTCCACGCGTCGAGGAAGCCCGCGCCCCATGCGCCCCACTTGCCGCCGCCCGAAAGCAGCAGCACGCTGTCGGGCTGCGCCGCCCGCGCGCCGTCCACCGCACCGACCGAGCCCGGCTTGCCGAGAGCGCTGTCGAGCCTGCTGTCGAGCAGAGGCGCCACGGCGCCGCGCACCGCCCCGTTGGGCGTCACCGGCACCGGAATGCGGAATTCCTCGAAACGCGGGCACGAAAAGGCGATCGGCTTGTCCGAGCCGCACGCCGCCAGCACGAACGTCAGGGCGAGCAAGATGTAGCGCATCACGGTCCTCCCGTGCCGCGCCGACGACTCGGCGCGGCTAGCGCTCGGAAGGATGCCGGAACCGGGGCAGGGCGCGCGTGACCGTCGTCACGCCCGCGCGCGGGCTAGCGGTCGCTGCCGGTGTCGACGCTCGCCTCGACCGACATGCCCGGCCGCAGCCGGCGGGCGAGCTCCTGCCCGGGGTCGATCACGATGCGCACCGCGATCCGCTGCGGCACCTTGACGAAGTTGCCCGTCGCGTTGTCCGGCCGGATCACCGAGAACTCGCTCCCCGCGGCCGGCGAGAGCTCCTCGACCTTGCCGGTCAGCGCCGCTCCGCCGAGCGCATCGACCCGCACCCGCGCGCTCTGGCCCGGGCGGATCTCGGCGGTCTGCGCTTCCTTGAAGTTGGCCGTGACCCAGACCCTGTCGGGCACCACGAACAGCAGCTGCGTCCCCGCGGTGACGAACTGCCCGAGCCGCACCCCGACTTCGCTCGTCTGCCCCGCCTGCGGCGCGCGGACGAGCGTGTTGCCCAGGTCGATCTGCGCCAGCCGCAGCGCCGCGCGCGCGTTGGCGACCCCGGCCTCGAGCCCGCCGCGCCCGACCGTCACCGTGCGCACCTGCTCCTGCGCCACCGAACGCTGCGCTTCCGCCTGGCGGACCGAGGCCTCGGCCTGGCGCAGCGCGGCCACCGTCGCGTCGCGCTGCGCCCGGGTGACCCAGCCCTGCTCGTAGAGGCTGCCGATGCGGTTCATGTCCGCCTGCGCCCGTGCCTGCGCCGCGCGCGCGCTGGCGATGACCGCTTCCTGCCCGGTCACCGAAGCCTCGCTCGAGCGCTCGCTCTGCTCCGAGTTGGCGAGCGTGGCGAGCTGCGCCTGGACATTGGCCTCGGCCTGGTCGACCCGCTGGCGGTAGATGCGGTCGTCGATCTGCACCAGCGGCGCCCCCGCGGCGACCTGCTGGAAGTCCTGCACGTAGACCTTGGTCACGTAGCCGCTGACTTGCGGCGCGATCACCGTGGTCTGCCCGCGCACGAAGGCGTTGTCGGTCGTCTGCACCCGGCTGTGGAACGGCGGCAGGTCCCACGCATAGAGCGCGAGCAGCGCCCCGGCGAGCAGCACCACGACGAACAGGATCGTCATCTTCGGCCCGCTCTTCGGCGGCGCCCAGCCGCGCGCCTTCTGCTCGACCTCCTCGGGGCTCTCGGGCGGGTCCTCCTCGCGCACGGGCGCGCCCGCGGGCTCCTCGGCCGGCGCGGGCGTGGGCTTCTCGTCGAGCGGGCGTTCGTCGGTCATGACTGTGCGCTCCGCAGCTTCTTGAGCGCCTCGAGCTCGGCCTCGAGCGGGTTGATCTCATACCACCACAAGTACAGCCAGCGCCCCGCGAGATAGACGAAGACCATGGCCGAAAGGACCGCGAACAGCCGGAACACGTCGTTGTAGGCGAGGATGTTGGCCTCGCGCGTGACCTGCTGGGTGAGCAGCTGCAGCCCCTGGGTATGCAGCAGCACCGGATCGGTCAGCACCCGGCCATAGGCACCGCCGAGTTGCTGCACGCGCAGCGCGATCTGCGGATCGGTCGCCGCCATCCCCTCGACCAGGTTGCTGAAGTGATGCCGCTCGCGCACGATCTGGTAGGTGCCGAGCGCCGCGCTCCCACCGAGCCCGCCGAGCTGCTGGGCGATGCTGAACACCGCCGAGAAGCTGACCATGTGGCTCGGCCCCTTGGCCAGCGCCCGCAGCACTCCCGCGAGCATCACCGGCCCGAGGAAATAGGCCGCGGCAAAGCCGATCATTGCCTGGGTGACGAAGAACTGCGCCGGCCGCGTCAGGTTGCTCGACGAGGAATCGAGCCACGAGCCGATCGCGATCAGCAGCACCGAGAGCGCGATCGGCCGCACGAGGTCGTTGGGGTTGAGCGTCATCACGCTCGCCGCGACCCCGACGATCGTCGCCGCGACCAGCACCGCGTTGAGCATGACCAGCTGGTCGTTGCCCATCCCGACCACCGTCAGCAGCCCGGTCGTGCCGATGCTCTGCTCGCCGAGCAGCAGCCGCATGATCCCGGCGACGAAGGCGAACCGCAGCACCCCGCGCGTGCGCATCCAGCGGGTGTTGAGCAAGGGGCTCGCGCGGTTGTGCTCGATCGCCATGGCGAGGCCGATCAACACCACCGCCGCAACCGAGGCGTAGCCGATCCACGGCGTCGTCCACCACACGATGCGCCCCTGGGTGAGCACCGCGAGCAGCAGCATCATCCCCGGCGCGAACAGCGCGAAAGTCGCGAAGTCGAGCTTCTCGAACACGTTGGCGGTCTCGCTCGGCGGCAGCCGCAGCAAGGCCATGCTGCCGAGGCAGATCAGGCTCAGCGCGAACTCGAACAGGTAGAGGTTGCCGATCTCGCCGTGCACCAGCAGCACCGGCGAGATTACCCGCGCCAGCGGCAGCGCCACCTGGGTCACGCCGATGCCGAGGATCATCCCGCCGAGCCGCGCCTTCGCCGGCATCGCCTGCATGATGTAGAACGAGCCGAGCGGGGTGAACCCAGCGGCGATGATCCCCGCCAGCGCGCGCACCGCGAGCTCGACCCCATAGCTGTGCACGAGCACCTGGATCCCCGAGATCGCCACGAACCCGAGCAGGAACACCCGCGTCATCCGCTGCAGCCCGAACTGCTGGCGGAACTTGATCAGCATGAAGCTCGTGCAGACGTTGGTCATCGAGTAGGTCGCGGTCAGCCACGCCGCCTCGACGCTGGTCAGCCCCAGCGCGCCCTGGATCTGCGACAAGTTGCCGACCAGCAAGCCGTTGCTGAGCCCCGCCGTCAGCCCAACAAGCACGCCGATCGCCGCATATCCTACGCGCCGCGCCATCGGATGCGTCGGCGTCGCCGGCGAGCCGGGCATGATCGGCCGCTCGTGGGGCTCGAACTGGTAGGTCGAAGTCTGTGCCGCCACCCGTCCCGTTCCCGGGCGCGATTGCCCGGACGATGAACGTTTCGCGCGGGACTAAGTTTCCTCGGCCCGCGGCGATCGCGGCACAAAGTCCCTCCATGACTCTTCGAAGGCGCTTCGAAGACGCTTCGGCGTCAGACTTGTAAGCAAAATGAAGTCTGAAGCGATAGTTAGCCTAGTAAACAATATCGAATCCGGGCAGCACCAAAAACATTGGCGAAGATGGGCGTTTGAAAGTAGAATAAAACCGCGACTCGTGATGAGTCACCGTCGCGTATAGTTTCGGTCTAACACTTCAACCTTGGTGTGGCGCACTCGATTTTGCGCCCAGGGAGGTAGTCCTGTGGCCAACGAACCAGGCAATCCCACTCCATCCCCTTCAAAAGGCGGCACATCCGTCAGGCAGGCGAGCGAGCCCGACGCGGCGCCGGCACCGGCCGAAGGTCCAAGCCCCGAGTTCAAGTCGTTCCTCGTCGGGCTCGCCACCGATCCGGCGCAGCTCGGCCGGTTCATCAAGGATCCGGAGGCGGTCCTCAAGGATTCCGGCCTCTCGCAGGAAGACCAGGACGCGCTGCGCAGCGGCAATCCGACCGCGATCTACACGCGGCTGCTGCCGACGCCGGCCCCCGAGGCGGCGCAGCCGCAGCCGGTCCTCGTCGTCGTCGTCGACGTAACCCAGGGTCAAGCAGGCACGGAGGGGGTCTCCCTCCGCACCGGAACCGCCGGCTTGCAAACAGGAGGTGCGATCATGTTCCCGCAGTTCCCCCAATTCCCGCAGATCACGTTCCCTCAGATCACGTTCCCGCAAATCACCTTCCCGCAGATCTTCCCGCAGATCCAGATCGCCGCCCAGCCGCATGCCGCCCAGCTCGCGCAGGCGGCCGCGCCGAGCCTGCAGATCACGTTCCCGCAGATCACCTTCCCGCAGATCCTCGCGACGCAGTTCCCGCAGTTCCCGCAGATCTCGCCCCTGCAGATCTCGCCGCTGCAAATCTCGCCGCTGCAGGTGACGCCGCCGATCACGCCGCTGCAGGTGTTCCCGCAGATAACCCCGCTGCAGATCGGGCAACCGCAGATCCATCCGCAGATCGTGCAGCCGCAGATCACGCCGCTGCAGATCAGCCCGCTGCAGTTCCCGCAGATCACCCCGCTGCAGATATTCCCGCAGATCACGCCGCTGCAGATCGCACATCCGCAGATTCACCCGCAGATCATCGCCCAGCAGATGTTCCCGCAAATCTTCCCGCAGGTGTTCCCGCAGATCTTCCCGCAGATCTTCACCCCGGGAGGCACGACCCAGGGCTAGCGCCGGCATCGCGACGGCTCGCCCCGAAACGGGCGGGCCGTTCGCCACGGCATGGCCCCTTGTCCGACAAGGAGCGCAGATGGAGAAGACCAACGGTTCCGCGACCGAAAAGCGCGGCTCTCTCACGGTCGTGGGCACCGGCATCCGCACGGTCGGCCAGCTCACGCTCGAGGCGGTGGCGTGGATCAGGCAGGCGGACCGCGTGCTCTATGTCGTCGGCGATCCGATTGCGGAATCGATGATCCAGGAGCTCAACCCGCAAGGCGCGGAATCGCTGACCCACTTCTACGGGGTCGGCAAGCCGCGCATCGAGACCTACAACCAGATGATCGAGCGCATGATCGAATGCGTGAAGGCCGGCGAGACCGTCGTCGCCGCCTGCTACGGCCATCCGGGCGTGTTCGTCTACCCGACGCACGAGGCCATCCGCCGCCTGCGCGCCGAAGGCTACAGCGCCAAGATGCTCCCCGGCGTCTCGGCCGAAGACTGCCTGTTCGCCGATCTCGGGGTCGACCCCGGCATCCAGGGCTGCCAGTCGTTCGAGGCGACCGACTGGCTGCTCAACGGCCGCGTCGCGGACAGTTCGAGCGGGCTCGTACTATGGCAGATCGGGGTGCTCGGCGACAGCACGTTCAAGCGCGGCGCCTACAACACCTCGGCGATGCCGCTCCTGGTCGAGAAGCTGCTCGGCTACTACCCGCCGACGCACCCGGTGTACCTCTACGAAGCCGCGGTGCTGCCGAACTGCGAGCCGACGATCACCGCGGTGCCGATCACCGCGCTGCCGGTGACGCCGATGTCGGCCGGCTACACGGCCTACGTCCCGCCGGCCCGCCCGACCTCGTCGGACCCCGTGCTCGTCGCGCGGATGAACGCGATCCAGCAATGCGCCGCGGCCGCCCAGCCGACGGTCGCCGGAGCGGCGGTCGGCTGATCCGAATCCGCGTGCCGTACCCTCCGCCGGGTCGGCCCGGCACGCGTAGCCGCCCGCCAGGGAGGCCGACCGGCGCGGCAGCCCGGCAGACCGGCCGACCGGCAAGACGGTGCCTCTGCTTCCGTCCCCGCGCGGGCGACGGAAACAGGCGGGCCAGAGGTCCGCTTTCGACCCATTACGGACTTCACCCCCGCCTACGGCGAAGCTCCACGAGGCCGAGCCGACGATCGGATTGTTCGTCGGAGGTCAGGTTCATCCAACCCATGTGTTCATGCGCCACAGAAC
>CBHWED010000091.1:0-11519 GCA_966112795.1 uncultured bacterium
AAGAAAAGGGCCGGGAGATCGCTCTCCCGGCCCCTTCGTGTGCCGTAACGGCGAAGCCGCTTACCTGCCCGAACCCGGGCCGTAGGTGACTTCGACGCGGCGGTTCTGCAGCTCGCGCACGCCGTCGGCGGTCGGCACGCGCGGCATGGTCTCGCCGAACGACTGCGTGGTGATCCGCGCAGCCGGGATGCCGCGACCGGTCATGTAGGTCTTGACCGCGTCGGCACGGCGATGGCCGAGCTGGTAGTTGTAGTCCTCCGGACCCGACCGGTCGGCGTGGCCGGCGATCATCACCGCAGCCGAGCCGCAGTTGGCATAGGCCGTGACCGCGTTGTTGAGGATCGTCGAAGCTTCGGGGGTGATGTCGTACTTGTCCCAATCGAAGAAGACGATGAACGGCCCCTGGTTGCAGCGCACCACCGGCGGAGGCGGCGGGGGCGGCGGGGGAGGCGGCGGCGGAGGCGGCGGAGGCGGCGGGGGCGGCGGAGGCGGAGCCCCGAAATTGAAGGTCAGGCCGCCGAGCAGCGAGTGCGAGCGGAAGCTCGACGAGGTCGGCACGCCGGCCAACGTATCGATATCCATGCCGCTGACGTTGAAGTAGCGGTAGCGCAGGGTCACGTCCATGTTGTCCGAGACCGCCTGGCGCAGCCCGGCGATGACCTGCCAGGCAAAGCCGCTGTCGTTGTCGTCGAAGAACTCGCCGGTGTTCGAGAACCCGGTCATCGAGTTGTAGTCGACCTTGGCATAACCGACACCGCCGCCGACGAAGCCGCTGATCCCGTCGTCGTCGCCGAAGTCGAGCAGGCCGTTGACCATGAAGCTCAACGCCGAAGTCGAACCATCGGCCTCGTGCTGGCCGACGACGTAGTCGGCGCCGGCGCCGTCGAGGACGACCGAGTTCGAGAAGCTGTCGAGATCGGCCTTCTTGTAAGCCGCTTCCGCTTCGATGCGGAACGCACCCAGATCGTATCCGACGAAGAGGGCGCCGTCGAAGCCGTATTCGTGGTCGAGCGTGAGGGCGTCTTCGGTGCCGCCCACGTCAACGTCGGTGTCCTCGAGGATCATCGCCCCGAAGTCGCCACCGACATACCACGCGCCGTCGCGTGCGACTGCCGGGGTCGCGATCACTGCCGTCGCAGTCGCGAGTCCCAATCCTAACTTGCGCATGTTGGTTCCCCTTAAGTCAGGCCGCCCGGACGGATCCCTCGCCCATCCGTGATGCAAGCGGAGTGACTGTTGCCATGACTCTCGTCGCGGTCAAGCGTTCCTTGCTGCAATGCATACAGAATTAGTGCGGCATTGTTGCCACACTGACACAAGAACGGGGGCGGAACACCGGGGTTTCCCGGCCCCCTTTTGGGGCATTACCCTGCCGATTACCTGCCCGGGCCCGGGCCGTAGCTGCCTTCGATGCGGCGGTTCTGCAACTCGGCTCACGTCGAGCGCTTTGCTATGTCAGCTCGGAAACCGGACGAACGCTTTCCCGGCAAACGCTCGCCCTATTGGAACAGCGTCAGTTGTCCATTTGCCGCAGGCGGCCGGAATTCGCTGCAATCGAGTTCGAAGCGCCGGTTGTCTATCCCGGCGCGCTTGCGCGCCAGGCGGAAGCGCGCGCGGAACAAGTCGGCCCATACCCCGCTCGGCTTCATCCGGCTGAAGAACTCCGGATCGTTGTCGCGCCCGCCACGGATCGAGCGGACGATGGCCATGACCTTGTCGCCCCGGTCGGGAAAATGGACCGCAAGCCATTCGCGGAACAGCGGTGCGACCTCGAACGGCAGGCGCAGCGGGATCCAGCCGGCCGAGGGCACGCGCAGCTCGCCGGCGCGGGCGAGGATGCCTTCGATGAACTCGTCGGTGATCGCCGGGATCACCGGCGCCACCGAACAGTGCGCGGGGACCCCGGCCTCGACCAGGCGGCCGAGCGCCGCGAGCCGCTTGGCCGGGGCCGAGGCGCGCGGCTCGAGCAGGCGCGAAAGCCGCGGATCGAGCGAGGTCACCGAGACGGCCACCGCCACCAGCCGGTGCCGGGCGAGCTCGGCGAGCAGGTCGAGGTCGCGCAGCACGCGGTCGGACTTGGTGGTGATGGTCACCGGGTGGCGCGTCTCGAGGCACACTTCGAGCAGCGCCCGCGTGATGCGGTAGCGGGCTTCGATCGGCTGATAGGGATCGGTGTTGGTGCCCATGGCGATCTGCCGCGGGCGGTACTTCGGCCGGGCGAGGGTTTCGCGCAGCAGCGCGGCGGCGTTGGGCTTGGCGAACAGCTTGGTCTCGAAGTCGAGCCCGGGCGAGAGGTCGTGGTAGGCGTGGGTCGGCCGGGCGAAGCAGTAGATGCAGCCATGCTCGCAGCCACGGTAGGCGTTGACCGAGCGATCGAAGCCGACGTCGGGCGACTTGTTGAACGTGAGGATGGTCTTCGGGTGTTCTTCGGTGACCGTGGTGCGCAGCTTGACCGGCGGGCCGTCGAGCTTCTCCATCCAGTCGCGCCAGTCGCCGTCGGCCTCGCGCTCGGCGAGGCCGAAGCGTTGCGGGACCGCACCCGACTGTGCGCCGCGGCCGTGGACGGCAGGATCCTTGCGGCGTTCCATGAGGAGAACATAGAGGGAACATAGGGGGCTGGCAACCATGGGTAGGGCGCGCCCTTGTAGGAAAGCGCATTATAGAACATATATAGAACATATGACTTGTGCCACGTCCTCGCCCCGTTTGCCGTGCTCGCGCGTTGATCGCCGGCGGGCAGGAGCAGGAGCAGGCCATGGCGGCGACGACAGACCTCGAGCAACGGCCGGGCACGCTGTCCGGGATCGGCGAGGCGATCCATGCCTGCCGCCGCTGCCCCATCGGCTTCCTCGACAACTCGGCGGTGATGGGCGAGGGGCCGAGGAAGGCGGCCCTGATGATCGTCGGCGAGCAGCCGGGCGACCAGGAAGACCGCGCCGGACATCCGTTCGTCGGGCCGGCCGGGCGAGTGCTCGATGCGCATCTCGAGCGCGCCGGGATCGACCGGCGGCAGGTCTACCTGACCAATGCGGTCAAGCACTTCAAGTTCGTGCAGCGCGGCAAGCGGCGGCTGCACCAGTCGCCGACCGCCGGCGAGATCGCCGCGTGCCGCTGGTGGCTCGACGGCGAGCGGGCGATCGTCAAGCCGCAGCTGCTGCTCGCGCTTGGCGGCAGTGCGGCACGGGGGCTCATGGGCAAGCCGGTGAGCGTGGGCAAGGCGCGCGGGCGGCCGCATGCGCTCGAGGGCGGCGGCGAGCTGTGGGTCACCGTGCACCCCTCGTACCTGCTGCGACTTCGCGACGCCACGAAGGACGAGCAGGAGCGGCTGTTCGAGGCCGATCTTGCCGCGGTGGCCGAGAGGCTGGAAGTGCTGACGGGCTAACCGTCGCGCGTCCGCCATTCGCGCGGGGCGCGGGCGATGCCTGACGCGCCGCTCACACCCGACAAGCGCCGCATCGTGGTCGATCCGAGCCTGGTCGCGGAGCCGCCGCGCGCGCCGTTCGTCGAGCTCGGGCTGGTCAGCTGCTTCTCGTTCCTGCGCGGCGCGTCCGACGCGGTCGACCTCGTCACCGCCGCATGCGCGCTCGGCTACGATGCGATCGGCATTGCCGACGCGAACTCGATGGCTGGCGTGGTGCGGGTTCACACCGCAGCAAAAACCGTTAAATTGAAGCCGCTTATCGGGTGCAGGATAGAAACGGCAGAAGGTCTGGCGTTCCTTGCCTACCCGACCGACCGGGCCGCCTACGGGCGCTTGTGCCGGCTGATCTCGACCGGGCGCATGCAAACGCTGGCGGGTGAGTGGCAGGACAAGGGGGTGTGCGAGATCAGCCTCGCAATGCTCGCCGAGCGTGCCGCAGGGGTGCAGCTGATCCTGCTTCCACCGCACGATCTGGCGCAGCGCTTCACGGTGCCTGCCTGGGCCGGCAACGTGGTCGCGCTCGATGGATCCGGGGTGCAAGATGACGTCACGGGGTCATTGGACGAAGTCCTGCCCCACCTTGCCCGCGGCCTCGCGACGCTGCGACACGTTGCCGCCAGCTATCTCTACGCCGGCAACGACGTGGCCCGGATCGACCGGCTTGACGTCATGGCCAGGACCAACGGGCTCGCGCTGCTCGCCACCAACGACGTGCACTACCATGCCCCCGAGCGACGGCCGCTGCAGGATGTAATGACGGCAATCCGGCACAAGACGACGGTCGCCGCGGCCGGGCACCTGCTTCACGCCAATGCCGAACGGCACCTCAAGAGCCCCGCGGAGATGGTCAAGCTGTTCGCCCGCTGGCCGCACGCCATCGTGGCGTCACGCGAAGTGGCCGATGCCTGCGGATTCAGTCTCGACGAGCTGCGCTACGAGTACCCGAAACGGGCCTATCCCGGCGGCATGACGTCACAGGAATACCTCGAACAGCAGACGTGGGACGGGGTGGAATACCGTTATCCCAATGGTTTGAGGGATGATATTCGCAAAACACTCAAGAAAGAGCTGGCGCTGATCGGCAAATTGCAGCTCGCGCCCTATTTCCTGACCATCAAGGAGATCGTCGATTACGCCCGCCGCCAGGAGCCGCCGATCCTGTGCCAGGGACGCGGATCGGCGGCCAATTCGGCGGTGTGCTTCTGCCTTGGCATCACCTCGGTCGACCCGGCAGAGCACCAGCTGCTGTTCGACCGCTTCCTGTCGGAGGAGCGCAGCGAGCCGCCCGACATCGATGTCGACTTCGAGCATGAACGGCGCGAGGACGTCATCCAGCACATCTACCGCGAATACGGCCGCGACCGCGCGGGCCTGTGCGCGACGGTGATCCACTACCGTCCGCGCATGGCGATCCGCGAGGTCGGCAAGGTCATGGGACTGAGTGACGACGTGACGTCGGCGCTCGCGCGCACCGTGTGGGGCGGGCACGGCCAGGAGATCGACGCGCAGCACGTGCTCAGGGAAACCGGGCTCGACTTGTCCGATCCGCACTTGCGGCGCGTGCTCAAGCTGACCGAGCAGATGATCGGCATGCCGCGGCACCTGAGCCAGCACGTCGGCGGGTTCATCCTGACCGACGGGCTGCTGACCGAGACGGTGCCGATCGGCAACGGGGCGATGCCCGAGCGCAGCTTCATCGAATGGGACAAGGACGACATCGACGACCTCGGTATCTTCAAGGTCGACGTGCTCGCGCTCGGCATGCTGACGTGTATCAAGAAGAGCTTCGATCTCCTTGAAAAGCATCATGATGAAACATTGATCCTGGCGACCGTGCCGCAAGAGGACGAGGCGGTCTACGACATGCTGTGCGACGGGGATTCGGTCGGCGTGTTCCAGGTCGAGAGCCGCGCGCAGATGAACATGCTGCCACGCCTGCGGCCGCGCGAGTTCTACGATCTGGTGGTCGAGGTGGCGATCGTGCGTCCCGGGCCGATCCAGGGCGACATGGTCCACCCCTATCTCAAGGCGCGCAAGGCCGAGCGGGACGGGAAGCCGCGGCTCCAACTGCCGGGTCCGTCGTCCGAGCACGGGCCACCGGACGAGCTCTCGTCGATCCTCAAGCGGACCTACGGCGTGCCGATCTTCCAGGAGCAGGCGATGAAGATCGCCCTCGACGCGGCCAAGTTCACGCCCGACGAGGCCAACCAGCTGCGCAAGGCGATGGCGACGTTCCGTTCGCGCGGCATGGTCCACGCGCACGAGGAGAAGATGGTCGGGCGCATGGTCGCACGCGGCTATGACGTCGAGTTCGCCCAGCGTTGTTTCAACCAGATCAAGGGTTTCGGTGAGTACGGCTTCCCCGAAAGCCATGCCGCGAGCTTCGCCCACCTGGTCTACGTGTCGAGCTGGCTCAAGTGCCACTACCCGGCAGCGTTCGCTGCGGCGCTGCTCAACTCGCAGCCGATGGGGTTCTACGCGCCCGCGCAGATCGTGCGCGACGCCGAGGAGCACGGGGTCGCGGTGCTGCCGGCTGACGTCAATCATTCGAATTGGGACTGCACGCTGGAGCAGGTGCCGCGTGACACGCAGCCGTCACACCGCCGTGGCGCAGCCGGGTGGCGGTCGGATCATGGCTGGGCCCTGCGCCTGGGCTTGCGCCAGGTGGACGGCTTTCCCGAGCATGCCGCGGCGCAGATCGTCGACGCCCGGCTTGCCGGCGGGGCTTTTCGTGACGTCACCGACTTGCGCGATCGCGCCGGCCTCGGACCCGCGCATGTCGAACGTCTGGCAGCGGCCGACTGCTTCGGCTCGATCGCGCTGCCACGACGCCAGGCCTTGTGGGACGCGCGCACGCTCGTCGGCGCGGCCGAGCTGCCGCTGTTCGCCGCGGCGCGGCTGCGCGAGGAAGGGGCCGAGCGGGCAGCTACCGGGCTCCCGGCGATGCCGTTGTCGGAAGAGGTCATCGCCGATTACCAGACCCAGCGGCTGAGCCTGAAGGCGCATCCGATGAGCTTCCTGCGCGCCTCGCTGGCCGAGCGCGGCTTCGTGCGTGCCGACGACCTGCGCCGGCGCAAGCACCGTGCGATGGTCAATGTCGCGGGCGTGGTCCTGATCCGCCAGCGGCCGGGCAGCGCCAAGGGCGTCGTGTTCATCACGCTCGAGGACGAGAGCGGGATCGCCAACCTCGTCGTCTGGCCGGACACGATGGAAAAGTACCGCAAGGTGGTGATGGGCGCGCGGCTGATCGAGGTGCGCGGGCGCGTCGAGTACGACGAGGACGTGCTCCACGTGATCGCGGCGCACCTCGTCGATGCGACCGGCCAGCTGCAGCATTTGTCGGACGACCTGCTCAAACCGGCGATCGCCCACGGCGATCATGCCGGCCCGCTGCCGCCCGGGCTCCCCGAGCATTTCCGCCAGGGGCATCCGCGCGATGTGCGGGTGATTCCCAAGTCGCGCGATTTCCATTGATTGCTGGATCCTTCGACGAGCTCCGGGTGAGCGGACGCCGTCGCTAAATCCAAACCCGCTCGCCCTGAGCTTGTCGAAGGGCCCGTGCCAACCGATAGGAGAGCGATGATCGACCCCGCCAAGCTCGCCGCGTTCGCCGTCGTCACCGGGCTGGTCAGCCTGATGCCGGGGCCGCAGATGGTGTTCGTCATGACCCAGGCCGCGTGGCGCGGGCCCCGCGCGGGCGCGGCGGCACTGGCGGGGCTGCAACTCGGCAACGCGACCTGGTTCGTGCTCGCCGGGCTCGGGCTCGGCACGCTCGCGCTGGCCTGGCCCGGGGCGTTCACCGCGCTGACCGCGATCGGCGCGCTGTACCTCGCATGGCTCGGCTTCCAGGCCCTCAAGGACTCCGGGCGTCACGCCGACGCTCAGCCAGCGGGCGAGCTGCCACGGCGCAGCACCGGACATGCACTGCGCGACAGCCTCGCGGTGGCGCTGAGCAATCCCAAGTCTCTGGTCTACGTGCTCGCGCTGTTGCCGCAGTTCGTCGATCCGCAGCAGCCGGTCGCACCGCAACTCGCGCTGCTCGCGGCGATCGCCATCGCGCTCGACCTCATCATCGGGGCGATCTACGTCGCCGCGGGCGGCGGGCTCTCGGCGGCGATGGCGCGGCCGGCGGTGCGGCTGTGGTTCGAGCGCGCGATCGGCTCGATCTTCCTCGCGCTCGCCACCGCGATCTTTCTCGAACTGGCCATGGCGGGCGGGCCGTCGGGGTGACCTGGCCGGCCTCGTTCGAGCGCGCTCTGCTGGTGCTGCTGGCGCTCGGCGCGCTGGCTCTCGTCGGCCGGACGTGGCTGGCCGATCATCCGCAGCACAATCCCTGGGCGCCTCTCGACTTGCGCGACCCGCCGGGCTGGGCGACCCAGCGCAAGCTCGCCGCGCTGCGCGACGATCCCGCGGAATGTCGTGCGGTGCTCGAACGCAGCGGGGTCGCCTTCGAAGCGCTGCCGCCGACCGGGGAAGGCGTCTGCCGCCGCGAGGACCGCACCCGCCTGACCGAGACCGTGCTCGCCTCGGCACCGTCGACAACCTGCGCGGTCGGCGCCGGCGTCACGCTGTGGGTCCAGCAGGGCGTGCAGCCCGCGGCGCAAGAGCTGTTTGGATCGCGCGTCGCCCGGATCGAGCATTACGGTGCCTACAGCTGCCGCCGGATGTATGCGCGGGAGACCGGCCGCTGGAGCGAGCACGCGACCGGCAACGCGCTCGATGTCGCCGCCTTCGTGTTCGAGGACGGACGGCGCGTCAGCGTGCTCGCGGATTGGCACGGCGAAGGCCGGGAAGCCCTGTTCCTGCGCCGCGCACGCGATGCCGCCTGCGGGGTGTTCGGCACCGTGCTCTCGCCCGACTACAACGCCGCGCACGCGAACCACTTCCACCTCGACCAGGCTAGGCGCACGTTCGGCGGGGTTTGCCGCTAGTTGGCGAGGCTTGGAAAGAGATCCTTAAGGGTAAGTGGCCAAGCTGGCGCCATGGCCGGCTCGAAACACGCACGACTGTCGAATCGCCCCGAGCGCGAGCGCGCCGAAGAGCGCACCGCGGTCTCGATCGCAGGGCGCTGCCGCGCGGGCGAGCGCGAGATCCAGGAGGTCCTGGTCATGGACCTCGGGTCGAGCGGCTGCCGCCTGCTCGGCCTGTCGGTCGGCGTGACCAAGAGCGACCCGCTCGAGCTGTGGCTCGGCGAGGTCGGTCCGGTCGCGGCGCGGCTCAAGTGGGTCAAGCGCGGCTCGCTCGGCGTCGAGTTCGGCGAACCGCTCGAGGCCGCGGTGCTCGAGCGCTTGGCTGAGGCGGATCCAAAGCCTAATGTGCTGCCGATGCGCCGCAGCAGGGCCGAGTAGCGTTCCAGGGTCGCATCACGGACACAAAAATCGCGCCGGGCTTAATCCAACGGTTAGACTCCGCGCGTATCTAGGCAAAAACAAACGGGGCGGGCGCCATGAAGCATTGCCTGATCGTCGACGACTCGCGCGTGATCCGCAAGGTTTCGCGCCATATCGTCGAGGGTTTCGGGTTCGAGGTCAGCGAAGCGGAGAACGGGCTCGACGCGCTCGATCGTTGCCGCGAGCGGATGCCGGACCTGATCCTGCTCGACTGGAACATGCCGATCATGAGCGGCATCGAGTTCATCGGCGCGCTGCGCGAGATGGACGGCGGGCGCGGGCCCAAGGTGGTGTTCTGCACCACCGAGCACGACGTCGCGCACGTCCGCGAGGGGATCGCCGCGGGCGCCGACGAATACGTGATGAAGCCGTTCGATCACGAAACGCTGCAGCTCAAGCTGGCGCGGATCGGGCTTGCCTGACCCTTCGGGGACGGTATGGCTTTCGGGGTCTTAGCGAGGTGCTCTCACATTGATCGAGATCGAGGTTCAGAACGAAACGCACCAGAGCCAGGTCACGCTCAAGTTCCTGGCGGTGCCGCGCATTGGCGAAGGCCTTCGCCTGCAGGAGCCCGACGGGACCTGGGCGTCGTACGACGTGCTCGATCTGTGGTACCAGAAGGCCGTCTACGGTGACGTCTGGGTGCCGTTCATCCACGTGCGGATGACGCCGACCGAGGAAGACTTCGGCGCCGTCCTGCGCCCCGATTTCTCGCGCGACGAGGACGGCGAAGAAGAATACTGAGCCCTAGACCGGCTCGAGCGCGTAGCCGGCCGAGCGCACCGTGCGGATCGGGTCGCGGCTGTTGTCGAGCGCGATCGCCTTGCGCAGCCGGCGGATGTGCACGTCGACCGTGCGTTCCTCGATCTCGCTGCCGGTGCCCCAGACCGCGTCGAGCAGCTGGTTGCGTGAGAACACGCGGCGCGGGTGCTCCATGAAGAACTTGAGCAGGCGATACTCGGTCGGGCCGATCTGCAGCTGGCGGCCGCGGCGTTCGACCCGGTGTGCTACGGGATCGAGCTTCATGTCGCCGGCCTCGATCGTCTCGCCGGCGAGCGCGGGGCGCACGCGGCGGAGCACGGCCGAGACGCGCGCGAGCAGTTCGCGCGGGGAGAACGGCTTGGTCACGTAGTCGTCGGCGCCGGTCTCGAGCCCGCGCACGCGGTCGTCCTCGGCCTCGCGCGCGGTCAGCATGATGATCGGCACGTGCGCGGTGCCCTTGTCACGGCGCAGCCGGCGGCAGACCTCGATCCCGCTGGTGCCTTCGATCATCCAGTCGAGGATGACCAAATCGGGTGCGTCCTCCGAGGCAAAGACCAGCGCTTCGTCGCCGTCGGCGGTGACGCGCACGTCGTAGCCTTCGCTTTCGAAGCGGTATTCGAGCAGCTCTGCGAGAGCGAGGTCGTCTTCAACGAGCAGCAGTTTGGGTGATGACACGAATCGGTTCCTCAGTGGGGCGGACGACCGCTGTCATATTTCACTTTTGCGACCGATTTGTTGCAGTGCTCACCGGTCCGGAGGATAGGTCCCGACGGCCGAATAGTGGACCATTTCCGCGATGTTGGTGGCGTGGTCGCCGATCCGCTCGAGGTTGCGGGCAATGAACAGCAAGTGCGCGGCGCTGCTGATCGTCGCCGGGTTCTCGACCATGTAGCTCACGAGGTTGCGGAAGATGCTGTCGTAGAACGCGTCGACCTTCTCGTCGCGCTCGATCACTTCGCGGGCGAGCTCGGGATCGCGCGCGGCATAAGCGGTGAGCACGTCGTGGATCATCTCGGCGGCGAGCTCGCCCATCGCCGGGATCAGCGTCAGCGGCTCGAACCGGTTGCGCCCTTCGATCCGGCTGACGCGCTTGGCGATGTTCTTCGAATAGTCGCCGACCCGCTCGAGGATACCGCCGATCTTGAGCGCGGCGATGATCTCGCGCAGGTCGTCGGCCATCGGCGCGCGCAGCGCGAGCGTGCGCACCGCCATCGCGTCGACTTCGGCCTCGAGCGCGTCGAGCCGCTTGTCGCGGGCGACGACTTCGGTGCCGAGCGCTTCGTCGCCGCTGACGAGCGCGCGCATCGCCTCCTCGATCGCCAGCTCGGCCAAGCCGCCCATCTCGGCGATCAGCCCGCGCAGCCTGGTGATGTCCTCGTCGAACGCCTTGACCGTATGCTCAGCCATCAAAGGTCACCCTAACCGTACCGGCCCGTGATGTAATCCTGCGTTCGTTGCTCGCGCGGATTGGTGAAGATCTCCGAGGTATGGCCGTACTCGACCATCTTTCCGAGATGGAAAAACGCCGTGCGCTGCGAGACGCGCGCCGCCTGCTGCATCGAGTGCGTGACGATCACGATCGCGTAGCGGCCGCGCAATTCGTCGATCAGCTCCTCGATCTTGGCGGTGGCGATCGGGTCGAGCGCGGAACAGGGCTCGTCCATCAGGATCACCTCGGGCTGCACCGCGATCGCGCGGGCGATGCACAGCCGCTGCTGCTGGCCGCCCGAAAGCGCCGTGCCCGAATCGCTGAGCCGGTCCTTGACCTCGTCCCACAACCCGGCGCGCCGCAGCGACTTCTCGACGATCGTCTCGAGCTCGCCCTTGCCGTCGGCCAAGCCGTGGATGCGCGGCCCGTAGGCGATGTTCTCGAAGATCGTCTTGGGGAACGGGTTGGGCTTCTGGAACACCATGCCGACCCGCGCGCGCAGCTGCACCACGTCCAT
>CBHWED010000092.1:0-11447 GCA_966112795.1 uncultured bacterium
GCGTGGCGACGAAGTTCGGCGTGCCGAACAGCGCGTGCTCCTTGGCCGGCTCGGTCACGAACACGTCGAGCGCGGCGCCCGCGACGTGGCCCGAATCGAGCAGATCCTTGAGCGCCGCCTCGTCGACCAGCCCGCCGCGCGCGCAGTTGATGATGCGCACGCCCTTCTTGGTCTTGGCGAGATTCTCGCGGCTCAGGATGTTGCGCGTCTGCTCGGTCAGCGGCGTGTGCAGCGTGATGAAGTCGGCGCGCTCGAGCAGCTGGTCGAGCTCGACCTTCTCGACGCCGAGCTCCACCGCCCGCTCGGGCGAGAGGAACGGGTCATAGGCGACGACCTTCATCCTGAGGCCGTGCGCGCGGTCGGCGACGATCGAGCCGATGTTGCCGGCGCCGATCAGGCCGAGCGTCTTGCCGGTGACCTCGACGCCCATGAAGTCGTTCTTCGGCCACTTGCCGGCCTGGGTCTGGGCATTGGCTTCGGGCAGCTGGCGGGCGAGCGCGAACATCAGCGCGATCGCATGCTCGGCGGTGGTGATCGAGTTGCCGAACGGGGTGTTCATCACCACCACGCCCTTCGACGAGGCGTAGGGGATGTCGACGTTGTCGACGCCGATGCCGGCGCGGCCGATGACCTTGAGGTTGGTCGCGGCGTCGATGATCTCCTTGGTGACCTTGGTCGCCGAGCGGATCGCCAGGCCATCGTACTGGCCGATGATTTCCTTGAGCTCTTCCGGCGTCTTGCCGGTGATCACGTCGACCTCGCAGCCGCGCTCCTCGAAAATGCGCGCGGCGTTGGGATCCATCTTGTCGGAGATGAGAACTTTGGGCTTCGTCATGAAAGCCTCCTGCAATTCAAATGGGGAGAAGAGGCGGGCCCGCAGGCCCGCCGCAAAAGGGTTCAGGCCG
The DNA here is from genome assembly GCA_966112795.1 of uncultured bacterium. Taxonomy (GTDB): domain Bacteria; phylum Pseudomonadota; class Alphaproteobacteria; order Sphingomonadales; family Sphingomonadaceae; genus Croceibacterium_A. The sequence continues at coordinate 906 of CBHWED010000092.1, forward strand.
CCTTGAGCGAGGCCCAGGCCCAGTCGAGCCACGGACCGAGCGCCTCGATATCGGCGGTGTCGACGGTCGCGCCGCACCAGATCCGGAGGCCGGGAGGCGCATCGCGATAACCCGCGATGTCGTAGGCCGCGCCTTGCTTCTCGAGCAGGCCGGCGAAGGCCTTGATGAAGTCGGCGTCGGCGCCTTCGACGGTCAGGCAGACCGAGGTCTTCGAGCGGATGCCCTTGTCGACCGCGAGGTGCCCGAGCCAGTCGCGCTCGGCGACGATCTTGTCGAGCGCCGCGGCATTGGCGTCGGAGCGCGCCCGCAAGCCCTCGAGACCGCCGAGCGACTTGGCCCATTCGAGCGTCCAGATCGCATCCTCGACCGCGAGCATCGACGGGGTGTTGATCGTCTCGCCCTTGAAGATCCCTTCGGCGAGCTTGCCCTTCGACATCAGGCGGAAGACCTTCGGGAGCGGCCAGCTCGGGGTGTACTCCTCGAGCCGCTGCACGGCCCGCGGGCCGAGGATCAGCACGCCGTGCCCGCCCTCGCCGCCGAGCACCTTCTGCCACGAGAAGGTCGCGACATCGATCTTGTCCCACGGAATGTCGTAGGCGAACACCGCGCTGGTCGCGTCGGCGAAAGCGAGGCCTTCGCGGTCCGCCGGGATCCACTCGCCGTCCGGCACGCGCACGCCCGAGGTCGTGCCATTCCAGGTGAACAGCACGTCGTCCGACCAGTCGACCTTGTCGAGGTCCGGGAGCTGGCCGTAGTCGGCGCGCGAGACGGTGGCTTCGATCTTGAGCTGCTTGACGACGTCGGTGACCCAACCCTCACCGAAGCTCTCCCAGGCCAGCGCGGTCACGCCGCGAGCGCCGAGCATCGTCCACATCGCCATCTCGAAGGCGCCGGTGTCCGAGCCGGGCACGATGCCGATGCGGTGCGTCTCGGGCAGCTGCAGCACCTCGCGCATCAGGTCGATGCAGTACTGGAGGCGCGCCTTGCCGATCTTGGCGCGGTGCGAGCGGCCCAGCGATTCGATGGCGAGCTTGTCGGGGGAATATCCGGGCGGCTTGGCGCAGGGACCGGAGGAAAAGAACGGACGCGCCGGCTTCACGGCCGGGGCGGCAGGTACGTCAGTCATGTAGTCTCTCCTTGCAGAGAGCACGCGCGGCGTTGGGACCGCGTGGCCCGCCGGCGCCCCTAGAGATGCCCCGCGCCAAGTCAAGCGATTCGGTCGCCGTGTTTCTTGGAATCCGCCGCCGAGCGGTGTAATTGTGCGGGATGAGCCATCGGAACGTTATTTCCGTGCTGTGTGGCGCGCTTGCGCTGACCCTGGCCACTTCGCCGGCGGCGGCCAAGCCGAAGCCCGTCGACAGCTGGGGCCGTGCGAGCGTGGACTACCAGACCTATCGCAACGACGCGCTCGAATGCGCGCTGACCGGCCATTACGCCGACGTCTCGCGGACCGAGCAGGCGCGGATGTTCGTCGCTGCGAGCCGCCAGCTCGAGGCCATCGACAACACCAGCCAGGCCGCAGGCGGCGCCTCTGCAGCGGGTGCCAGGATGGGAGGCGGAGGGTCGCAGGGAGGCGACGTGGCCCCCGACACGAGCTCCGCGGGTTTCGCAGGTCCGGGAATAGAGCAGGCCCGGCGCTACGAGCAGGTCCGCCGCAGCATCCGCCCCGAGCGGAGGATGGAAGAGCTCAAGCAGGACATGACGGAAGTGGTCGAGAACTGCCTGCGCGAGCGCGGCTACGTCCAGTTTCGCCTGACCGACGAGCAGCGCGAGGCGCTCTCGAAGCTCCGCAGGGGCTCGGACGCGCGGCGCGAGTTCCTCTATCGGCTGGCCTCGAACCCCGACGTCCTCGCGGCGCAGGCCCTGGAGCCGCAGGACTCCTGACGAGCGATTGCGGTTTCGCGCGCGGTTGCCGTTGCAACCATTGCGCAAGGCATTGTATTATTATGCCAGGATTAATCACGCGGCTGCGAAACTGCCGTCATGAGGGCATGGATCGTTCTGGCTCTGATCGCCGCGCCGCTGGCCGGCTGCTCGGTTTTGCCGCAAGGCGCCGGTGAATCCCGCGGCTCGACGAGCGCGGACTCGTGGTATTCGGACCCGGTCGTCCAGCCTCTCCCCACGACCCGCCAGCTTCCCGCCGTGCAAGGCATTCCCGCGCCGCGCAGCGAAGCCGCCGGGCAGTGCCTCTCGCGCCTCGGGCAGACGGGCGCCGAATATGCGGCGCTGCCCGATCGCTACATCGACCAGGGCTGCACCAACCTCGGCACGGTCCAGCTCGCCAGCCTGGCCGCCGACCACTCGACGCTCGCGATCAGCAATCTCGGCCCGGTGACTTGCGAGGTCAGCCAGGTGTTCGCCGGCTGGGCGCGGTTCGGGGTCGACCGCGCCGCGCGGCAGGTGCTCGGCTCGGGCCTCCACAGCATCGAGACGTTCGGCAGCTACTCATGCCGCAATGTCGCGGGTACCGACCGCCGCTCGGCGCATGCCACCGGCGAGGCGATCGACATCTCGGGGTTCATCCTCGAGGACGGGCGACGGATCACGGTGGCCAACGGCTGGAACGCCGGCAGCGACAGCGAGCGGCGCTTCCTCCGCGTGGTTCGCGAGAGCGCGTGCAAGCGCTTCGCGACCGTGCTCAGCCCCGACTACAATTCCGCCCACCGCGACCACTTGCACGTCGAGGGCAAGCTCGGCGGGTCGAGCTACTGCCGCTGAGCCCGGCGACGGACGCGATCGAGCGGGATCGACCAGCGCTCGTCGCGCCGTCCGGCGATATCGGGCACCCGGCGCGGCTCCTCGAACACCGGTTCGAGCATTGCCCCGTCCCCCTGCTGCGCATCGAGCCACAGGCGCACCGCGTCGGCCGGATGGCCGGCGTTGAGCTTGGTCATCATGTTGCCGCGGTGGATCTCGACCGTGCGCGGGCTGATCGCGAGCCGGCGGGCGATTTCCTTGTTCGCGCAGCCCGCGCTGAGCAGCTCGAGCACCTGGCGCTCGCGGCGGCTGAGCAGCGCAACGTCGCGCTGCGCCTCGACCTCGCGGCGGCGGCGCGCGGAATGCTGCCCCGCCTCGGCGAGGATCGCGTTGAGACGCCGCGCGAACGCGCCCATCTCGAGCGGCAGCTGGAGATAGTCGAGCGCGCCGGCCTTGATCGCCGCGACCACCCGGTCGATCTCGGGATCGTGCGAGACGATCACCACCGGTAGCCACGCACCCTGCTCGCCGAGTCGCGCGATCAGGCGGCGGGCCATGTCGCCGCTGCCGTCGTCGGCCGCGATGACGATCCCGTCGTGCGGTGGCCGCTCGAGCAGTTCGTCGAGCTCGGCATAGACTTCGGCGTGATGGCCGAGAGCAAAGGCGATGCGCGCCTGTTCGGCGCGCGAGCGGCTTTCGCCGCCGACGATGTGCAGGACTGTGCGTTCCATTCTCACGTTCATGCCCCAGATGCGGCCCTGACCGCATGCGCAGGCCGTGCCACTTGGGACCCTATTAGGTGGCCCTACGCAGCGTAATACGGCGCAATGCCTAGGGGTTTCACCTTGGTTGAGGGCTCCTACGTGGGCAAATGTACTGAGAGATCAATACCCTAGGTGACTTTACCTACGTGAATCTGCTTAACCTGGATTGGACTCGAAGCTGTAATCCGGAAGCGAATGGAAGGCCGCCCGCAACGCCTCGCTCCAGCTCGACGAGATCGCCTCGAAATAGGGGTCGCCGCTCTCGATCCGCCGCGAATGGAGCGGTTCGAAGCGATCGCGCTCGATCACCAGCAGGTCGAGCGGCAGACCGACCGAGAGGTTCGCCTTGAGCGTCGAATCGAAGCTCACCATCAGCAGCTTGGCCGCATCCTCGAAGCTCATCTTGCGGTCGTAGCCGCGGATCAGGATTGGCCGCCCGTACTTGGTCTCGCCGATCTGGAAGAACGGGGTGTCCCAGCTCGCCTCGATGAAATTGCCTTCGGGGTAGATCATGAACAGCCGCGGCTCCATGCCCTTGATCTGCCCGGCGAGGATCATCGAGGCGGTGAAGCGGCCCTTGCCCTGCAGCCCGTTCTCGTCCTGGGTCTCGCGCACGGTCTCGCGCAGCAGCTTGCCCGCCTCGACCGCCACCTGGAACATCGTCGGCAGCTCGAGCAGCGAGATCTGCCGCTCCTCGGGCGTCTTGCTGCGCTCCTCGAGATTGCTGATCACCGCCTGGGTGGTGGCGAGGTTGCCCGCGGTCATCAGCGTGATGATCCGCTCGCCCGGCACGGTCCAGCGGAACATCTTGCGGAACACCGAGATGTTGTCGACGCCCGAGTTGGTGCGCGTGTCGCTCATCAGCACCAGCCCGCGCTCGAGCACCATGCCCACGCAATACGTCATGCCTAACCCCGTACGCTTCCTTCGCGCTCCCGATCCCGGCCGGGAGGCAGACGGTTACTGTTCGACGGTCTGCTGCTCCACGGCAAGGTCCACGGTCAGGTGTTCGGCCACCGGACCGAAGCTTATCCCCGTAATTGGCGCCGCGTCGCGATAATCGCGGCCGGTGGCCACACGCACGTAGCGCGAGTCGGGGCTGATCCCGTTGGAGACGTCGAACCCGACCCAGCCGAGCCCCTGGACCCAGGCTTCCGCCCAGGCATGGGTCGCTTCCTGCTCGATGCGGTCGTTCATCATCAGGTAGCCGCTGACGTAGCGCGCCGGGACCTCTAGCGATCGCGCCGCGGCGATGAAGATCTGCGCGTGGTCCTGGCACACCCCGTGCCCGGCTGCGACCGCTTCCTCGGCAGTCGTGTCCACATGGGTCTGCCCGGTCTCGTAGCCGACCCGCTCGCGGATCAGGGCCGAAAGGCTGTGCAGAGTCGGCACGAGCCCGTCGTCGCTGCGCCCTGCCGCGGCGACCAGCTGGCGAATGCGCGGCCCGGGCCGGGTCAGCTCGGTCTGGCCGAGGAAGGCCCACAGCGGCAGCAGGCCCGCGTGGCGGCCGATGACGCCCGCATGATCGCGCGTGTCGACCGTGCCGCGGCAAGTGATGACCACGTCGTGCGTGCCCTCCTCGACCGAGACCAGCGTCACGTGATTGTGGTTCTGGTCGTCGTAGGCCAGCTCCTCGCGCGCACCCTCGTAGTCGATCGTCCAGTCGACAATCGACTGCCCTTGGGTGTCCTTGGGGGTCAGCCGCAGCCGCTGCAGACCGTGTTTCACCGGATCGGCGAAACGGTAGCGGGTCGTGTGGCGGATCGTCAGGCGCATGGTCGGAAGGCCCTAGCCGATGAAGCGGTATTGTTCGGCGATGGCGCTCGCCACGGCCTGGTTGCGGCGGATGAACTCGTCGAGGAACTCGTGCAGCCCGCGGTCGAAGATCTCGTCGATGGTCTTGTCGGTCAGCTGCTGGCTGGCCTCGCGCATCAGCACGTGCGCGCGCCCTTCGAAGCCGTGCAGTCGGGCGAGGTCGCTGAGGTTGTCGCGCAAGGCGATGTACGAGAACGCGAGGCTGCGCGGAAACCGGTCGTCGAGGATCACGAAATCGGCGATCGAGCGGGCATCGATCCGTCCGGCGTTGAGCCAGCGATAGGCGCGCTCGCCCGACAGCGAGCGCAGCACGTTGTCCCACTGCGTGGTATCGAGCGCGGTCCCGACATAGGCGAGGCTCGGCAGCAGCAGGTAGTACTTCACGTCGAGGATGCGCGCGGTGTTGTCGGCCCGCTCGATGTAGGTGCCGGCGCGGGCGAAGCAGTAGATCTCGTCGCGCAGCATCGAGCCGAAGGTGGCACCGCGCGCGAGCGTCGATTCGCGGCGGATCGCGGCGAGCACCTGGCCGAGGTTGGCCTCGCGCACCGGCCGGGCGAGCAGGTCGCGCAGCGTCATCCAGCCTTCGTTGACCGCTTCCCACACTTCCATCGTGATCGCCGAGCGGCAGGTGCGCGCGTTCATCCGCGCACGCTCGAGCATCGACACCACGCTTTGCGGGTTGGCCTTGCTGCGCAGCACGAAGTCGCACACGTGCGCGCCCGAGAAATCGTCGTAGCTGGCGCGATAGGCCTGCAGCAGACCGAGCGTGGTGAGTACCGAACGCCATTCCTCGCGGCTCGTGTCGGGCCCGCGGGTCAGCGACATGCGATGCCCGGCGGCGAGCAGGCGCGCGGTGTTCTCCGCCCGCTCGAGATAGCGGTACATCCAGAAAATGCCGTTGGCGACACGGCCTAGCATGAGCGGGTCCCGGCCATCAGTCGTCGAGCACCCAGCTGTCCTTGGTCCCGCCCCCCTGGCTCGAGTTCACCACCAGCGAGCCCTTCTTCAACGCCACCCGCGTGAGCCCACCGGGGGTGATCTCGATCCCGTCGGGCGAGACCAGCACGAACGGCCGCAAGTCGACGTGGCGCGGCGCGAGCCCGGCCTGGGTGAACACCGGCACGGTCGAGAGGGCGAGCGTCGGCTGGGCGATGTAGTTCGCCGGATTGGCCGTGAGCTTGGCTCGGAACTCGGCAATCTCGCGCTTGCTCGCGGTCGGGCCGATCAGCATGCCGTAGCCGCCCGATCCGTGGACCTCCTTGACCACCAGCTCCTCGAGGTTGTCGAGCACGTAGCCGAGCCCGTCGGCATCGGCGCAACGCCAGGTCTGCACATTGGGCAGCAGCGGCTTCTCGCCGGTGTAGAACTCGACGATCTCGGGCATGAACGAATAGATCGCCTTGTCGTCGCCGATCCCCGTGCCCGGCGCGTTGGCGATGGTGATCCGCCCGGCGCGGTAGACGTCCATGATTCCCGGCACCCCGAGCACGCTCGAGGGATTGAAGGTCAGCGGGTCGAGGAACTCGTCGTCGACCCGGCGATAGAGCACGTCGATCGGCTGGAACCCGAGCGTGGTGCGCATCTGCACGCGGCCATCGACCACCCTGAGGTCGCTGCCCTCGACGAGCTCGGCGCCCATCTGGTCGGCGAGGAAGGCGTGCTCGAAGTAGGCCGAGTTGTAGATTCCCGGCGTGAGCACCGCGACCGTGGGCACCTCGCCGGCGCCCTTCGGCGCACACGCGGCGAGGCTTTTCGCCAGCATGCGCGGATAGTTCGACACCGGCTGAACTTTGACCCGCGCGAACAGCTCGGGGAACATCGCCATCATCGTCTCGCGGTTCTCGAGCATGTAGCTGACGCCCGAGGGCGTGCGCGCGTTGTCCTCGAGCACGAGGAACTCGTCGGGCCCGGTGCGCACGAGATCGATGCCGACGATGTGCGTGTAGACCCCGCCCGGAGGAGTGAAGCCGACCATCTCGGGCAGCCAGGCCTCGTTGTTGCGGAACAGCCGCTCGGGCAGGCGCCCCGAGCGGACGATCTCCTGGCGGTGATAGAGGTCGTGCATGAACGCGTTGAGCGCGCGCACGCGCTGTTCGATCCCGCGCGAGAGCCGGCGCCACTCGCCGCCGCTGAGGATGCGCGGCACCATGTCGAACGGGATCAGCCGTTCCTCGCCGTCGTTGTCGCCGTAGACGTTGAAGGTGATGCCGGTGCGGCGGAAGAAGCTCTCGGCCTCGGCCCCTTTGCGTCGCATCCAGGTGGCGTCCTGCTCGGACAGCCATTGCTGGTAGTCGGTGTAGGCCTCGCGCACCGCACCGTCGGGTGCGAGCATCTCGTCGAACTGGGCCGGGCTCGGCGCGGTCATGGTCCCCCTTCTTGATGCAGTGCACAATGGCACGCTTGGCCCGAGCCGCCAAGCGCGGTTTGTGCTGCCTCAAGTCAGGAAAATGTCAGCCGAGTTCCAGTTCCCGCGCGACCGCGGCGATCGCCTCGTCGGAGTTGGCGAAGCCGATGTGCGAGCACCGCAGCGCAACGGCGCGATCGCGCTCGCCGGGCAGGCCACAGGAGCTGCGCGGGGCGACGATGCCGTCCCGCGGGCTCCACAGCGCCACGGTCTCGACCGGCGGCTTGACCGCCAGCTCGACCTCGACCGGCGGCGCCTCGACCGAATGCCCGGTGACGAGCTCGTAGGCGCGCCAGGCGTTGTTGGCATAGGGCGAGCCCGAGAACGGCGTCCCCATGGTTACCACCTTGGCGACGATATCCGGATGCCGCTTGGCCAGCTCGCGGGCGAAGATCCCGCCGAGGCTCCAGCCGACCAGCACGACCTTCTGCCCGTAGCGCTCGCCGATCCGCCGTACGCGGTCCTCGAGCAGCGCGAAGTTCTCCGGCGTCGGACCGAGGTTGAAGCCGAGCCCCCAGCGCTTGACCTTGTGCCCGGCGGCCTCGAGCTCACGCGCCATGCGGCGCATGCGCAGCGGGTGCGTGCCGAAGCCGGGCAGCAGCATGACCACCCGCGGATTGTTCGTGCGCGGCAAGGCTTCCGGGTGCCGGAACGGCCGCGTCAGCGGCTCGAGAAAGGCGAGCGGCTCGCGGAACAGCCACTTCGGGCCTGGGCCGTGCGCTTCGACGGGCGGCTTGTGCCGCAGCAGGTCGACCCGCCGCGCGATCGCATCGCGCATCGGCGTAGCCGTCCGGTCGGCGGGAAAGGCGGTCTCGTGCATCGGCTCAGTGTAACAGAACTGTCTTGTTCGTCGATGAACGATGATCGGACCCGAAGTTTCCGTCCGGACCGGATCCCCGCGAGGTGCGGGCCAGCTGCCTTCAGCCCGGGCAGTCGCCCACGCGTTCGGCGCTGATCCGCGTCTTCGTCTGGATCTTGCCCACGCCAGGCAAGTCCATCTCGGCGGTCTGGGTCATCGTCGAGCTCGTGGCGGTCATCTGCCCGTCCATGACCACCCGGGTCGGGCCGGCGCCGCCGCCGGTGCACTGCATCTCGGTGGAGATGTTGTTGCCCGAGACGTCGAACCGCGCCACGGTGCAGTCGCCCTCGGCCATCCGCTTGGCCATCTCCTGCGCCCCGTTGGCCGCCGCCTGCTCGGGGGTGAGGCAATAGGTGATCGGCTTGGCGACCTCGGCGGCCCCGCCCATCTGCGCCTGGACTCCCTGCTTCACCGCGTCCGACGCACCCGGCACGTTGACCTCGAGCAGCTCGAACGAGGTGCGGTACAAGCCCGGCTGCGGCTGGATCATGTTCGCCGCTTCGGCTGCGATCTCGTCGCCGGAAACCGCGCCGTCGGTGTCGGCATCGCCGCCGCACGCGGCCAGCAGGATCGCCGCGGCGAGCGGCGCGGTGTGGATCAGGCGCATCGAATTCCCCTTTTCGCAGGCGGTCCGAACCGCAGCATCGCGGCAGGCTAACAGGCACGGCTCGCGCTGCCAACGCTCGCCCGGCGTAAGCGCCCGGCTGGCCGAATTTGGCACAACCCGCGCATTGCCTCGGCGATCATCGTTCGCCATATGTCCCGTATGGCCGAACTCGTCATCCGTCGCGGGCTGGAAGAGCCGGACACCACCGCGACTTTCGTCCCGCACAAACCGCTGCGGCCCGAGAAGGCGCTCGGCGGGCGCCGGTTCGAGCTCGTGTCCGACTATCAGCCGAGCGGCGACCAGCCGACGGCGATCGCCGAACTCGTCGCCTCGGCGCAGGACGGCGAGAAAACCCAGGTGCTGCTCGGCGTGACCGGCTCGGGCAAGACCTTCACGATGGCCAAGGTCATCGAGCACTTGCAGCGCCCCGCGCTCGTGCTCGCCCCGAACAAGATCCTCGCCGCGCAGCTCTACGGCGAGTTCAAGAGCTTCTTCCCCAACAACGCGGTCGAGTATTTCGTCTCGTACTACGACTACTACCAGCCCGAGGCCTACGTGCCGCGGTCGGACACCTACATCGAGAAGGAAAGCTCGGTGAACGAGGCGATCGACCGGATGCGCCACTCGGCCACCCGCGCGCTGCTCGAGCGCGACGACGTGATCATCGTCGCCTCGGTCTCGTGCCTCTACGGCATCGGCAGCCTCGAGACCTACTCGGCAATGACCTTCGACCTCAAGAAGGGCACCTCGGTCGACCAGCGCGAGATCATCCGCAAGCTCGTCGCGCTGCAGTACAAGCGCAACGACACCGCGTTCGCGCGCGGCAACTTCCGCGTCCGCGGCGACAGCCTCGAGATCTTCCCGAGCCACTACGAGGACATGGCCTGGCGCGTCAGCTTCTTCGGCGACGAGATCGAGGACATCGCCGAGTTCGACCCGCTGACCGGGCAGAAAGGCGCGAGCCTCGATGCGGTCGCGGTGTTCGCGAACTCGCACTACGTGACCCCCGGCCCGACGATGAAGCAGGCGATGGAGGCGATCCGCTTCGAGCTGACCGAGCGGCTCAAGGAGCTCCACGCCGAAGGCCGCCTGCTCGAGGCCCAGCGGCTCGAGCAGCGGACCAACTTCGACCTCGAGATGATCGCCGCCACCGGCAGCTGCGCCGGGATCGAGAACTACAGCCGCTTCCTCACCGGCCGCCTGCCCGGCGAGCCGCCGCCGACGCTGTTCGAGTACCTGCCCGAGAACGCGCTGCTGTTCGTCGACGAGAGCCACCAGACGATCCCGCAGGTCGGCGCGATGGCGCGCGGCGACCACCGTCGCAAGATCACCTTGGCCGAATACGGCTTCCGCCTGCCGAGCTGCATCGACAACCGCCCGCTGCGCTTCAACGAGT
>CBHWED010000093.1:0-11413 GCA_966112795.1 uncultured bacterium
GGCTCTCGGTCAGCTGGCTGGCGAGGCGCACGTTCTGGCCGCGGCGGCCGATCGCCAGCGACAGCTGGTCGTCGGGCACGACGACCTCGATGCGGCTCTCTTCCTCGTCGAGCACCACGCGGCTGACCGTCGCCGGCTGCAGCGCGTTGACGACGAACGTCGCGGTGTCCTCGGACCAGGGAATGATGTCGATCTTCTCGCCCTGGAGCTCCTGGACCACCGCCTGGACGCGGCTGCCCTTCATGCCGACGCAGGCGCCGACCGGGTCGATGCTCGAGTCGCGGCTGATCACGCCGATCTTGGCGCGCGAGCCCGGGTCGCGGGCGGCCGCCTTGATCTCGATGATGTTGTCGTAGATCTCGGGCACTTCCTGCGCGAACAGCTTCTTCATGAACTCGGGGTGCGCGCGGCTCAGGAAGATCTGCGGACCGCGGTTGTTGCGTTCGACCTTCATGATCAGCGCGCGGACGCGCTCGCCGACGCGGGCGGCCTCGCGCGGGATCTGCTGGTCGCGGCGGATCACGCCCTCGGCGCGGCCCAGGTTGACGATCACGTGGCCGAACTCGACCGACTTGATCACGCCGGTGATGATCTCGCCGGCGCGATCCTTGAATTCCTCGTACTGGCGCTCGCGCTCGGCATCGCGGACCTTCTGGAAGATCACCTGCTTGGCGCTCTGCGCGTCGATGCGGCCGAGATCGACCGGCGGCAGCGGATCGACGATGAAATCGCCGATCTGAGCGCCCGGCTGCAGCTTTTCGGCCTGCTTCTGATCGACCTGCTTGAAGTAGTCCTCGACCACCTCAACTACCTCGACGACGCGCCACAGGCGCAAGTCGCCGGTCATGGGGTCGAGCTTGGCGCGGATATCGTTCTCCGCGCCATACCGCGCGCGGGCGGCCTTCTGGATCGCCTCTTCCATCGCCTCGATGACGATCGCCTTGTCGATCATCTTCTCGGTGGCGACCGAGGTCGCGATCGCGAGCAGCTCGGCCTTGTTGGCGGAAATCGGACTCGCCATCAGTCTTCTGCCTTCTCTTCTTCCAGATCTTCGAGTTCTTCGACACCGCTCGTATCGAGCGGGCGGGTGGCGGCGATGAGCTTGTCGGTCAGGACCAGCTTCGCCGAATGAATTTGCGCCAGCGGCACCTCGATGCGGCCGGCCTTGCGGTCCTCGACCGCGACGGTCTCGCCGTCGATGCCGACCAGCTCGCCGCGCAGCTTGCGGTGGTCGCCAACCGGCTCGTTGAGCGAGAGGTTGACCTCGTGTCCGGCCCAGTTCGCGTAGTCCTTGGCGCGGGTCAGCGGACGGTCGATGCCCGGCGAGCTGACTTCGAGGTTGTAGGCGCCGTGGATCAGCTCCTCGCCCGCGTCCTCGATCGCATCGATCCGGTCCGACACGCGGCGCGACAGCGCCATGCACTGCTCGACCACGAGCTGGCCGGTCGCCGGATCCTCGGCCATGACCTGCAGCGTCCGCTCGTCGCCCGAGCCGCTGAGCTTGACGCGCACGAGCTCGAAGCCGAGCGCCGTGGCCTCGGGTTCGATCACTTCAATCAGGCGCGCGATATCCGCCACCGGGTCTCCGCTTGCTGACATGTTCGGCAATGGTGTCCGGTGCCGGCCCCTTGCGGCGCCAGCCCCACCTTGTCGCGACAATGTCGGGATGGAGGCGCAGATAAGCGCTGCGACACGGAAAGGCAAGCGCGAGATGCAGCGGCGTTGCGTGCCCTAGAATGCGGCCCTGTCGGCGCCCTGCGGGAAGCTTGGGCCCGGTCCGATCCAGGCGCGCATTTCGGCGGCGGTGAGCCACCGCGCGCCGTGGTTCGGGGCCGAGTTGGTCATCGCATAGAACGCCTTCGCCTGCCCCGCGCTCATGCCCATGTCGCCGTAATAAGTCAGGTACTGGCGATGCAGCGGCGAGCTCGGGGCGAAATCGCTCGCCTCGCGGCCATCGAAATAGCGCCAGGCGTGGACCACGAACTGGGCGCCGTCGGCGATCTCGCGGTGTTCGGCGGCGACGAGCAGGTCGACGGCCCCCGAGCGGACCGAGGCCCAAGGCGGCACGTAGGCGTCGAGATGCGCGGCGCGGATCAGGCGGCCGAGCGCGAGGTTGGACGCATCGTCGCGCGTGCCCGGGCATTTGACGAAGAACAGCATCGAGACTTGCGGATGCGCGCGCATCATCGCGCGGAACGCCGCCGGCGAGCGTACGTCGGTGCTTCCGACCAGCGCCGCGGTGCGCTCGTCGATGACCACGAACGGCCCGTAGGCGGGGACCATGACGACCTGGCTGACTTGCGCGTGCGCGGACAGCGACAGCATGCAGACGAACAGCACAAACAGACGGACCAGCGAGCGCATCGGGCCAGACCTCGGCTTTACCCGAAAGAGACCAGCTTATGCTGTCCGCGCCCGCACCGTCACAATCCGGGTAGGCCCCGGCGTGCTCGTGAAATAAACCCTGAAGTAGATCGTCGGGTTATCGGGGTATTTTCCCTAAGCCTACAGACACGCCGATATCCCTCGACTTGACATGATCGGCTCGACGATCCCGTACGATTCGTCGGTATTCTTTACACCTGAATTCCGGCAACGACTTATTCGGCACCCCGTTCGGCAAGTCCGTGCTTGCGCAGGCAATGCCGGAGCTGGTCGTAGGTCAGCCCGAGCGCCTTGGCGGTCTGGCGCTGGTTCCAGCGGTTGCGCCCGAGATGATGCTCGAGGATCGCCCGCTCGTGCGCTTCGACCGCGCTGCGCAAGTCGGCGACCGATTCGTAGTCGGGCCCGGCGGCGCGCGGCGGGCGAGCGGGTCGCGGCGCAGCGCCCTCGCCTTCGGCGCGCGGCATCGACACCGGCTTCCACGGGCTGTCGAACGGGTCGAACTGGACGTGGCCGATCGGCTCGTCCCAGTCGTCCCAGCGGTAGACCGCGCGCTCGACCACGTTGCGCAGCTCGCGCACGTTGCCGGGCCAGGGATGCTCGTCGAGCCGCTGACGGACGTGCGGCGCGAAGCCGGGCCAGCGCTCCCAGCCGATCTCGGCGGCCATGCGGCGGCCGAAGAAGTCGGCGAGCACGTCGATGTCGCCCTCGCGCACGCGCAACGGCGGCAGGGTGATAACCTCGAAGCTCAGGCGGTCGAGCAAGTCGGCGCGAAACGTGCCCTCCTCGGCGAGCGCGGGCAGGTCCTCGTTGGTCGCGGCGACGATGCGCACGTCGACGCGCATCGGGCGCGAGGCGCCGATGCGGGTGACCTCGCCGTATTCGACCGCGCGCAGCAGACGCTCCTGCGCGGCCATCGACAGCGTGCCGATCTCGTCGAGGAACAGCGTGCCGCGATCGGCCTCCTCGAACCGGCCGGGACGCGCGCGCGTCGCGCCGGTGAACGCGCCGGCCTCGTGCCCGAACAGCTCGGCCTCGATCAGCGTCTCGGGCAGTGCCGCGCAGTTCATGATGATCAGCGGCTCTTCCCAGCGGTTCGACAGACGGTGAAGGCGTTCGGCGATCAGTTCCTTGCCGGTGCCGCGTTCGCCGATAACCAGGACCGGGCGGCGCATCGGCGCGGCACGGCTGGCGCGCTCGACCGCATCGAGGAAGGCGCCGGACTGGCCGATAAATTGGTGGGATTCCCGATCCATGCCCAAGTTATAGCGAAAAGCCCCACATGCTGGCAATCTTCACCACATGCCATTGTGCAAAAGACGCCGCGAACCTCACATTTCCCGCATTTTCGCGAATTGGCACGCTCCTTGCTCCTTGGCCGGCATACAGTTTGGACCAGGAGGTTATCTCGCCATGTACGACCGCGAATTCTTCACCAGCAAGCTCGGCTTCGCCGCGCTGGTGAGCGTCGCCGCGATGGTCACGTTCAACGTGTTCGCGCTGACCTATCAGCTCGACGCGACGGCCGAGACGGTCGTCGCCACGACGCCGGTGGTGGAGCTCGCATGACGCGTGACGACGATCCGCTGACCCCGATCGGGGGTGGCGGGGCCCGCCGCGTCTCGCGTCTCGACCGCGAGATCGAACGGCTGCGCACCAGCCCGACGCCGGCGAGCAACTCGACACTCGATTCCGTCAATACCTTCGTTTCTGGAGTACCCTGGATGGGCATCTTTTCCCGTACCCGCGACATCATCGCCGCCAACTTCAACGACCTGCTCGACCAGGCCGACGACCCGGCCAAGATGATCCGGATGATCATCCTCGAGATGGAGGAGACGCTGGTCGAAGTGCGGGCGAGCGCGGCGCGCACGATCGCGGACCAGAAGGAAATGCACCGCCACACGGTCAAGCTCGAGCGGCTTCAGGCCGACTGGGGCGAGAAGGCCCAGCTGGCGCTGAGCAAGGACCGCGAGGACCTCGCCCGCGCGGCGCTGGTCGAGAAGAAGCGCTCGGCCGACATGGCCGACCAGCTCAAGCAGGAGATCGCGGTGCTCGACGATGCGCTGCGGGCCTACGAGCAGGACATCCAGAAGCTGCAGAACCGCCTGCGCGAGGCGCGCAGCCGGCAGACGCAGATCGCCGCGCGGCTCGAAAGCGCCGAGAACCGGGTCAAGCTGCGCACGCTGATGACCAACGAGCGGGTCGACGAGGCGCTCACGCGCTTCGACCAGCTCGAGCGTCGGGTCGATTACGCCGAAGGCCGCGCCGACGCGCTGTCGATCGCCGATGGCTCGGGCAAGCCGACGCTGGCCGACGAGATCGCCGCGCTCGAGGGCGCCGACAAGATCGACGAGGAACTCGAAGAAATGAAGCGCGCGCTCGGCATGGGCGGCGAAAGCAAGGAGGGCTGATCCGTGGGTTCCGAGATCTTCATCGTCCCGGCGATCTTCATCGGCCTGCCGTGGATCATCATGCACTACATCACCAAGTGGAAGACCGCGGCGACGATCACCACCGACGACGAGCACCTGCTCGACGAGCTCTACCAGCTCGCCCGCCGGCTCGACGAACGGATGGACACCGTCGAGCGCCTGGTCGCCTCCGACAATCCCGAGTTCCGGCCGGCGCGCATCACGGCCGACCGCGACATCGACAACGAACCGCTGCGCGAGCTCGACCGCCTGCTCGCCGAGAAGAAGGGAACCCGCAAGTGAACACCCCTCGCACCACGCTTTACCGCGACAAGCAGAACGCCAAGCTGATGGGCGTCTGCGCGGGCATCGCCGACTACACGGGGGTCAACGCCTTCTGGGTCCGGATGGCTGCGCTGATGCTGTGCTTCATGACCAGCGGCGGGATCATCCCGTTCTACTTCATCGCCGGCCTGGCGCTGAACAAGAAGCCCGACGACCTCTACGTCGACCACGACGAGCAGAAGTACTGGCAGCGGGTCCGCCAGAGCCCCGCGCGCACCGCACGCGAGGTCCGCTCGCGGTTCCGCGACATCGACCGTCGGCTGGCCGAGGTCGAGACCTACTACGTGACCAGCAACCCGCGCCTGTCGGCCGAGATCGAACGGCTGCGCTGAGCACCTGGAGGAGTTGGGACCGATGTTCGATGCAGGCCTGCTGATCTTCCTCGCACCGTTTCTGATGGTCGTGGGAATCGTCTGGGTCCGCAGCCAGGCGCAGCTCGAGGAGAAGCGGATCGCCGCCGGCATGTCCGCGCGCGGGAAGGCCGATCCGCAGCAGACGAAGCAGATCGCCGAGCTGCAGGAGCGGGTGCGGGTGCTCGAACGGATCGTGACCGAGGGCGGCTACGACCTCGCCTCGCAGATCGAGGCGCTGCGCGAGCGGCCGGCCGAATTGGAACGCCAGCGCTGAGCGCGGCTGAAGGGGAATAGTCGAATGGGTGACCTCGGAATTCTGATCCCGATCATGGGCATCATCATGGGTGTCTCGATCCCGATCACCGCGATCAAGCTCAAGCATCGCGAGAAGATCGAGCAGATGCGGCTCGCGGCCGCCGCCGGTCGCGAGAGCGGCGGCGACGTGCGGCAGGACGCGCGGATCGAGGAGCTCGAGGACCGCGTGCGGGTGCTCGAGCGGATCGTCACCGACGGCGGCTACGACCTCGCGCACAAGATCGAGGCCCTGCGCGACGAGCGTCAGCTCGACCAGCGGCTCGAGGCGTCGTCGCCGCGCGGGAGGATCTGATGGGCGAACTGATCGGCCTCGCCGCGGTGGTGGGCGTGTTCGGCATCCCGATCATCGCGATCTGGACCCAGCACCAGCGCAAGGTGCTCGAGGTCCAGGCCAAGCTCGCGGCCGAGAAGGCTGCGCAATATGCGACCGGGAACTCCGAGCTCGAGGAGCGCGTGCGCGTGCTCGAGCGGATCGTCACCGACCGCGGCTACGACGTCGCGACGCAGATTGAGGCGCTGCGCGACCAGCGCCGGGTCGAGGAGCTTGTCGAGACCCGCGAAGCGGAAAGGAACAACTGATGGGCCCTGGTGAAACCATTGCGCTGGTCGCGATCGTCGGCGGGCTGATCGCCGTGACGATCCTCGTCGGCACGATCTTCAAGCGGATCATGTCGTACAAGGAGAAGCAGCTCACGCTGACGGCCGACCGCACCGCCGAGAAGGCCGCGCAGTACGCCTCGCACGTCGAGCAGCTCGAAGCGCGGGTGCGCGTGCTCGAGCGCATCGCCACCGACAAGGGCGCCGACCTCGCGCAACAGATCGAGGACTTGCGCAGCGAACCCGCGGCGCAGCTCGCCCGGCCCGAGAAGGAGTTCAACTGATGGACGTGCTGCAACAGCTGCTTCCGTACATCGGCTGGGGGATCGCCGGCATCGTCGCAGTGTCGATGGGCGGGATCCTCGCCGCGGTCCACAACACCCGGCTCAAGATCAAGCACGGCTACCCGCTCGAAGGGATGTGGGGGCAGTCGCTCAAGCCGGCGGTGACCACCGAGGCGATGGAGCGGGTCAAGCTGCTGACCCAGGAGAACGCCCAGCTGCGCGCCGAGATCGGCGCGATGCAGGACCGCCTGGCGGTGGTCGAGCGGATCGTCACCGACGGCGGCTACCGCCTCGGCCACGAGATCGAGCGGCTGCGCGACGATCCGAAGCTGGCCGACAAGGCCAAGAACTGAACCTGTGGACTGACGGAGTTTGGTACGATGAACTGGGGTGGACCGGAATTCGTTCTCGGAATCATCGCGATCGCGACGTTCGGCGGCATCCTCAAGACCTGGGTGCGGGCCAAGCACGGGCTGCCCGATCACGACCGGCCGCACCGCCGCGGCCGCCGCCAGGGCGCCGAGGATGTTGCCGAGGTCGAGCGGCTCAAGGCCGAGAACGCGCGCCTGACCGACCGGCTCGAGGCCTCCGAGGACCGCCTCGCGGTGCTCGAGCGGATCGTGACCGACAAGAGCTACAGCCTCGCCAGCGAGATCGAGGCGCTGCGCGAACAGCCGGCGCGGCTGCAGGACAAGGGGAATGTGCAATGACTGCTGGTGTCTGGGCGATTGCCGTCGTCATCATCGTGGCGCTGGTCTGCTTCACCGAAGTGCAGAAGGCCAAGCACCGCGCGAAGAACGGCATCGCGGTCGACTGGATGGGCGGCGAGAAGCCGATCAACCCGCCGACCAACCCCGCGCTCGAGCGCGAGGTCGAGGAACTGCGCGAGCGGGTCAAGGTGCTCGAGCGCATCGCCACCGAGGAACGTGAGACCAAGCTGCTCTCGGCCGAGATCGAGAGCCTGCGCGAGAAGTGACCGGATAGGTCGAGGAGACTAGCGACAATGAGCCAGGAATTGCTGATCGCCGCCAGCGCCCTGATGGGTCTTCTGGTGATCGCCGGTGCCACGCTCAAGGGCTGGCAGGACTGGCTGGCGCTCAAGAGCCGCGAGCTCGAGACGGGCCGGCGGACGCACCACGAGATCGAAGGCGGAGCCCGCGAGGGCGCGGCGCGGATCGAGATCGCCGATCTCAAGGAGCGCATCCGCAAGCTCGAGGCGATCGCCAGCGGGGTGGACCTGTAACCGCAATACGCTAGGGGGCGCCTCATGCGCTCCCTGGCCGACATTCTAGAAGAATACGAATTTCTCGATGCCGACGAACGGTATCGCCTGCTGATCGAGCTCGGCCGCGAGCTCGACGACATGCCGCAGGCGCTCAAGACCGACGCCACACTCGTGCGCGGCTGCTCGGCGAGCGTGTGGGTCTATCCGACCGAGCGCGACGGCCAGCTGCACTTCCTCGCCGACAGCAACGCGGCGATCACCAAGGGCATCGTCGCGCTGGTGCTGGCCGCGGTGCAGGACAAGCCGGCCGCCGAAGTCGCGGCGATGGATGTCGCGGGCGCGCTCGAGCCGTTCGACCTTAGGAATCAGCTCAGCTCGAACCGCACCCAGGGCGTGCCCAACATGATCGCGCTGGTGAAGCAGCACGCGGCGCGGCTGGCGGCGGGCTAGGCGCCCACGCTCTCGCGAACTACCGCAACCCCGCTTCACGCTGCCGCTTCAGCTCGGCGCTCAACACCGCGGGATCGCGCGCGACTACAAAGCCGAAACTCACCCCGCCGTGCTTGCCTACGGTCGCGTGGTGCAGGTTGTGGGCCTGCACCAGCCGCTTGAGGTAGCCGCGGCGCGGGACGTAACGGAACCAGCGCTGGTGGACGAGGCCGTCGTGGACCAGCGTGTAGACCACGCCGTAGCCGAGCACGCCGAGGCCGAGCCAGGTGCCCGGCCACCAGGCGTTGGCGCCCATGATCAGCGGCGAGCCGAGCGCGAACATCGCGATGCTCAGCGCTGCGCCGACGAGGCCGAAGCGGTCGTTCTTCTCGAGCAGATCGTCGTGCGGCTCGTGGTGGTCGCGGTGCCAAGCCCAGGCGAAGCCATGCATCACGTACTTGTGGCTCGCCCAGGCGACGCCCTCCATCGCCACGAGCGCAGCGAGCGCGATGAGGGCGGGGAACAGCCAAGCCATGCCCGCCTCCATACGCTTCGCACGGGTTCCGGGCCAGTCTGGCGCACTCGTGCAGCCTAGCGAAAGCAATGCACCGGAATCGCGACACATTCTTACCAAAGGTGACGGACACGAAGCGGGCTTAGGAGCATATTCCGTTCATCGGCAGACGCCGAAAGATGAACGAAGTAAGGAGTACCCCATGAAGAAGTTCCTCATCGCCGCCCCGCTCGCGCTTGCCGCTGTCGCCGCGGTCGCCACCCCGGCGAGTGCCGCGTCGTGGAACAACGCCGGCCAGATCCGCGCCGAGATCGCCCAGCTCGACCGCCAGGTCGACAATCTCCGCGGCCTCTCGCCGCGCGAGGAGCAGCGGCTCGAGAACCAGGTCGACCGGCTGCAGGCGCTCTATCGCGGCTACGCCCGCAACGGCTTCACCCGTGGCGAGCTGCGCCAGCTCGACGGCCAGCTGAGCGCGGTCAAGGCGCAGGTCTATGCCCAGTCGCACGACCGCAACGGCCGCTTCGACCGCGGCCACGACCGCCACGATCGTCACGACCGCTTCGACCATCGTTGAAGCTTGAGCAGGCCCAAGGTTTGATACCTTGTCAGAGCGGGGGCGACGCGATTAGGCGCAAGCCATGACCAGTCGCCCCCGCACCCTCTACGAGAAGATCTGGGACGCGCACGTGATCGAGCGGCGCGACGATGGCACCTGCCTGATCTTCATCGACCGCCACCTCGTCCACGAAGTGACCAGTCCGCAGGCGTTCGAATCGCTGCGGATGAGCGGGCGCAAGGTGCGCCATCCCGAGCTCACGCTCGCGGTGCCCGACCACAACCTGCCGACCACGCCGCGGCTCGACGCCGAAGGCCACCGCGTGCCGATCGCCGACACCGAGAGCCGCGACCAGCTCGCCGCGCTCGAGCGCAACGCGCCCGAGTTCGGCGTGCGCTACTTCGACGCGACCAGCCGCAACCAGGGCATCGTCCACGTCGTCGGGCCCGAGCAGGGCTTCACCCTCCCCGGCACCACGCTGGTCTGCGGCGACAGCCACACCGCGGCGCACGGCGCATTGGGCGCGCTCGCGTTCGGCATCGGCACCAGCGAGGTCGAGCACGTGCTCGCGACGCAGACGCTGCTGCTGCGCACCTGGAAGACCATGGAAGTGCGCGTCGAGGGCGAGCTTTCGCCCGGCGTCACCGCCAAGGACCTGATCCTGCACATCACCGGCGTGATCGGCACCGCCGGCGGCACCGGCCATGCGATCGAGTATCGCGGCAAGGTGTTCGAGCAGATGAGCATCGAGAGCCGGCTGACGGTGTGCAACATGAGCATCGAGGGCGGCGCGCGCGTCGGTCTGATCGCGCCCGACGAGACCACGTTCGCCTATCTCGAGGGCCGTCCGTTCGCGCCCAGGGGCGAGGAGTGGGACCGCGCGGTCGCCTACTGGCGCACGCTGCCGACCGACGAAGGCGCGGTGTTCGACAAGAGCGTGGTGATCGACGCGAGCACGGTCCAGCCGACGGTGACCTGGGGCACCAGCCCCGAGGACACCGTGGCGATCGGCGGCGTCGTGCCCGATCCGGCGAGCTTCGCGGATCCGAGCAAACAGAAGGCCGCGCGCGCGAGCCTCGACTACATGGGCCTCGAGCCCGGCCAGCGGATGAGCGAGGTCGAGGTGCAGAACGTGTTCATCGGCTCGTGCACCAACAGCCGCATCGAGGACTTGCGCGCCGCCGCCGAGGTGCTCCGCGGCCGCCACAAGGCGCCGGGCGTCAAGTGGGCGATCGTCGTCCCTGGCTCGGGCCTCGTGAAGGAACAGGCCGAAGCCGAAGGGCTCGATAAGGTGTTCACCGACGCCGGCCTCGAATGGCGTGAGCCGGGCTGCTCGGCGTGCCTCGGCATGAATCCCGACAAGGTCCCCGCCGGCGAGCGCTGCGCCTCGACCAGCAACCGCAACTTCGTCGGCCGCCAGGGTCCCGGGGCGCGGACGCACCTGGTCAGCCCGGCGATGGCGGCCGCGGCGGCGGTCACGGGCAAGCTGACGGACGTGCGGGAATTGGTCTGAACTGGGTGCAATCAGAGTTGCACGCGAAGACGCGAAGGCGCGAAGATGTCGCGCCATGGTGCATCCGACTGAAGAGCTCGCGGCTGCTGCGATCGATCATGGTCTAAGCATCCACCGTGAACTTGGTCCGGGCTTGCTTGAATCGGTCTACGAGATGGTTCTGGCGGCCCGGCTCGCGAGAGCCGGCTTCATGGTGGATCGACAGAAGCCCGTCTCGCTCAAATGCGACGGTCTGATTTTTCCTGACGCGTTCCGCGTCGATATTGTCGTCGAGGATCGTCTGATCATCGAGGTGAAGTCGGTCGAGGCGCTGGCAAAGGTTCACACGAAGCAGCTTCTCACATATCTGCGGCTCACCAATCGATCGCTCGGATTACTGATGAACTTCGGTGCGGCAACATTCCGCGAAGGCATACGGCGCGTGGTCAACGACCACCAGGACTTCGCGTCTTCGCGTCTTCGCGTGCACACTCCTGCACAACGCTC
>CBHWED010000094.1:0-11412 GCA_966112795.1 uncultured bacterium
CCGAAAAGCCCAAGCTGGTGTTCTTCTTCGACGAGGCGCACCTGCTGTTCGACGATGCGCCGCAAGCGCTGCTCGAGACGATCGAGCAGGTCGTGCGACTGATCCGCTCGAAGGGCGTGGGGGTCTACTTCGTCACGCAGAACCCGATCGACATCCCCGAGAAGGTCGCCGGCCAGCTCGGCAACCGCGTGCAGCACGCGCTGCGCGCCTACACCCCGCGCGACCAGAAGGCGATCAAGGCCGCGGCGGAGACCTTCCGCATCAACCCCGACCTCGACGTCGCCACCGCGATTACCGAGCTCAAGGTCGGCGAGGCGCTCGTTTCGACGCTGATGGCCGACGGCGCGCCGTCGGTGGTCCAGCGCACGCTGATCAAGCCGCCGCGCAGCCGGCTCGGTCCGGTCGACGACAAGGAGCGCGCGATCGTCCAGTCGGTCAGCCCGTACTCCGGCAAGTACGATACCCGCATCGACCGCGAGAGCTGCGAGGAAGTGCTCGCGCAGAAGGCCACCGACGCCGCGGCGACCGCGCAGGAAGTCGCCGAGAAGGGCCGCGAGGAAGTCGGCCGGCGCGAGCAGACCAGCCCGAGCATCTGGGGAGCCATCTTCGGCAAGGCCGGCAAGGCCGCGACCGGCGCTGCGCTGGGTTCGGCCGCGACGATCGCCGCGGCCGCCGTGACCGGGCGAAAGTCGCGCTCGAACCCGATGCGCAACGCAGCCGTATCGGGCGCCGGTTCGCTCGCGACGAGCCTCGGCGGCCAGTTCGCCGGCCGCTTCGTGCGCAACCTGATCGGCGGGCTGATGCGCTAGCGCGTCAGCGCTTCGCCAGCCATTCGCCGATTTCGCCCGCGAGACGCGGTTCGCTGGTGAGCCGCTCGCGAATACCGGCGATGCGGCGATTGACCTCGCGCTGCTCGTCGCTGGGGACGGTTCCGCGGAACTGCTCGAGCTTGCCGACCATCGCCGGATCGCGCGACGAGGCCGCGAGCCCGGCGATGTAGCCGGCGCGGCCCGAGGCGTCGACCAGCGGCTCGAGCTTCGCGCGGTTGGCGATCGCGAAATCGAACGCGAGGTCGGGGTTCGGCCCCGACACCGCTTCGACGATCGCCGCGCTGGTCGTGCCGGCCTTGCCGGTCAGCGCGAAATCGAGCGCCTTCTGCGCGAGCGCCGGGTCCTTCGCCGCGCCGAGCAAGGTGTAATAGGCCTGCCGCTCGACCGCGCTCGGCGCGGAGCCGGCGAGCTCGGCGAGGCGATCCCATTCGGCCGCGGTCGCGTTGCGCGCGACGATGCCGAGCCAGGTGGTCTTGAGCGGCCCGTCGAGCGACTTCGGATCGGCGGCAAGGCCGGCGAAGCGGCGGCGCGCCTCGGCGGCCACGGTCTCGTCGCCCATGCGTCCGAGCACCCTCAGCAGGTCGCCGCGCAGCTGCGTGTCGGCGAGCGATTCGTCGGGCTTGGGATCGAAGCCGAGCGCCTCGAGCCGCGGCAGCAGGCTCGTGCGCGCGAGCGTGGCGACCTCGGGCTTGGCTGCCTCGGACGCGATGTCGTAGACCCCGTCCCAGCGCGCGACCGCACCTTCGAAGACGATCGGATTGGCGTCGCCGGGCACCGCGGCGAGCAGGTCGAGCCCGGTCGCGATCGACTGGTAGTTGCCTTGCGCGAGCGCGAACGAATCGCGCAGCAGGCCGAGCTGGTCGATCGGCTTCAATCCGGGCAGCGCGCCGACCAGCGCCGAGGCCATCGCCGGCGAGTAGAGCGTGCGGAAGTAGCCGAGCTGGCCGCCGTTGACGACCACCGGGCCGCAGCCCGGCAGCTCGACCGTCGCGCTGCCGTCGAGCACGCGGCGTTGCGGCGCGGCGGTTCCGGCCTCGATCAGCAGCGGCACGCGCCAGCGCCCGGGGTTCGCGGCGACCTCGTCCTTGCGATCGCGGCTGAACTCGCTCTGCGTCAGGCTCAGCACGGTCGTGCCGTTGCGGCAGACGGCATCGGCGCGCACCAGCGGCACGCCTGGCTGGAGCGTGAAGTCGTGCGCGATATCGATGAGGCCGCGCGCACCGGCCGCCTCGACCGCGCGCCACAGGTCGTCGCTGGTGGTGTTGCCGTAGCGGTGCTCGCGAATGTAGCTGCGGATGCCGTCGCGCCAGGTATCCTCGCCGGCATAGGCCTCGAGCATCGCGATCACCGCCTCGCCCTTCGAGTACGAGATCGCGTCAAACGCCTGGTTGGTTTCGGAGACCGTGCGGAT
This sequence comes from uncultured bacterium, assembly GCA_966112795.1. Taxonomy (GTDB): domain Bacteria; phylum Pseudomonadota; class Alphaproteobacteria; order Sphingomonadales; family Sphingomonadaceae; genus Croceibacterium_A. Next base: position 2,242 of record CBHWED010000094.1, read on the forward strand.
CTTCTGGACCACCGGGTGGGTGGTCGCGAACGCGTCGTAGCCCATCGCGGTCTCGCGGCCGTTGACGCGCTCGAGCAGCGGGAACCAGTCGGGCCGGAACTGGGCGCTGGCCTTGGTCTCCATCCAGCTGGCGAAGCCCTCGTTGAGCCACAGGTCGTCCCACCACTGCATCGTGACGATGTCGCCGAACCACTGGTGGGCGATCTCGTGCGCGAGCGCGGTGTACTGGTAGTTCTGCGTCGCCGGGTCGCTGATCGTCGGATCGATCAGCAGGTACTTCTCGAACGTGAGGATCGCGCCCCAGTTCTCCATCGCGCCGAAGAACTGCGACTGGCCGGGCGCCGCGACGTTGTCGAGCTTGGGCAGCGGGAAGGGCACGCCGAAATAATCGTTGTAGTACTCGAGGATCTGCGGGGTCGCCTCGAGCGCGCGGCGCGCCTGCTCGCCGCTGCCCGCCGGGCTGACGATGCCGACGTCGACGCCGCCGGGGCCCTTGGTCGCGAGCCGCTCGAAATCGCCGACCGCGAAGAACAGGAGGTAGCTCGACATCGTCGGGGTGGTCTGGAAGGTGACCCGCTTGCGGCCGCCGGACAGCGGCTCCTCGCGCGCGACCGGCATGTTGCTGACCGCCATCTGGCTCGCCGGGACCACCGCCGAGAGATCGAAGGTCGCCTTGTAGCTCGGCTCGTCGAACATCGGCGCGAAGCGGCGCGCATCGGGCGCCTCGAACTGGGTGAACAGCCCGCGCACGGTCTCGCCGCTGCGCTTGTCGGGGTAGTCGAGCGCGAACAACCCGTTCGCCTGGGTGTTGATCTTGCCGGTGTAGGCAAACGTCAGGCGATACTTGCCCGGCGCGATCGGCTCGGGCGCGGTGAGCTCGACGGTCTGGGCCTCGGCGTCGGTCCTGGCCTCGAGCGCCACGCCCTGGCCCGCGCCGTTCGCGGGCAGCAGGCGCGCGGATGCGAAAGCCAGCTCATTCGCGTGCAGCGTCAGCGTGTCGGTGCGCTGGAACACCTCGAGGTCGATGCTCGAGGTCCCGCTGAAGGTCAGGTTGGTCGCGTCAGGGACCACCTCGATCGCGTAATGCGACGGGCGCGCGACGCGCGGCAGGTCGCTCGGGACCGATTCCGATAGCGGGCCGGTGGGGATCGCGGGCGCGGGGGTCTGGGCGAACGAGGCGGCGGCACAGCCGGCGAGGAACAGGCCGGTCAGCGCGGTGACGGGAAAACGCTTCAAGGGGGAGAGACTCCGGGGAAAATGGTTTCCAAAGCAACCGGCCCTAGCAGCACTCGGGCGCCAGGGCGAAGCCGTCAGTCGATTGGCAAGCGCAGTTCGGCGACGAGTCCGGCGACTTTGCCGCCCGCGCCCTTGCGGTTCGTCAGCGTCAGCGTGCCGCCGTGCTGGTCGGCGATCGCGCGGGCGAGCGCGAGGCCGAGGCCCGAGCCGCCGGTCTCGCGGTTGCGCGAGCCGTCGCCGCGGGCGAACGGCTCCATCATCGCGGCGATCTCGCCTTCGGGAATGCCCGGGCCGTCGTCCTCGATGCGCACCACGGCCTGGCGGCCCTCGCGGGCGAGCGAGACGCGGGCGCGCTCGCCGTAGCGCAGCGCATTCTCGATCAGGTTGCGCAGCGCGCGCCGCAACCAGGTCGCGCGCAGCGGCATGGCGAGGCGCTGGGTCTCGGCAAGCTCGACCGGCTCTTCCATGTCCTCGAACTCCTCGACCACCGCGGCGAGCAGCGCGGCGAGGTCGGTGCGTTCGAGCGGGTCGCTCGGGCGACCGACGCGGGCGAGCGAGAGGATGTCGTCGAGCGAGCGGGTGATGTCCTCGATGCTCGCGGCCATGCGTGCGCGCTCGGTGTCGTCCTCGACCGATTCGATGCGCACGCGCAGCGCCGCGAGCGGGGTCTTGAGGTCGTGCCCGATCGCGCCGAGCATGACGTCCTTCTCGTCGAGCAGCGCGGCAATGCGCGCTTCCATCGCGTTGTGCGCGGCGATCAGCCGGCGGGTGTCGTCGGGGCCCGAAGGCTCGAGCTGGCCGTCGAGCTCGCGCGTCGCGGCGAAGCGCTCGAGCCGCTTGGTCAGCGCCGCGATCGGCCGGGTGATCCGCCGCAACAGCCACGCGAGCCCGCCGACGAGCACCACGTAAAGCAGCAGCGTCTGGCCGATCAGGTAGCCGAGCTGGTTCGGCTCGGGTCCGGCGATCGACCAGCGCGCGACGGTCCAGTCGGTTTCGCCGCGGCGCTGGAGGCCGGCAACGAGCATCCGGCCGCGCGCCCAGTCGGCGCGCTCGCGGTCGCGCAGCTGGTTCATGACGTATTCGTCGTTCGCCACCTGGCGCGTGACGACCACCAGTTGCGCCGGATCCACGCCCTGGTCCGCGAGGATCGACCGGAGCATCTCCTCCCTCGCCGCGTCGCGGACCTCGCCGGGGTGGAGCGGCTGCTGGGTGGTGCGCTCGACCTGGAGCCGCTGCCAGCGCCCGCGGTTGTTCTTGCCCGGATTGTGCCGGAGATTGGGTCGGCGGAAGTCGAACCGCGGTTCGGTCACCAGCTGGAAGGCGAGACCGTTGGCCGCGATCATCTCGCGGCGCTGCTCGGCCGAGCGGTATTGCAGCACCGCCGAGATCGTCTGCGCGACGAGCAGCGCCAGCGCGACCGACAACAGCATTTGCCCGAGCAGGCTCTTGGGAAGGAAGCGGCGCATGGACGCTCAGCTGCGATCGGGCGCGGTGCGGCGGACGTCGGCGGCGAGGCGATAGCCGCCGCCCCACACGGTCTGGATCAGCCGCGGGTCGCGGCTGTCGGATTCCATCTTGCGCCGCAGCCGGCTGACCTGGTTGTCGACCGCGCGGTCGAACAGATGCGCCTCGCGCCCTTGGACCATGTCGAGCAGGCGGTCGCGGTCGAGCACCTGGCGCGGATGGGTCAGGAAGGCGACCAGCAGGCGAAACTCGGCCGAGGACAGCGGCACAACGGTGCCTTCGGGATCGGTCAGCCGCCGCTTGAGCGGATCGAGCAGCCAGCCTTCGAACTCGTAGAGCGCGTCTTCCTCGGTCGCCGCGCTCGGCTGCTTGGCCGAACGGCGCAGCACCGAGCGGATCCGCGCGACGAGCTCGCGCGGCTCGAACGGCTTGACCACGTAGTCGTCGGCGCCGATCTCGAGCCCGACGATGCGGTCGGTCGCCTCGCCGCGCGCGGTCAGCAGGATCACCGGGATGTTCTTGCTCTCGGACAAGTGGCGGCACAGTGAAAGACCGTCCTCGCCGGGCATCATGATGTCGAGCAGGACGAGGTCGGGCGTTTCCTCGAGCAGCGCCGAGCGCGCCTTGGCCGCGTCCTCGGCCTGGCGCACGACGAAGCCCTGGCGGACCAGGTAGTCGGCCAGCGGCTGCCTCAGGCTCGGCTCGTCGTCGACGAGCAGGACGCGGGTCGCAGTCGGATCGCTCACCAGTGCCGTTGCCCCCGGGTCAGCGATCAGCCGGCGTCGCGCGCGGCCCGGCCGCGGCGACTGTGATGGTGGCGCGCACCGCGGCGCTCCTCGGCGCTGATCGTGCCGTCGCGATTGGCGTCGGCGCGGTCGAAGCGGGCGAGCGCGGCAGTGGTGAATTCGGCTTGTGTGATCGTGCCGTCGCTGTCGGCGTCGGCCGCCCGGGCCATGCCGTGGCCGCCGCGCCGGCCGAAGCGGTGCTCTGCCCGGGCCGTGCCGCGCTCCGCACGCGCCTCGCGGCGGTGCGCGTCGCGCGCTTCGTATTCGGCGAAGCTGATCGATCCGTCGTGGTCGGCATCGACACGGTCGAACGCCTTGCGCTGCCGCGCATCGCGGTCGGCCTGGTCGAGCACGCCGTCGGCGTTGGCATCCATCCGGCCGAACATCTCGGCGGTGCGCTGCTCGACGTCGGCGCGGGTCATCGCCGGACGCGGTTCGGCCCGCGACGGTCCCGCTTGGGGCGTTTCGGATTGGGCATGAGCGCCGCCGGCAAGCAAGGCCGCGGCCGCAGCAAACGAGAGGGTCAGCGACTTGCGCATGGACAGTGTCCTCCAATGCCCCTGTCGGTCCGTGAGAGCAACGGGGCGCCGGCCTGAAGGGGAGCAAAGGGAGCGGCGCCCCGCTACCCACCGCCACCTTCTATGGGCCCAATGTCGCACCTCTTTGCCGGGCGAAGGCGAAATTGTCGCAAATTGTAACGCGCGGCAAGCGCCGTTCATCTGGCGACAAGCTCGCTTCGGCAAGCGCAGCACGAGGGGGAGGGGATCAGGCGGTAGATTTGCCTTCGCGAAGCCCGATTGCGCTCGTCCCGAGCCTGTCGAAGGACGCTCAGCGCGGCCGCCCTTGCGTGCCGACGCCGGCGGTGACGAAGAACCCGGTCGCCTGCTCGGGCACGTCGGCGGTATGCCACACGCCCGGCGGGTTGATCGCATAGTCGCCCGGCGACAGCGTGGTGCGCACCTCGCCGCCGTCGATCTCCTGGATCAGCGTCATCGACCCTTCGACGCAAACGACCACCTCGGCGCCCGCCGGGTGCATCTCCCAGCCGGCCCAGTCCTCGGTGAAGCGGAAGCACGAGACCAGCCGCCCGGCCTCGCCGTCGTCGGCATGGCGCACGCCGTAGTCCATGTACCACTGCATCGCCCGCTCATCGCGCGGGAACTCGGGTTGCGGCACCGCGGTGCCGCCGTTGCCGAGGTGAATCGGGTGGCGTTCGAGCGAGCGCGCGGTCATTGCGCGTCGGCCCGGAAATGGAACGCGACCAGCTTGTTGCCCGCGGGATCGCGGAAATAGGCGCCGTAGAACTGCGGCGAGCGTTCGCCCGGAGGCCCCTCGTCGCTGCCGCCGTTGGCCAGCGCATGCGCATGGATCCGGTCGACCTGCTCGTCGCTGTCGGCAGCGAAGCCGAACATCGTGCCGTTGCCGACCGTCGCGTCGTTCTCGTCGTAGGGCTTGATCACGCAGAACATCGCGCCCTGGCCCGGCGAGCCCCACATCACCGTGCGGTCGCTTTCCATCACCCGGCCGTGGCCGAGGATCTCCGCGATCGGGTCGTAGAACTCCGCCGACGCCTTCAGGTCGTTGGTGCCGAGGGTGCAATATCCAAGCATGTCGCGCTCTCCCCTGCTGCGACTCGCGAACGCGAGAACATTAGAGGAACGACGCCTGCCTCACAAGGGGGCGCAAGCGTCCTCGAGCCAGGCCAGCGCCGCGCCCTCGAGCTGCGGCGCGAGGACTTCGCGCACGCGGGCGTGGTAGGTGTTCCACCAGGCCCGCTCGGACGGCGAGAGCAGGGTCAGGTCGACCAGCGTCCTGTCGATCGGCGCCAGCGTCAGCGTCTCGAACCCGAGCCACTCGCCCTCCTGCCCCTCGATCGTGCGGCTTTCGACCAGTACCAGGTTCTCGATGCGGATCCCGTAGGCGCCGGTCTTGTAGTAGCCGGGCTCGTTCGACAGGATCATGCCCGCGAGCAGCTCCTGGTCGGTCCCGGCCTGCCCGCCGCGCGCCTTGGCGATGCGCTGCGGCCCTTCGTGCACCGCGAGGAACGCGCCGACGCCGTGGCCGGTGCCGTGCGCGTAGTCGAGCCCGGCACGCCACAGGAACTGCCGCGCGAGCGTGTCGAGCTGCGAGCCGCTGGTGCCTTGCGGGAAGGTCTGCATGGCGAGCGCGATGTGGCCTTGCAGCACGCGGGTGAAGCGGTCCTTGACTTCGGCCGGAGCCTCACCCGGCCCGATCCACACGGTGCGGGTGATGTCGGTCGTGCCGTCGGGATACTGCCCGCCCGAATCGACCAGGTAGACGCTGCCCGGCTCGATCCGGCGGTTGGTCTCCTCGCTGACCCGATAGTGCACGATCGCGCCGTTCGGCCCGGCGCCGCTGATCGTGTCGAACGACAGGTCGCGCAGATCCCCGGTGTCCTTGCGGAACTGCTGCAGCCGCGCGGCCGCGGAGAGCTCGTCGACCTCGCCTTTCGGACCCTCGACCGAGAGCCAGTGCAGGAACCGCGCCACCGCCGCGCCGTCGCGCGCCTGCGCCGCGCGGTGGCCGGCCTGCTCGGCGTGGTTCTTGATCGCCTTGGGCAGCACGACCGGGTCGGTCAGCCTGACCGCTTCGGCACCGGCCGCCTCGAGCGCCGAGAAGATCGCCGCGACCGAGCGGTCGGGGTCGGCCGCGACACGCTTGCCGGCGAGCTCGGCGAACGCTGCGGTGAAGCTGTCGCGCGGCCGCACGCGCACGGCGTTGCCGAGATGCGCGGCGACCTCCGCCGGCACCTTGCCCGGGGCGATGAACCAGTCAGCGGTGCCGTCGGCGTGGGCGATCACGTACGACAGCGCCACCGGCGTGCGCTCGACGTCGGCGCCGCGAATGTTGAGCAGCCAGGCGACCGAATCGAGCGCGCTGATCACCGCCGCGTCGAGCTTCTCGCGCTTGAGCCATTCGGCCACTTCACCGCGCTTGTCGGCGCTCGAGCGCCCGGCGAGCGCATCGCTCTGGACGAACGCCGGCGCGGGCGAGGGCTCGGGCTGGTCGTCCCACACCGCATCGACCGGGTTGGCCGCAACCGGGACCAGCTCGGCGCCCACCTCGGCGAGCGCGTGGCGTACCACCCGCGCCCATCCGGCCGTGTGCAGCCAGGGATCGAAGCCGACCTTGGCCCCTTCGGCCACGTTCTCGGCGAGCCAGGCGGCCAGCGAGTCCTGCGGCACGGACTTGTACTCGTAGAGCCGCCCGTCGACCTGGTCGCGCACTTGCAGCGTGTAGCGTCCGTCGACGAACATCGCCGCGGTATCCTTGAGCACTGCCGCGGTCCCGGCCGAACCGCCGAACCCGGTCAGCCAGGCGAGCCGCTGCGCGTAGGCGCCGACATATTCGGAAAGGTGCTCGTCGGAGATCGGGATCACGAACCCGTCGAGCCCCTGTCGCTCCAGTTCCTTGCGGAGGGCGTCGAGACGGGCTTCGTGGGTTTGCATCAGCATTGTTGCGGTCCTTTCCCCGCATACATAGATGCGGCGCATGAACGATGCCACCGTTACGCGGCCGCCCGTCGCCGCCAAGCAGCCCTCCACCGTCACGCATCACGGGATCACCGTTGCCGACGACTACGCCTGGCTGCGCGATCCCGGCTATCCCGAGGTCACCGACAAGGCGGTGCTCGACCACCTCGCGGCCGAGAACGCCTGGTTCGAGGCGCGCATGGCGCCGCACCAGGGCACGATCGACGCGCTGTTCAAGGAGATGCGCGCGCGGATCAAGGAAGCCGACAAGTCGGTGCCGCAGAAGGACGGCGACTACCTCTACTGGATCGAGTTCGAGGAAGGCGCCGAGTACAAGAAGTGGTGGCGCAAGCCCGTCGCTGGCGGCCCCGACGAGCTGATCCTCGACGAGCCCGCGCTAGCCGAGGGCAAGGACTACTTCCGCCTCGGCGCGATCTCGACCAGCAAGGACGGCCGCCTGCTCGCCTATTCGGTCGACGACAACGGCTCCGAGCGCTTCACCGCGCGGATCAAGGACCTCGCGACCGGCGAGCACCTGCCCGACGAGATCCCCGGCACGCTCTCGGCGCTGGTCTGGGTCGCCGGCGCCACCGGCCTCATCTATTAGCTCGCCAACGAGCAGTGGCGCACCGACAACGCGCGGCTGCACTGGCTCGGCAAGGACATTGAGGACGACGTCGAGCTCTACCACGAGGACGACGAGGGCTTCCGCGTCTCAGCCTCCCTCTCGGCCAACGAGGACTGGGTGATCGTCGCCGCCGGCGACCACGAGACCAGCGAAGTCCGCCTGATCCCCGCGTCCGACCCGCTCGCGGTGCCGCTGCTCGTCCGCCCGCGCGAGAAGGGCGTCGAGTACGACGTCGACGAGCGCGAGGGCGTGCTGTTCATCCATGCCAACGACACCCACGAGAACTTCCGCCTCGCCACCGCGCCGCTGATCACCGCGGGCGAGTGGACCACGCTGATCGAAGGCTCGGACGCGTTCTATCTGACCGGGTTCGAGCTGTTCCGCGACTTCTACGTGGTCGAAGGCCGCCTCGCCGGGCTCGATCGGCTCGAGATCCGCTATTACGACGATCCGGCCCGCATCGAGCCGATCGAATTCCCCGAGGCGAGCTACTCGGCCTCGACCGGCAACAACCCCGAGTACGAGCAGACCGTGATCCGGCTGTCGTACGAATCGATGGTCAGCCCGGCGAGCACCTACGACTTCCACGTCGCCGAGCGCCGGCTCGAGCTGCTCAAGGTGCAGGAGATCCCTTCGGGCTACGACCGCTCGCTCTACGCGACCGAGCGGCTCGAGATCGCCGCACGCGACGGCACGCCGATCCCGGTCAGCGTGATGTACCGCAAGGACCGCGCCGGTGCGGGCCCGCTGCACCTCTACGGCTACGGCGCCTACGGCATCGCCATCGACCCCGGGTTCTCGACCACGCGCCTGAGCCTCGTCGACCGCGGCTTCGCCTATGCCATCGCGCACATCCGCGGCGGCGACGACCTCGGCCGGGCCTGGTACAAGGCCGGCAAGCTCGAACGGCGCACCAACACCTTCACCGACTTCGTCGACGTGGCCAAAGGCCTGGTCGCGCGCGGCCTGACCGCGCCGGGCCAGATCAGCATCTCGGGCGGCTCGGCCGGCGGCGAGCTGATGGGCGCGGTGATCAACTCCGACCCCGAGCTGTGGGGCGCGGTCGTCGCGCACGTGCCGTTCGTCGACGTGCTCGCGACGATGCTCGATGCCTCGCTGCCGCTGACACCCGGCGAGTGGCCCGAATGGGGCAACCCGATCGAGGATCGTGAGGCGTTCGAGTTGATCCAGTCCTACTCGCCTTACGACAATGTCCGCGCGCAGGCCTATCCGCCGCTGCTGGTCACCGCCGGGCTCAACGACCCGCGGGTGACCTACTGGGAACCCGCCAAGTGGGTCGCCCGCCTGCGCGAGCTCAAGACCGATCAGAACGAGCTGCTGCTCAAGACCAACATGGGCGCGGGCCACGGCGGCAAGTCGGGCCGCTTCGAGAGCCTGCGCGAGACGGCCGAGGAGTTCGCCTTCATCCTGTGGCAGATGGGCGTCGAGCCCTAGGATCCATTGCGTCCAGCATGGGCAGCGCACCGACTTCTTCCCCCTTGATGGGGGAAGGATACGGAGGCTTGGCAGCTTGCTGCCTAGCCGGAGTTGGATGGGGGTGATC
>CBHWED010000095.1:0-11169 GCA_966112795.1 uncultured bacterium
CAGGAGGCCTATTCGCTGGCGATGCTGTTCGCCGAGCAGCCGCTGCGCTGGCGCGACTGGACGATCGACATCCTCGGCACCGACGTCGCCCGCTCGGTGGTCGTCGCGGCGCGCGAGGCCAATTTCTCGCAGTTCCAGATCCAGCGCGGGCTTGGCGTCGCGCAGATGGTCAGCTTCTTCGAGGAGACCCGGACCGGCTGGCGCGCGACCGAATCGCTGCGCAACATGGTCCGCTTCGAGCCGCACAACCTGCTCGACACGCCGCCCGAGCCGGGCCGGTTCGACCTGATCCTGTGCCGCAACGTGCTGCTCTATTTCGATCGCCCGACGCGCCAGCGCGCGTTCGAGCGGCTCGCGGGTGCGCTCGCGCCCGACGGCCGGGTCATGCTCGGCGCCGGCGAGACCACGGCCGGGCAGACCGAGATCCTGCTGCCCGAGAAGGGCGCGACCGGCTTCCACCATCTCGCCGTCGGGCTTCCCGCACGCGCCACGACCCAGGCCGGCGACCGCCGTCTCGGCCGTTCGGGGTAAGGTAAATCGGGAGTTACCGAAACTTAAGCTCTACTCGCTAAGGCCGGTACCACGGAAATATCCGCGGGGGAGGGAGTCCCTAGTGTTGCAAGCCGTTGGCCAGAGACAGGTGCGCCCGCCGGTGCTCGTGATTGCGCCGGTGGCCGTGCTGACGCTGATTTCGGCCAGCATCATGGGCCTCCTGCTGCGGGCAGCGGGCCCGGACTTCCAGCCCGCCTGGGCGATCGTCGTCACCGGCGGCCTGGCTTACGCGATCGCGGTGATCCTGCTCGTGCGCTTCGGCCTGTCGAGCATCGGCCAGCTCGAGGACCTCGGCCTGACCGACAGCCTCGCGGCGATGCCCAACCGCCGCGCGCTGCACATCGACTACGTGCGCTATCCCGAAGGCGAGGAGAAGGCGCTCGCACTGATCGACCTCGACGGGTTCAAGTCGGTCAACGACCAGTACGGCCATTTCGTCGGCGACCGGCTGATCAAGGAATGCGCGCGCCTGCTCGGGGAGATCTGCGGCAGCGAGGCGCGCGCCTATCGCCTCGGCGGCGACGAGTTCGCGATCCTCGTCGCGGGCCCGATCGCCGGCAATATCCTCGAGGGCATCTGCCACACGCTGATCGCCCGGCTCGGCCAGTCGCTGGTGATCGACGACCGCAAGCTGACCGTCGGCGCGAGCATCGGCCTGTCGCGCAGCACCGGGCGCGACGGGCTGTCGTCGTCGGAGCTGCTGCGCCGGTCGGACATGGCGATGTATGCCTCGAAGGAAGGCGGCAAGAACCGCTGCACCTGGTTCACCGAGGACTTCGACCGCAACCGCGACGTCGCCCAGCAAGTGGTCGAGGATCTGCGCGACGCGCTCAAGCGCGGCGAGTTCCGCCTTGCCTACCAGCCGCTGGTCGATGCCAAGGACGGCAGCATCGTCGCGGTCGAGGCGCTGCTGCGCTGGCAGCAGGCCGACGGCACGATGGTCAGCCCCGGCGTGTTCATCCCGATCGCCGAGAAGTGCGGGCTGATCTACCCGATCGGCCTGTGGGTGCTGCGCACCGCGTGCCGCGAGGCACTCGACTGGGACGGCATCAAGCTGTCGATCAACGTCTCGCCGGCGCAGCTGCGCAATCCCGAGTTTCCGATCGAGCTCGGCCACATCCTCGAGGAAACCAATTTCCCGCCCTCGCGGCTCGAGCTCGAGGTGACCGAGACCTATCTCGTGACCGACCCAGTCGTCGCCAACCGCAACCTCGACGTGATCCGTCAGTTCGGCGTCGGCATCGCGCTCGACGACTTCGGCACCGGCTATGCCTCGATCGGGTTCCTGCGCAACTTCCGCTTCGAGAAGCTCAAGCTCGACCGCACGATGGTGGTCGACGCGGGGCAGGACAGCGGCTCGCTGGCGATGATGGCCTCGAGCATCGCGGTCGCGCGGGCGATGGACATGGAAGTCACCGCCGAAGGCGTCGAGACCGAGGCCCAGGCCGATCTCGTCCGCATGGCCGGCTGCGACCACATTCAGGGTTGGTATTACTACAAGGCGATCACCGCGGAGGAGATCCGCATGCGCCTCGACGAGAACCGCGCGCGTCTGGACGACGGCCGCAAACGCATTGGGAGCAAACATGGACATGTCGGATAAGATCGTCGCCACCGAGGCCGACGAGCTCGAGCGCGACCGCGAGCAGCTGAGGGCGGAAGGCCTGCGCCATCACCGGCCTGCGGCATTCGGCCACTTCGCCGGCCTCTCGGTCGGCCGCAAGCTCAAGCTGATGTTCGGCGCGGCAGCCGGCGCGGCCGTCGTGCTCGCCTCGGTCGCGCTGTTCGCGCTCAGCGGCAGCGACGGCGCGGTCGACGGCCTGCTGTGGACGATGTCGGTCATCGCCGTGGTGGTGGTGCTGATCGGCGCGCTGTCGGCCCGCTTCGTGCAGACCGACCTGATCCATCCGCTCGAGGAAGTCTGCGACGCGATGCGCGAGCTCGCCGAAGGCAACCGCTCGATCCACGTGCCGCACGAGGAGCGCGAGGACGAGATCGGCGCGATGGCGCGCTACCTGATCGTGATCAAGAAGGCGGCGACCAAGTTCGACCGCATCCGCAAGGAGCGCGAAGAGGCGGAGGCCGAAGAGGCGCGCCGTCTTGCCGAGATCGACAGCGAGCGCGAGGAGCACCGCGCGCGGCAGGCCGAGACGCTGGTCTCGCTGGCCGACAAGTTCGAGCGCACGATCGGCGACATCGTCAGCGGCGTTGCCGCGGCCTCGAGCCAGCTCCAGGCGACCGCGAGCTCGATGGCCTCGGCCGCCGAGCAGTCGGCGATGCAGTCGGGCGACGTCTCGTCGAGCCTCAACGAAGCCTCGGCCGGCGTGACCGCCGCGGCCGCAGCGAGCGACGAGTTCGCGATGTCGATCGGCGAGATCAGCCGCCAGGCCTCGACCTCGGCCGAGCTCGCCCGCAAGGCCTCGACCGCGGCCGAAGAGGCCGACGTGACGATCTCGGCGCTGACGCAGTCGGCGAGCCAGGTCGGCGACATCGTCGAGATGATCTCGACCATCGCCCAGCGCACCAACCTGCTCGCGCTCAACGCCTCGATCGAGGCGGCGCGCGGCGGCGAGGCCGGCCGCGGGTTCGCGGTCGTCGCGGCCGAGGTCAAGGAGCTGGCGACGCAGACCGGGCGGGCGACCGAGGAAGTCGCGGCGCAGATCCGCGCGATCCAGGAGACCACCTCGGCGAGCGTCGAGGCGCTCCGCTCGATCGCCAGCCAGATCTCGCAGCTCGAAGCCACCTCGGTATCGATCGCCGCGGCGGTCGACCAGCAGTCGGTCGCGGGCCAAGACCTCGCGCGCAGCATCGATCTCGCCGCGCGCAACACCGAGGACGTCTCGAGCAACATCGGCCAGCTGCGCGAAACCTCGCTCGCGACGGGCGCCGCGGCCAGCCAGGTGCTGACCTCGTCGACCGAGCTCGAGCAGCAGGCCGGCGTGCTCAAGAGCCAGGTGCAGGAGTTCCTCAGCCACGTCCGCGTCGCCTGACGGCGACCGGGCGCGGCCGCAGGCGCGGCGGCTCAGCCCCAGGGGCGCGAGAGCATGTCCATCGCCCGCTTCAGGCTGGCGAAGGGGCGGGCGCAGTCGGGGTGATAGGGCCCGTTGAGCTCGTCGAGACGGTGCTCGCCCTCGGGCGGAAACGCCAGGATCTCGCGGGGCGCGCCCGGCGGGATCGGCTGGCGGCAGCTGCGGCAACGAGGCACGAACGGCTCGTAGTCACCTTCCCCGCGGGCGGGGATATCCATGAACATGTGCGACCTTTCAACACACCGGACTCGCGCCGGCTGACAAAGGCGGAGGTCCCGCGAAACGCGGGGCCTAATCGCCACGAGGCAGAGTATCGGGGAGATCCCTTAACCCAGGTTTACCGGCCAGGGCCGGAGCGGCCGGACGGGTGTCCGGCAAAACCCCGATAGGCAGCGCACCCTGAACGAACCTAGACTCCGGGCGATCCGACGAGCGCCCGCCTGCACGGCGGGCCGAGGGGGAGTCACGGCGAGATGGCGGATCCGCTTCCCAGTTGGCGCGAGGGCAAGCCCAAGGCCGCGATCGTCGATTTCGTCGGCCGCGTCACGGGCGGCGGCGCGGACCACATCCCCGAAAACGAGCGCATCGCGACCTTCGACAACGACGGCACGCTGTGGTGCGAGCAGCCGGCCCAGACGCAGGTGTTCTTCCTGATCGATCGCGTGCGCGAGCTCGCCGCGACCGACCCGGCGCTCGCCCAGCGGCAGCCGTTCAAGGCGCTGCTCGAGGGCGATCACGCCAAGCTCCACGCGCTCGGCAAGCAGGCCATCCAGCAGCTGTTCGCCGCGACGCACGCCGGCATGACCTTGCGCGAGTTCACCATCATGGCGCACCGCTGGCAGGCGGGCGCGCAGAACCCCCGGCTCGGCCGGCGGTTCGTCGACCTGGTCTACCAGCCGCAGCTCGAGTTGCTCGACTACCTGCGGGCCAACGGCTTCCGCTGCTTCATCGTCACCGGCGGCGGGGTCGACTTCGTCCGCGCCTTCGCCGAGGCGCGCTACGGGATTCCGCCCGAGCAGGTGATCGGCTCGAGCGGGCGGCTCAGGGTCGATATCTCGGCGCGCGGCCTCGGCCTCGTCAAGCTGCCCGAGCTCGGCAGCTTCAACGACCGCGAGGCCAAGGTGGAAAACATCGGCCTGCACATCGGCCGGCGGCCGATCCTCGCGTTCGGCAACTCGGACGGCGACCTCGCGATGCTGCGCTTCGTCGCCGCCGGCGCCGGGCCGCGGCTGGCACTGCTGATCCACCACGACGATGCCGGCCGCGAGGTCGCCTACGACCGCGACTTCGCGCTGAGCCCGCTCGCCGAAGCGCTCGACCGCGCGGCGGACTACGGCATCTGCGTGGTCAGCATGAAGGACGACTGGGCGAACGTGTTCCCGCCCGCGGAATAGCCGCCAGGACCAGCCCGGGCGCGCCATGGATTGTTCAGGATGCCGATGATAGCGTTCGGCCTTCGTCGGCAGTTCAGGGGACAGGGAACATGCGGTCGGGACTGGCTGGTCTGCTCGGCGCACTGGGCCTCGCCCTCGCTGCCGCGCCCGCATCGGCCACGATCGAGCATGTCACGCTCGACCGCGCGACCGAGGCGATCCTGATCAGCGGCGATATCCTCGACGGCGACGACGCCCGCTTCGGCGAGCTGTCGCGGCGCTTCCCGCGTGCGGTGGTCTACCTCGAGAGCGACGGCGGCGCGCTGATGCCGGCGATCGAGATCGGCAAGCTGGTCCGCGCGCACCGTCACCCGACCGCGGTGCTCGACGGCAGCACCTGCACCTCGGCCTGCGCGCTGATCTGGATCGCCGGCGCGCCGCGCTACCTCGGGCCCGAGGCGCGGCTCGGCTTCCACGCGAGCTACGCCGACGAAGGCGGCCGGCTGGTCGAGACCGGCGTCGGCAACGCGATGGTCGGGCACTACTTGTCCGAGCTCGACGTGTCCGAGGACGCCACGGTGTTCGCCACGATCGCCTCGCCTTACGAGATCAACTGGCTCACCGCCGCGAACAGCGGCCGGGCCGACATTCCGTTCGAAGCCGCCCCGGCCTCGCTGCCCGCGCCGCACCGCGCGGCGAGCGCCCATCCCAAGCCCGCCGGCTCCCGCGAGATGCTGCGCAAGGCCCGCTCAGCGAAGTAACCCTCTCGCCAGCCGCGCACGGCTGTGCCAGCAAGCGTGCAAACAGAACGCCCGAGGGAGGGGACATGAAGACTGGTGTTATCGTATTTGCGGCCATGCTGGCCGCCGGCCCGGCGCTTGCGCAAGTGGTCCCTCCGCCTCCGCCGCCCGCGCGTCCGCCGATGCCGCTGTGCACGCCCAATCCCAGCGAGCCGGTCGAGTGCCGCAACCGCAACGCGCCCGACCAGGCGACGGCCTTCGCGCAGCAGACGCGCGCGCCTTACGCGCCGTCGGACGTGACGCTGAACATCGAGACGGTGGCCGAGGGGCTCGAGTTTCCCTGGGGTCTGGCGCTGCTGCCCGACGGCCGGTTCCTGGTGACCGAGAAGGCCGGCACGATGCGGATCATCTCCGGCGGCACGCTGTCGGCTCCGGTCGCCGGGCTGCCCGCGGTGACCGTGCAGGAGATCTCCGGGCTCGACGACGTCGCGCTCGATCCGGACTTCGCGCGCAACCAGCGGATCTACTGGACTTACGTCGAGACCCGCCCGGCCGGCAACGTGCTCGCGGTCGCGCGCGGGCGGCTGGTCGACGGTCCGGCGCCGCGGGTAGAGGAGGTCAAGGTAATCTACCGCCAGGAACCCGACCTCAAGAGCGAGCACGGCAACTTCGGCGCGCGGCTGCTGTTCGACAAGCAAGGCATGCTGTTCGTCACGCTCGGCGACCTCGCCTCGACGCCGCTGCGGCCGTACATCCAGCAGCTCGACAGCGGCATCGGCAAGATCGTGCGCATCACCCCCGACGGTGACCCGGCACCGGGCGGCCCGTTCGCCGGACAGGCCGGTGCGCGGCCCGAGCTCTACGCGCTCGGCTTCCGCAACCCGCTCGGCCTCGCCTTCCGCCCGGGCACCGACGAGCTGTGGGAGACCGACGTCGGCCCGTTCGGCGGCGACGAGCTCAACCGGATCCGGCCCGGCGCGAACTATGGCTGGCCAGTGATCAACTACGGCCTCGAGTACAGCCGCCAGCCGGTCGGCGAAGGCACGGCCAAGGCCGGGCTCGAGCAGCCGGTCTACTTCTGGGACCCGGTGATCTCGCCTTCGAGCCTCGCGTTCTACTCGGGCGACATGTTCCCGCAGTGGAAGGGCAACGCCTTCGTCACCTCGCTGAGCCAGGCGCACCTCGTGCGGCTGGTGCTCGACGGCGACAAGGTGGTCGGCGAGGAGCGGCTGCTGGCCGACCGGCGCGAGCGGCTGCGGCTGGTCAAGCAGGCGCCCGACGGCGCGCTCTACGTGCTGACCGACGGCGCCAAGGGCAAGCTGCTGCGGATCACTCCGGCGGGCGGTTAGGCCTCGACCGCCTCCGCCTTGCCCTTCGCAAACTCGCGCGCCGCGAGGAACCGCTCGGCATCGAGCGCGGCCATGCAGCCGGTGCCCGCGGCGGTGACCGCCTGGCGGTAGACGTGGTCCATCACGTCGCCGCAGGCGAACACGCCCGGGACGACGGTCTTGGGCGTGCCGGGCTCGACGAGCAAATAGCCGCTGTCGTCCATCGGCAGCTTGCCCTTGAACAGCTCGGTCGCGGGCGCGTGGCCGATCGCGACGAAGGCGCCTTCGGTGGCGAACTCGCTGACCTCGCCGGTCACGGTGTCGGTCAGCTTGAGGCCGCTGAGGCCGCGGGCGAACGGGTCGCCGAGGAACTCGTCGACGCGCTTGTTCCACAGCACGGTGATCTTCGGGTGCGCGAACAGGCGGTCCTGGAGGATCTTCTCGGCGCGCAGCTCGTCGCGGCGGTGGATCAGGGTCACGTCGTCCGAGTGGTTGGTCAGGTAGAGCGCTTCCTCGACCGCGGTGTTGCCGCCGCCGATCACCGCGACCTTCTTGCCGCGGTAGAAGAACCCGTCGCAAGTGGCGCAGGCCGAGACGCCCTTGCCGCCGAGCTTCTCCTCGCCCGGCACGCCGAGCCACTTGGCCTGCGCGCCGGTGGCGATGACCAGCACGTCGCCGACGTACTCGTCGCCGCTGTCGCCCTTGGCGCGGAACGGCGAGCCGCCGGCGATGTCGACCTCGGTGATCGTGTCCCACATCATCCGCGTGCCGACATGGACCGCCTGCGCTTCCATCTCCTGCATCAGCCACGGGCCCTGGATCACGTCGCGGAAGCCCGGGTAGTTCTCGACGTCGGTGGTGATCGTCAGCTGCCCGCCGGGCTGCAGGCCCTGGACCACGATCGGCTCCATCCCCGCGCGCGCGCCGTAGATCGCGGCGCTGAGGCCCGCGGGGCCCGAGCCGATGATGAGCATTTTCGTGGTGTGGGTGGTGGCCATTGTCTCGTGAATTTCCCGTCGGTGTTTGGGTGCTAGGTAGGCGGTAGGCTTGGCGAGTCAACGCGGGCGGGATCGGGTTGTTGAGAACCCGGTGATGGAAGAAAAGGGGTTCTCACGCAAAGACGCAAAGACGCGAAGATGTCGTGTCCGCGGCGAAGCCGCTTTCGGATTCAGGCCGCGCCGCATGCCGCGAACTGACGGGCTTGGAGCGGCTTCGCCGCCAGCACTACCCCTTTGCGGCTTTGCGTCTTTGCGCGAAAAAATCTGTTTCAGCCCTCCCGTATCAGGTCCGCCGCCTTTTCCCCGATCATGATCGTCGCCGCGTTGGTGTTGCCGCCGACGATGCGCGGCATGACCGAGGCGTCGACCACGCGCAGGCCGTCGAGGCCGCGCACGCGCAGCTCGGCGTCGCACACCGCGTCGGGCCCGGTGCCCATCGCGCACGAGCCTGCCGCGTGCATCGCGGTGCGGACGTTGGCCCGGACCCAGGCGTCGAGGTCGTCCGCAGTGCCGGGCATGATCTCGGCCTTGACCACGTCGGCCAGCGGCGCGGTGGCGAGGATCTCGCGCATCTGCGGGATCACGCGGCGGAAGAACGCGCGGTCGTTCTCGGTCGAGAGCACGTTGGTCAGGATGCGCGGCGGCTGCGTGGGATCGGCCGACGCGAGCTTGACCCAGCCGCGGCCTTCGGGGCGCAGCTGGACGCAGGCCATCGCGACGACGTCGGGCTGCGGGGCCTTCACGCCGGGGAACCACGGGCGGGCGAGGATCGAGGTCGGCTGGAACAGGCACTGCGCGTCGGGGCGCTCGAGCTCGGGCCGCGTCTTGACGAAGCCGTTGGCGGTGACCGGCATGTTGGCCACGCGGCCCTTGCCGGTGAGCGCCCATTCGACGACCGAGCGGGTCAGGCGGTCGAAGCGCAAGTCGTTGGTCAGCGTGACCTCGCGCTCGGCGGCCCAGACCATCGCGATCGACGGGTGGTCCTGCAGGTTGCGGCCCACGCCGGGGAGGTCGTGGACCACGTCGATGCCGAGCTCGCGCAGCTCGTCGGCGGGGCCGATGCCCGAGAGCAGCAGGAGCTGCGGGGTGTTGTAGGCCCCGCCCGAGAGGACGATCTCGCGGCCGGCTTCGAGGCGGTGGTCCTGCCCGCCCTGGCGGTAGTGCAACGCGACGGCGCGGCCGTTCTGCACCTCGAGCTTCGTGGCGAGCGCCCCGGTGACCACGGTCAGGTTCGACCGCTTCATCGCCGGGAACAGGAACCGCGCCGCGGTGCTGCCGCGCCAGCCCTTGTGGATCGAGATGTCGGGGCTGCCCCAGCCTTCCTGGTCGGGGCCGTGGTGGTCGATCTGGGTCTTGTAGCCGAGCTGGCTGATCGCTTCGGCGAAGCGCGGGAATAGCTGCTTGTCGGGCACGTGCTTGGTCACCGACAGCGGGCCGCCCTTGCCGTGGTAATGGTCGGCGGCGCCCCAGTGGTTCTCGCTCTTCCTGAAGTACGGCAGCACGTCGTCGTAGCTCCACCCCTCGAGGCCGAGCTGGCGCCACTCGTCGTAGTCGCGCGCGTGGCCGCGGGCGTAGAGCATGCCGTTGATCATCGACGAGCCGCCGAGCCCCTTGCCACGCGGCTGGCGCAGGCGGCGGCCGTCGGCGTAGGGTTCGGGCTCACCCTCGTAGTTCCAGTTGAAGCGCGGCACGGTCATGGCGATCGGGAACGCGATCGGCATCGCCAGCAGCGGGTGCCGCTCGCGCTTGCCGGCCTCGATCAGCGTGACGCTGACGTTCGGGTCCTCGCCGAGCCGCGCGGCGACGACCGCGCCCGCCGAGCCTGCGCCGACGACGATGTAGTCGGTGGTGTTACGCGAGGTGGCCATTCAGAAACCCGCTTCCTCTGCCGAGAACAGACCCCAATCATCTTTCGTCATCCCCGCGAAAGCGGGGACCCCGCGATTCCTTTCGGGCGCTGCGCCGGAAGAACAGCGGAGCCCCCGCATTCGCGGGGGTGACGAGGAATCGGGAAACAATTCCGGCGTTGCGGGTAGAATGGCCTCGCTCATTTGCTCGAAAACCGCCCCGAGAGGATCTTGACGATCTTGCCGTTGGCGGTGCGGTACATGTTGATGCTTTCGACGATCCGCACGTCGCCCGTCATCGTCGGCCACAGCTCGAAGTCGGGCCAGTCCTTGATCGTGGTGAACTTCGTGCGGCTGTGCAGCGCGGCGCCGTCGGGGGCGACGATCAGGTCGAGCACCTCGAGCTCCTCGGCGATGTGCTCGAACACCCCGGTGTAGAACTCGACGATGCCGGCAGCGCCGATGATCTGCTTGCGGTCGCCGAGGTTGAACTCGACGTCGTCGGCGTAGAATTTCGAGAAACCGGCAAAATCTCGCGCGTTGAACGCGGCGATGTAGGTGCGGAAATCGTCCTCGGTCATGTCAGCGGCCCTCGAATGGTCCCAATGTTCGCAGTGGCCATGGCTTGCTTCCGCGGCCTGCCCTCCGGAACGGTAGAATCACAATTGGTTCGATATGTATCACAAAATAACCAAATAGGCAATATGATCACGCGGCCTTCTCGATTGCAGGCAGCGAGCGGCCCCGGATCAGGTCGCTGGCTTTCTCGGCGATCATGATCGTCGGGCCATTGGTGTTGCCGCCGGGGACGTCGGGCATGACCGAAGCGTCGATCACGCGCAGGCCGGCGATCCCGTGCACGCGCAGTTCGGGGTCGACCACCGCATTGGGGCCGGTGCCCATCGCGCAAGTGCCGACCGGGTGCTGGGTGGTGCCGGCGGTCGCGCGAATGTGCTCGTCGATCTGCGCGTCGCTCTGGACCTCGGCCCCCGGGATCGACTCGCGCGCGATCAGGCCGGCCATCGGCTCGGTGCCGTAGATCCGCCGCGCGAGGCGCAGGCCGGCGCGGGCGGTGGCGAAGTCGGCTTCGTTGTCGAACAGATTGAGGCGGATCGCCGGCAGCTCGCGCGGGTCGGGCGACTTGAGCGTGACCCAGCCGCGCGCCTGCGGGTGGAGCAGGATCACGTCGGCGCTGAACGCGTGCTCGGGGCTCTTGACGAAGCCGGGGAACCACAAGTGCGCGCTGAGCTTCACCGGGTTCGAGAACAGCTGCACGTCGGGCTGGGCGAGCCGCGCGTCGGT
>CBHWED010000096.1:0-11135 GCA_966112795.1 uncultured bacterium
TTCCTGCCGCAGATCGAGAAGGTCGAACGCCTGCTCGGCCGCGACCTCGCGCTGTGGAAGATTCCGCGACCCTGACGCGAACCGACATTCAACGGCCCTTCCCCATCAAGGGGGAAGGGAGGGTGATCCGCAGCCCTTCCTGAAGGTCGCTTCGTCCTAGATGATCCCGCCGCCGAGCATCAGGCGCAGGCAGGCGACCGCGAACACGATCAGGCAGAAGTTGCGCCCGTGATTCGAGCGCGACAGCGCGCCGAGGCCGATCCCGACCACCGCGATCGGCAGCACGATCCAGTTGCCCCAGCCGAGGAACGGAACCGCCGAAGGGATCGCCAGCACCAGCGCGACGAGGCCGACAAGGATCGAGAGCAGGTTGAGCATGTGTCTTATATGCGTATGACACCCATGCGATGCAAGCGGGTTCACTCGCGGCGCAAAGGCGATAAGCTGGGGTTCACGGCGAGCGCTCGAAAGCGGCCGGACACGGAGGGAAGGTGCCGATGGACTCGCTCGACTCGCATAGCAGCCTGACACGCCGCCAATGGCTCGCCGGCACCGCGGCGCTGGGCGCGGCAAGCGCTTTGCCGGTGCCGGCCTGGGCGCAGGCGTCCGAGGCCTGGCCCGAGGTCGGCCGGCTGGTCGCGAGCTACGTCGACGCGCGCAAGGTGGCCAACATGGTCGCGGCGCTCGGCCACGGGCCGGCCGAGCCCGAGGTGATCGCCGCCGGAGTCGACAGCTTCACCGGCTCGCGCCGGTCCGACGCCGACAGCATCTACCGCATCTATTCGATGACCAAGCCGATCACCGGCATGGCGACGATGATGCTGATCGACGAGGGCAAGCTCGCTCTCGACCAGCCGCTCTACGAGATCCTGCCCAAGTTCCGCACGATGCAGGTGCAGAAGGTCTACGACGGGCCGATCACGGCGGACAATCTCGAGCCGGCCCAGGGCCCGATCACGATCCGCCAGATGCTGACCCACACCGCCGGCCTCGGCTACGGCATCGTCCAGTCGGGCCCGATCGCCGAGGGCTTCCGCGCGCGCGGCGTGGTGCCGGGACTGGTCACCCGGCTGCAGGCGATCCCGGTGTTCCGCGGTACCTCGGTCAAAGGCCTCGACGCGTTCGCCGACCGGCTCGCCGAGTTCCCGCTGGTCTACCAGCCGGGCACCCGCTGGTCGTACTCGATGGGCCTCGACCTGATGGGCCGGGTGATCGAGGTCGTCGCCGGCCAGCCGTTCGACCGCTTCCTGCAGGAGCGGCTGTTCGACCCGCTCGGCATGGCGGACACGCATTTCCAGGTGCCGCGCGCCAAGGCGGAGCGGATGACGACCAGCTACTTCGTCACCAACGGCACGCTGCTGCCGATCGATCTCGGCACCGATTCGATCTTCTTCGACGAGCCGCCGATGCCGTTCGGCGGCTCGGGCCTGGCCAGCACGCCGCGCGATTACGACAAGTTCCTGCGCATGCTCGCGGGCATGGGGATGTTCGAGGGCACGCGGGTGATGAGCGAGGCCGCGGTGCGCATGGGCACGTCGAACCTGCTGCCCGACACGGTCCAGCAGGGCCCGGCCAACGGCGGGCTCGGGCTCGACCTGTCGCGCTACGGCTTCGGTGCCGGCGGGCGCGTCGGCAAGGGGCTGTTCGCGAGCACCTACGGCTGGGCCGGCGCCGCGGGCACGGTCGGCTTCGTCGACACGCGCTCGGGGCTGCGCGGCGGGCTGTTCACGCAGTACATGCCGTCGAGCGCCTACCCGCTGACCGACGAGTTCCCCGAGGCCGTGCTCAAGGACACGCTGGGACGGGCCAACGGATGACGATCGCCTTCGCCGGCCAGCCGCTCGACCGCGCCGACCCGATCCGCACCGATCCCGCCAGGCTCGACGCCTTGCGCGGCGACGGGCTGCTGCTCCGGCTCGACGGCCTCGCGCCTGAAGTGAACGGCGATGCAGCGCTCGCCTGGGTCCCGCTGGCCGAAGCGCCCGAAGGTGCCGAGCTGGTGTTCCTCGGCTTGCGCCACGGGCGCGCGCTGTTCGCGGCTGTGCCGGGGCAGGGCGACAAGGACCCGGCTTACGCGCATCGCAAGTCGTGGGCCGCGATCGCCCAGCTGGGGGCGGACGACCTCGCGATCTACGCCGGCGCGCGCTCGGTGCTCGACTGGCATGCGCGCCATCGCTTCTGCGCCAACTGCGGGCACGCGACCGAGCCCGCCAAGGGCGGCTGGGAGCGCGACTGCCCGGCGTGCAAGGCGCAGCACTTCCCGCGCGTCGACCCGGTGGCGATCATGCTCGTCGAATGCGAGGGCACGATCCTGCTCGGCCGCCAGTCGCGCTTCCCGCCCAACAGCTATTCCGCGCTCGCCGGCTTCGTCGAGCCCGGCGAGACCGTCGAGGAAGCGGTCGCCCGCGAGGTTCACGAGGAAGCGGGCGTGCGTGTGCGTGATGTTCGCTACGTCGCCAGCCAGCCGTGGCCGTTCCCGTCGCAGCTGATGATCGGCTGCATCGGCTACGCCGACAGCCTTGAACTCACGATCGACAAGTCCGAGATCGAGGACGCGCGCTGGTTCACGCGCGCCGATGTCGCCGAGGCCTTGGCCAAGGGGCGCGAGAGCGCGAGCTTCCTGCCCCCGCCGCCGCAGGCGATCGCATACCACCTGCTGCAATGGTGGCTGGAGACTTGAGCATGCCCGAAGCTGTCGTTCCGAAAGTCGCCGTCGACGTGTGGTCCGACGTGATGTGCCCGTGGTGCGCGGTCGGCTACACCCAGTTCGCCAAGGCCGCCGAGGCGCTCAGGGGCGAGCTCGAGGTCGACTTGCGCTGGATGCCGTTCGAGCTCAACCCCGACCTGCCGGCCGAGGGCAAGGACCAGGCGAAGCACCTGGCCGAAGTCTACGGCCGCACCTCCGAGGACGTCGCGGCGATGCGCGCGCAGATGCAGGCGACCGCGGCGCGCGCCGG
Organism: uncultured bacterium; assembly: GCA_966112795.1. Lineage (GTDB taxonomy): Bacteria > Pseudomonadota > Alphaproteobacteria > Sphingomonadales > Sphingomonadaceae > Croceibacterium_A. Next base: position 2,958 of record CBHWED010000096.1, read on the forward strand.
CTTCCCGATGGATTATACCGGAGACGGCGCGGAGCCGCCGGCGATGATGTGGAACACCTTCGATGCGCATAAGCTGCTGCGCTGGGCGCTCGCCGAACAGGGCCCCGCGGCGCAGACCCGCCTCAAGCTCGCGCTGCTCAAGGCGCACTTCCAGCAGCGCCGCAACGTCAGCGACCGCGCGGTCCTGCTCGATGTCGCCGAGGCCGAGGGTTTCGACCGCGCCAAGGCCACCGCAGCGCTCGCCGACGAAGCCCTCGCCACGGCCGTCCGCCTCGAGGAGCAGCGCGGCCGCCAGGCCGGGATCAACTCGGTCCCGAGCTTCGTCGTCGACGGCAAATACCTGATCCAGGGCGCGCGCGAGCCCGAGGACTACGCGAGCATGCTACGGCAGGTGGCGGGGCTGGTGCAGAACGCCTGATCAGGGCTTGGTCGACGGATCCAGCCGGTCGATCGTCTGCGGGCCTTTCGTCGTGCGCTGATCGTCGCGTGCGTCCTGGCCGTGCGGGCGTTCGGTGTGCGTGGCGCCGGCGGTGTTGTGCAACTCGGAGCGGCTACCGACGTCGCGCTTGAGATCGCCGCCCGAGGTGCCGCCCTGGCTCGGGGCGGTCCCCTGGTCTTCGAGCTCATCGATCAGTGCGTTGTCGGGGTGGGGCTTGCGTTCGGTCATGATGACTCTCCTCACCCGGTCAACGGGAGAGAACGCGGCACCGTTCCGGCGCCCCGTCTGCTACTGAAGGCTGCTCAGCGCGTGCGCGTCCAGCGCTTCGAGCGGCACACGACGAGCACGCAACCCGTCACGCGCAGCGATCCGTCAGCGTTGAGTTTGAGGCTCGCGTCGTAGCTGTTGCCGGTCTTGGGATCGTAGGCAGTACCGTCCTCCCACGCCTTGGCGCCGGGAGCGAAGCCCCACAGGATCGGCAGCCCGACGAGCGGGCGCGTGCGCCGGGCGCGGTCGGGGTTGTTGACGTCGGTTCGCGGCACGTCCGGGCCCGTGGCCAGCACCCGGGCGATGCGGCCGCACATCTGCTGCCCGCAGGCGGCGATCTCGACCACCGCCGAGCCGTCGTCGGTCAGCCAGCGGCCCGCAACCGCCGGCGCTGCGGCGGCAGCGGACAGCGGGGTCAGCAGAAGCATGGCGGCGAACGCGGGACGAAACATGGCGGCCTTTCCTAGAACGGAAAATACGCCAGGATCGCCACGATGCCCACGGCCCACGTGAGGAAGTTGAGCGGCAGCCCGATCTTGACGAAGTCGAGGTAGTTGTAGCCGCCCATCTGGTAGACGAGCACGTTGGTCTGGTAGCCGAACGGCGTCGCGAAGGCCGCGCTGCCGGCAATCATCACCGCGACCAGGAACGGGCGCGGGTTCACCCCGAGGGCCTCGGCCAGCGAGACCGCGACCGGGGTGAACAGCACTGCGACGGTCGCGTTCGAGAGCAGCTCGGTGGCGAACAGCGTCGCGCCGTAGATCACGATCAGCGCCCACAGCGGGCTGACCCCTTCGAGCCAGGAGATCAGCGCCGCGGTACCGGCGGCGGCGAGGCCGGTCTTCTCGAGCGCGGTGCCGAGCACGACCATGCCGGCGATGAGCATCAGCACGTCGGCGCGCAGCCCGCTGTAGGCTTCGTCCGCGGTGATCACGCGCATCAGGATCAGCGCGACCGCGCCGGCAAAGGCGCAGGCCGCGATCGGCGCGACATTGAGCGCGGCCAGCGCCACGGCCCCGACGAACACGGAGAGCGAGGCCAGCGCCTTGAGCGGGCGCAGCGGGCGCGGCTCGGCGAACGCGAACGAGGAACCCATCTGCCCGCCGGCGAGGCCCGGCTCGCGGCGGATCGGCGTGCTTTCCTCGGGCTCTGCGTCGCCCGGCTCGCCGAGCGGCGAGTTGCGGCGGCCCGAGAACAGCACGAGGTAAATGCCCCCAGCGATCGCCACCGCCAGCCCGACCGGTGTGGCCTCGAATATCCCGAACCGCGGCTGCCCGGCGACGACGGCCATGTCGCTGACCAGGAGGTTGGTCGAGGTGCCGATCAGCGTGCAGCAGCCGCCGAGCACCACGGCGTAGGACAGCGGGATCAGAAACCGCTTCGGCGAGAGGCTCAGCGATTTCGCGACGTCGCGCACGACCGGTGCGGTCAGCACGACCACCGGGGTGTTGTTGAGAAACGCCGATACCGCGCCGGACAGGAAGATCATCACCCAGATCCCGGCGGCGCCGATCAGCGAGCACAGCTTCGTCAGGCTGCGGATCGCGGCGTCGAGCAGGCCCGAGAGCTCCATGGCGTAGGCAATCACGAACAGCGAGGCCAAGGCGATGATCGCCGGGCTCGCGAATGCGCCTTCGACGTCGACCGGCCGGACCACACCCGCCATCAGCAGGACGGCCGCGCCGGTGAGCGCGACGACGTCCGACCGCACTTTGTCCCACACCAGCGCTGCGATGACCGCGGCGAGCACGGCGAGAGTAATGAGCTGTCCGCTCGTCATCGGCCGGCTATGCGCGGATTTGCGTTGTGCGCCAACCCGTTATGGCCGGCAATGTGGTGGGGCGCGCCGAACCCGACCCGTGCGATCAGACCGTCCGCACGTAGCCGAGAAAATCCTCGACCTGAAAGCTCAGCGCGGTCGCCTGGTCCTGCAGCCCGGTCGCCGCGGCGAGCACTTGCGAGGCGGCCGAGCCGGTGGTCAGCGCCATCGCCCGGACCTGGCCGGCGTTGGCGCGGACTGACTCGGTCCCGCCCGCGGCGTGGTCGAGGCTGCGCGCGAGGTCCTGGCTGGCGAGGGTCTGCTCGTCGACCGCCTGGGCGATGTCGCTGGCGTTGCTCTCGACCTGGCGGATCTGCCGCTCGATCTTGCGCAGCGCGGCGACGCTCGCGCGCGTGGTCTGCTCGATCCCGGCGATGTGGCTCGAGACCTCGTCGGTCGCGCGCCGCGTGCGCCGGGCGAGCTCCTTGACCTCGGCCGCGACCACCGCGAACCCGCGCCCGGCCTCGCCGCCGCGCGCGGCCTCGATCGAGGCATTCAGCGCAAGCAGGTTGGTGCGCTCGGCGATCGAGCCGATCAGCTGGACGATCGCGCCGACCTGCTCGGTCGCCCGGCTGAGCTCGACCATGGTCCCGTCGGCTTCCTCGGTCGCGATGCGCGCGTCGCGGGCGAGGTCGGCCGAGCTCGTCGCCTGCCGGCTGATCTCGCCGACCGACATCGCGAACTGGTCGCTCGCGGCCGCCGCGGCGGTGACCCCGGCCGAGGTGTGGTCCATCGAGTGGACCACGTCGCTCGCGCTGCTCGAAGCTTGCCCGGCGGCTGCGGCCATCGCGGTGGCGGTGTCCTGCAGCTGGCTCGAGGCGGCGGCGACGCTGCCGACGACCTCGCCGACGGTGTGCTCGAACTTGGCGGCGAGCTCCTGCATCAGCCGGGCCTGTGCCTGCCGGGCTTCCTCCTGGCGCTGCAGCTCGAGCTGCGCCGCCTGGGCGGCCTGTTCCTGCAGCGTAGCGAGCTCCTCGGCGCTTTCGCGGAACACCGCGAGCGCACGGGCCATCTCGCCGATCTCGTCGCCGCGGTCGGCGCCCGGGATGGCGATCGCGCGGTGCCCGCGGGCGAGGCCGGTCATGGCCACGGTGATCTTGCCGAGCGAGCCCGAGATGTCGCGCGCGAGGAAGCGCGCGCCCGCTACCGCGATCAGCGTCGCGAGCACGATCAGGCAGGTGACGAAGACCGAGACGATCATGTTGAAGCGGGTCAGCGCTTCCGAGTTCGCTGCCGAAACGGCCGCAAGCCCGCGCTCGACCTTGCGCGCGTTGATGGCGAGCTGTTCGCCGCTGATGTCGAGCGCGCGCGCGAGCGCATCGCCGCCGCGCGAGGGGCCGTGCGCGGCAATCGAGCCTTCGAGCGCCTGGAGCTCGCTTTCGAACCCGTCGACCTGGACTTGCAGCCAGCGGATCGATTCGGTGGCGGTCGCGTCGGTGTCGGCGGCCAGCGCGCGGGTTGCAGCGAGGCGCTGCTTGGCCAGATCGAGCGTCCCGCGGGCCCGTTCGACCTCGCGGGCGTCGCCGGTGTCGGCGTAGCGCGAGGCGTAGTAGCGGGTGTCGGCGATGCTCGCGGTCAGCTCCGCCGCGGCGACCGAGCCGGCGCCGAGCACGCGGCCCTGCTCGTTGCGCGAGGTCAGCTCGAAGAACGCGAGGCTGAGGATCAGGCCGAGCAGCACGAGCATGACCGTGAGCGCGATCGAGGCGAAACCGAGCCGGCCGGCGATCGATTGCAGCGAGCGGCGCAGCGCGCGGAAGAGCGGGGCGCGTCGGCGCGGGCGGCGCCTGGGCCGGACCCGGTGCTCGGTGGCCTCGACGGCTTCGAGCAGCGCCTTCGAATCGATCTCTATCACACAGTCCTCGCATCGGCTCGCGGCTGCCGAATACCGGCAGGCCGCTCAGTAGACAGAGATGCCTCAGCACCTGATTGTTGCAAATTCGAGTCGATTGAAGAGTTTAAAATATCTGTTGTCGAGATCGTTAAGTAAAATGGCGCGATTCTAAATACGGCAGCGCTACTTGCCTGCCGCCAACATAGTTGACACAGACCTCGCAAACATGGGTTAAGATTGTCTTGCCGGCACGGCCCGTGTCATCGCCGGGCAACAGGCCGGATAACTAGACCAGCCCGAGCCTGGCCAGGTCCTTGACCAGCGCGCCCGGCAGCACGTCGCCCGCGAGCGCGCCCGGCTCGAGGTCGGCCGGCGCGTCGGCTTCCTCGAGATAGCGCCAGCCCTGGTGCGCGCGCTTGGCGCGCGGGTGGACCAGGATCAGCTTGGGCGCGAGGCGGATCGTCCAGCGGCGGTCCTCGCGCTGCTCGAAGCCGAGGATCTCGCATCGGGCGACGATCGCGTGCTCGATGATCCAGTAGAGCGAGCCGCCGATCATCTCCTCGTGCCGCTTGGGCAGGTAGCGCGTGGTCATCAGCGCTTCGGGGCCGGATTCGACCCAGCGGCGGAGGTTGTCGATATTGCCGGAACGGTAGGCGATCTTGGTCATGCTGAGCGGCATATCAGCAAGATAGGAGCCGCAGCGGTGGGAGCAAGCGTGGTCCCCGCTTTCGCGGGGATGAGGGCGGAGGCTAGCGGACCAGTCCCGTTGCCACCGCAAGGCCGAGGAAGGCGAGGAAGCCCATCGAGTCGGTCACCATGGTCACGAACACGCTCGAGGCGACCGCGGGGTCCTGGTCGAGGCGGTCGAGGGTGACCGGGATCGCGACCCCGGCGAGCCCGGCGGTGGCGATGTTGATGATCATCGCCGCGGCGATCACTCCGCCGAGCTTGATCGCCAGCGGCGCGCCGAGCCAGATCGTGAAGATCAGCGCGGTCGCGAGCCCGAGCAGGAGCGCGATCGTTGCCCCGTTGAGCAGCGCGACGCGGATCTCGCGCCAGAGGATGCGGCGGGTGTTCGAGCGGGTCAGCTGGTTGGTGGCGATCGCGCGCACGGTCACCGCCATGGTCTGCGTGCCGGCGTTGCCGCCGATGCTCGCGACCACCGGCGAGAGCGCGGCGAGCGCGACGAGCTTCTCGATCGCCCCGCCGAACGACCAGATGATCGTCGCGCTGAGCGAGGCGGTGAACAGGTTGGCCATGAGCCAGCGGACCCGCGCCGAGTAGGATTCGCGGATCGGCTCGTTGATGTCGCCGTCGCCCGCGCCGGAGAGCAGCATGACGTCCTCGCCCGCTTCCTCCTGGATGATGTGGACCACGTCGTCGACGGTGATCTGGCCGACCAGCCGGCCGCTCTCGTCGACCACCGCGGCGCTGATCAGCGCGTATTTCTGGAAGCGCAGCGCGACCTCTTCCTGGTCCATCAAGACCGGGATCAGCGTCTGGTCGCGCTTCATCACGTCGGACAGCGCGATGTGCCGCGGGGTGCGCAGGATCCACGAGAGCTGGCAGGTGCCGACCGGCTTCATCATCGGGTCGACGATGAACACCTCCCAGAACTCGGTCGTCAGCTCGTCGCGTTCGCGCAAGTAGTCGATCAGGTCGCCAACGGTCAGGTGCTCGGGCACCGCGACCAGCTCGCGCTGCATCAGGCGCCCGGCGGTCTCCTCGGGATAGGACAGCGCGGATTCGATCGCCGCGCGGTCCTCGGGCTCCATCTCGGCGAGCACCGCCGCCTGGTCCTCGGCATCGAGGTCCTCGATCAGCTGGACCGCGTCGTCGGTGTCGAGCTGCTCGGCGATCTCGGCCACCGTCGCGGCCGGCAGCGCCTCCATCATGTCCTCGCGGACGTGGTCGTTGAGCTCGGCGACGACCTCGTGGGTCATCAGGTCGGTGATCGCCTCGGCGAGCTTGGGGCGCTGCTCGCGCTCGAGCAGCTCGAACAAGTCGGCGATGTCGGCCGGGTGGAGCGGCTCGACGAGCTCGTAGGCGCGCGCCTCGTCGCCTTCGGCGAGCGCGGTCGAGACCGAGTCGACGAATTGCGGCTTGAGCAGGTTGTCCTCGTCGAGCTCGTCGCCCTCCTCGCGGAGAACGTCCTGTTCCTGCTCGGTGAAGTCCTGCTCGACCATGCGCGCGGTCTATGCGCGTGCGGCGCAAAAGCAAGCTGACAACGCTTCTGGGGGCCCTATATGCCCGGCACAGATTCCAGGAGACGAACCATGGCCGAAGACACCCTCACCTTCACGCTCGATACCGGCGACGGCGAGCCTCGCGATGTGGTCATCAAGCTGCGGCCCGACCTTGCGCCCGGCCACGTGGCGCGGATCACCGAGCTAGCCAAGGACGGCTTCTACGACGGCGTGGTGTTCCACCGCGTGATCGACGGCTTCATGGCCCAGGGCGGCGACCCCACCGGGACCGGCATGGGCGGCTCCGACAAGCCCGACCTCAAGGCCGAGTTCAACGCCGCGCCGCACGTGCGCGGGACCTGCTCGATGGCGCGCAGCCAGTTCCCCGACAGCGCCAACAGCCAGTTCTTCATCTGCTTCGACGACGCGCGCTTCCTCGACCGCCAGTACACCGTGTGGGGCCAGGTCGAGAGCGGCATGGAGCACGTCGACGCGCTCCCCAAGGGCGAGCCGCCGCGCAACCCGGGCAAGATCGTCAAGGCGACGGTGGCCTGAAGCCTTTGCCCTCAAGGGAGAGGGGGCGTGGTGCCACGCCCCCTCCCGACTTTGGCTAGTACCCGAGGCTGAAGTGGACCGAGGTGATCCAGTAGCTCGCGATCGGCTTGCCGTCCTTGTCGAGCGCCGGATCGAAATCGAGCGCGTGCTGGATATCGGCGCAGCTGCTTTCCTCGAACGCGGGATCGCTGAGCGGCATCTGGATATGGCAGGCGGTGATCCGTCCGGTCTCGTCGATCGCCAGCCGGACGTTGACCAGCCCCGGCATGCTCAGCCGCAACATCGCCGGCGGATAGTCCATCATCCGCGGCACTTCGCGCAAGTTGACCGGAATCGCCGGGCGCGAGAGCGTCTTGTGCGCCTCGACGTCGATGCCCCAATGAGTCGTCAGGTCCTGGGTGCAGGTCTGCAAGGCCTCGACCGCCTTGGTGATCGGGCCGAGGCGCAGCCTCAGCTCGCGCGGGAAGGCGCCACGCAGCGTGATCGAACGGATCGTTGCCACTTGCTCCTTCTCGATCGCGTTCAGGTCGAGCGAGTGGAGGTACAGCGCCTTCTCGAGCGTGCCGTCGATATCGTCGTAGTCCGGCAGCTCGACGAAACTCGCGCTGAACAGCACCCCGCTGAACCCGTCGGCCAGCTTCATCGTCAGGCGATCTCCGCTCGACTCCCACTTGTCCTCGTCGCGAAAGCGGTAGCGGAACGGCTCGACGGTCGCGCGCGCTTCCATCTCGTTGCTCGCGACCACCACCTGGAGCTCCCTGCCGGGCTGGAAGCGCCGAAACTCGACGTAGGCGCGCTCGTCGCCGGTGCCGAACCACCGACCCATCACGCAACTGTCGGGATCGTAATGGAGCGCCCACGGCGAGCTGGGTGCGAGGCCCTCCTCGTCCGCGGCACGCGCCGGCAAGGAGAGCGCGGGCGACAGCGCGGCGGCAAGCGTCAGCAGGTGTGCGAATTTCACGATTGTCCCTCAGGTCCTGGTGTGCGGCGCCCTAACGCGGGCGCCCGGTCTGGAACTGGATCCCGGTGACCCAGTAGCTGGCGATCGGCTTGCCGTCCTTGTCGAGCGCGGGCTCGAACT
>CBHWED010000097.1:0-11065 GCA_966112795.1 uncultured bacterium
GCGCCATGCAGGTGGCCGAGCTCGACTACATCGCCAGCAGCACCGCCGCGCAGACCAGCATCGCCGAGAACTACGTCGGATTGCCGGTCTAGGGGTGAACAGAGGAGGCGTCATGAGTGGAATGGCAATGCTAAGAACGACGGCTCTCGGCCTGGCCGCGGCCGTGGTGTCGGCTCCGGCAGCATCGCAGGACGGACCGCGGCCGCCCCGCCTCGAGTTCGCGTTCGAGGAGATCGTGACGCTCGGCCAGGCGATCCCGGCCGGCGAAACGCCGCTCGGCCGGCGCAACATCATTCCGATCACCGGCGGCACCTTCTCCGGCCCCGGCATCGAGGGAACGATCATCGCCGGCGGCTGGGACTGGCAGCTTACCCGGTCGGACGGCTGCACCGAGATCGAGGCAGACTACATGATCCGGACCGACGACGGGGTCGTGATCAATGTCGTCAACGTCGGCGCACTGTGCCCGCCCGAGCCCGGCCGGACCGGCCCGGCAGTGACCCAGCCAAGGTTCGAGGCACCGAAGGGCAAGTACGAGTGGCTCAACCGCAGCGCCTTCCTCGGCACGCTGGATGCCGCGCCGCCCGGAAACGGCCCGGCCGTCAGGATCCGCTTCTACAAGGCCGGGTAAAGCGGGCGACCCTCAATGCGCAACCAGGCCGCATAGCTCGAACGGACTGGTCACTCCCAGGCGGCGGTAGGCACGCTGGCGGAAGGTGACCACCGAGGTCTTCGCGATGCCGAGCTCGATGGCGGTGGCCTCCACGCTCAGGCCGATCGCGGCGCGGGCGCAGACCTGGCGCTCGCGCAAGGTCAGGGCAGGCCAGCGTCGGGCAAAGCGCTCCTCGAGCTGCGAGGTCGTGAGCGTCACCGCGACGCCGTCGCGAGGCGCGGCAAAGGGCAGCATGGGCAAAGCCAGCCGCGCCAGCCCGGCGAGCGCATCGAGCTCGCGTTCGGAGAACGAGCCCTCGCTGCGATGCCGGGCGACGTTGAGCCCGCGCCAGCCGGTCGCGCCGCGCTCGACCAGCGAGATCCGCTCGACGATGCCCGGCTCGTCGAAGAACCGTCGCCGAAACTCCGCCGAGCCGATATCGGCCGGGCGAACCCGCTGGACGGCCATGTCACCGCGCCGCGGCGCTGCGGGGTAGAGATCTCCGATCGGGTCGAGCTGCTTGTAGGTGAGGCTGTAGGCCGGCAGCAGGCTGGCGATGTGCGGCTCGCAATGGTGGTAGCGCAACGCATCGTCGCCGCCTCCGGCGGCCTCGAACAGGTAGAGCCGGCGCGCGCCCGACGTGAGCAGCTCAACGCAATGCCGCACGGCCGCGCCAAACTCCGCGCTGCCGATGGCTCCGAGCAGGTGCTCGTAAGCAGGTCCCACGGTTGCCGGCAAACGCCAGTCGGTGATCCGCCAGATCTCGGCCATCTTCGCTCCTCCCTCCGCGGCACCGGCGGCAATGTGCCTTGTCCTGTGGCGATAGGACAGACCCCGCGCTCGCTTCGCTTCAGCCTGCCGGAAAGCGAGAGGAAGGGCGCGGCATGCTGCAGGGAAACAAGGTCATCATCAGCGTCGCCCTCAATGGCGGGATGCAGCAGGATCGCGAAGGCGCAGTCATCCCGAAGCAGCCCGCCGAGATCGGCGAGGCCGCGGCGCGGTGCTGGGAAGCGGGCGCCGCCATGGTCCACGTCCATGCCCGCGGTCCCGACGGCAAGAACAGCGGCGACCCGGCGATCTACGCCGAGATCATCCGCCAGATCCGCGCGCGCAGCCCGATCCTGATCCAGACGACCAACGGCATCGGCGTGCGCCGCGATCCGGCGACCGGCCAGTTCATCTGGCCGAGTGACAGCGAGCGCCTCGGCCTGCTCGAGATCGAGCCGCAGCAGGACCTCTTCGGCATCGCCGGCGGTTCGGCCGATTTCCATAATCCCGAGGGCGGCTACCCAGAGGAAACGCCCTACGTGAACTCGCCGCAACTGCTCAGGCGAACCATCGAGGCGGTCTATGCCAAGGGCTCGGCGCTCGAATACGAGATCGTCGAGGCGAGCTCGCTGCACCGGCTGATGCGCTATGCCGACGAGGGACTGTTCGACAAGGAGCGGGACAACGTCTGGCTGCTCCACGGCGGCGGCTTCGGCGCCACGCCGCCGGTCGCGCGCAACGTGATCTTCAACATCGACGAGGGGCTGCGCATGTTCCCGCGGGCGATCTGGGGCGTCACCGCGACCGGCCGCGACATGTTCCGCATCGTCACGCTGGGCCTGGCGATGGGATGCGACCTCGTCCGCGTCGGGTTCGAGGACGGCATCCACCTGCCTGATGGCACCGTGGCGCGCGACAATGCCGAGATGGTACGGGCCGCTGCCGACATCGCGGCGATCTACGGGCTCGAGCCGGCCTCGGTCGACCAGGCTCGATCGCGGTTTGGCATATGAGCCCGCCGCCCTCGCTCGCCAGGGGCACGATCGCGATCTGCACGGCGATCTACCTGCTCGACGGCCTGATCCACACCATCCTCGGCCCGCTGGCGCCCGACATCGCCCGCTCGCTCGATCTCGGCAAGGCGGAACTCGGCCCGATCTTCTCGTCCAACCTGATCGGCCAGTGCATCGGCCTGGTGCTGTTCCCGGCGATCGCCGGCCGACTCGGGCATCGGTCCACGGTCACGCTGGCGGTGCTCGGGTTCGCGCTCGGGCAAGGCGCGAGCGCGCTCGCGAATAGCGGCACCAGTCTGTTCGTCTTTCGCCTGGTCACCGGCATCTTCCTCGGCGGATGCCTGCCGAGCTGCCTCGCGATCGTCGCCGGGCAGGCGCATCCGGCGCGCCGCGGCGTGTCCATCCTCGTCCTGTTCACCGGCTACGGCCTCGGGGCGGCGATCGCAGGGGCGGTGGCGGCAGGGTTCGCCGGCTTCGGCGGGTGGCGGGCGGCGATGGTCGCGGTCGGGCTGGTCTCGCTGGTCGCAGCCGCCGGCGCTTGGTTCTGGCTGCGTGATCCGCCGCCAGCGGCCGAAGCCGTCGCGCCTTCCGTCGGCGCGCCCGCCGCGGTGCAGATCCTTCGCCCGACCTACCTGTTCGGCACGCTGATGCTGTGGCTGCTGTTCGTGCTCATGCTGACGATCAGCTACTGCCTCAACTCGTGGCTGCCGATCATGCTGGTCGAGGCCGGGTTCGACGAATCCTTCGCCGCGCTGTCGATCACGATCTTCGGTTTCGGCGGAGCCATCGCCGCGCTGGGCGTCGGCCTTCTCATCGACCGGTTCGGGGCGATGCCGGTGCTGATCGGCTTCCTCGGTGCGGCAGCGGCCACGCTTCTGGCGGCCGGGCAGGCCATGACCCCCGCTTCGCGCGGGACATTGACGGTCCTGCTCGCCGCGGCCGGGTTCTTCAGCCTCGGCGCCTATGGCGGCATCAATGTGGTGCTGGCGGGCTTCTACCCCGATCCGCTGCGCGCGACCGGCATCGGCTGGGCCAAGAGCGTCGGCCGCCTGGGCACGGTGATCGCGCCGATCCTGATCGGGCTGGCGCTGGCGGCGGGAGTGCCGGGCACGTCGGTGATGTCGCTGTTCGCGATCCCGGCGATCCTTGCCGTGCTAGCGCTCGCCGCCATCTCGCTCACCCGCGCCTGGCGCGAGCGGGAGGACCACGTCGCGCCGATAGCCGGGCACGCCTGACCGACGATCGGGCGTCAGCCCTTCGCCGGAATCTTGTCGAATTCCGCCTGGATCTTGGCGAGGTTTGCATCGCTCAACACGTCCGGCTCGTACTGCTGGATGGCCTTGAGCGTGAGCTCGCGGCCCGATGTCTGGAACAGCTCGTTGGCCCAGACCGTCGGAATGAGCTTTTGCAGGATCGCCGCGGCCGCGGGATCGTCGATCAGCTTGCCGACGAGGGTCGTCTCGACCGAGTAGTGCGCCGCCGGTGCGGCCTGGGCGAACACCGGCGACGGCAGCATCGGCAGCGCCGCTCCGGCGAGCGAGGCCAGCAACATTCCAGTCAGTCTCTTGCGCATCGGTTCTCTCCTTTGATCACGTCGTAGTGCGGGCATCGACGACCTGCTGCTCGATTGCTCCGAAAACCCCGCGCCCGTCGGCGGTCAGCGCTTCCATGCGGCAGCTGTCGCCGAAGCGCATGAAACCGGTCACGGGCCTGCCGTGGGCGATGATCTCGATCGCTCGCCGCTCGGAGATGCAGCTCGAGCCGACCTCGGCGTGGTTCGCGTTGGCCACTGTGCCCGACCCGATGACCGTGCCGGCCACCAGCTCGCGTGTCGCCGCCGCGTGGGCGACGAGCTCGTGGAAACCGTGAGCCATCTCGCGGCCGTTGGCGTTGCCGAACCACCGCCCGTTCCACGCGATGGCGAGGTCGAGGCAGACCCGGCCGTCGCGCCAGGCCTCGCCGAGCGCGTCGGGCGTGACCGCGAACGGCGCCATCGAGCAAGCCGGTTTCGCCTGGACCCAGCCGAAGCCGGTCTTCATCTCGGGCACGGCCAGCGCACGCAGCGACCAGTCGTTGACTTGCACCACGAGCTTGATGTGATGCAGCGCCTCGGCCGCGCCGGTGCCCATCGGCACGCGATCGACGATGACTGCAAACTCGCCTTCGAAATCGATGCCCTGCGTCTCGTCCGGGAACGGAACGGGCTCGCCGGGGCCGAGGAAGCGATCGGACATGCCCTGATACATCAGCGGCTTGTCGTGCGCGATGGGGTCGGTTCCGAAGGCGACCTGCATCAGGTCGGCGTGGGTCTGGAAGGCCGAGCCGTCGAGCCATTGCCAGGAACGGGGCATCGGCGCGCGCAGTTTCGCCGTGTCGAGCGGCTCGCCGCCCTCCGCGTCGGCGCCTCGCAAGTCGACCTCGGCTTCATCCCATGCCTCGATCGCCGCCAGGAGGTTGGGCCAGCGCGAGCCCGCAGGAGCGCACCGACGGCCATCGATCGAGACGACGACCAGCTCGCCATCCGGGGTACCGTTGTCGCGTGTCGCGAGCCTCATGACGTCAAGTCGTCCGCATAGACGCCGTCGATCAGGATGAAGGCGATGCGGCAGTTCCTGCCCGAGCGGTTGGCCCAGCCGTGGTTGGTGCCGCGCTGGATGACGATGTCTCCGGCGCGCACCACGGTCTCGCCGATGTCCATGATCAGCGTCAGCTCGCCCTCGAGCATGATCCCGTAATCGACGGTTTCGGTGCGATGCATGAAGGCGTGCCGCGAGCCGCCCCCGCTGTGCGACGATGCGTCGGCGGCCGCCACCTCGGCGAAGTGCGCCTTGGCCTGCTCGGGCGACAGCGCTTCGAGGCTCGCATCGTCCGGCGGGATGTCGAGCACGCGGATGCGGGTTCCGTTCTTCGGCGGCGCCAGGCTGATGCCGTCCTCGGCCGGCTCGCCGGAGGCCCGGTCGATCCGCGTCGGCGTCTCCCGCGTGTTCCACACCTCGAAGAACAGCGGGCCGTGTTCCCCGCCGATGCGCTGGACGCGCGGCACCGGGCAGTCCTCCTGGATCACCGCCCGTCCCCGGGCATCGTGCCCGGTGACGACGCGCCGGATCTGCTCGCTCATGCGGTATGTCCTCCCAGTGTTTCGGCGAACCAGTCGGCGATGTAGTCGCGCCCGAAGCTCATGTTGTCGGCCCCGACATGCTCGACCCCGCCTTCGCGCTCAGTGAAGATCTTGAGCTCGCGGCGCGGCGAATGGATGAGCTGGTCATAGCTCTGCTGGGCGTAGCCGACGGCGATCTGCCGGTCCTTGGCGCCGTGGGTGACGAGGAACGGCACGCGGATACGATCGAGGTGGCCCTCGAGCGTCATCGCGGCGGAGCGGGCGAGGAACTCGTCCATGTCGCGCGCGCCGAACGCCCAGAACACGTGCGCCCAGTAATGCGGCACCGGGTTCTCGCCCTCGCGCCGGATGCGCGCCTGCTGCACTTCGGCCCAGTCGTGGTTCGCACCCCACACGGCGCCGCTGGCGAAGCGCGGTTCGTAGGCCACCGCGCGCGGCGCGAAATGCCCGCCCAGCGAGATGCCGGTCATGCCGATCCGCGCGGGATCGACATCGTCCTGCTGCTCTAGCCAGTCGACCGCGCGGCTCGCCCAGTTCTCGCTGTGCGGATCGACCGGCAAGCCCTGCAGGCGCAACGCTTCGCCGCTGCCCGGCTGATCGACGCACAGCGTCGAGATCCCGCGCCGCGCCAGCGCCTGCGGCAGGCCCGACCACCACAGCAGCTCCTTCGAGCTGTCGAGCCCGTTGCAATAGACGACTGCCGGGCGCCGACCCCCCGCCGGCGCCCGGCTCCACAGCGCGGGCATCGTGCCCTGCGCCAGGGGAATGTCCACCCGCTCCCGGTTCAGCCTGCCGAGCCCGGTCGAGCGGTCGAAGGCGGCGCGGGCGCGGGCGTAAGTCTGCTCGCGGCCCGCCGATCCCTGCTGCTGCATGCGCTCCGCCACCAGCAGGTACAGCGCCGCCCGCTCGAGCTTGTCGGAGGCGGAGAAGCCGCGGCCGCCGGCTTCATCCTCGGCCGCCAGCTCGATCAAGGTGTCGGCCCTGGCGACCCACTGCGCCATGAACTGCGAGGTGCCCGCGTCGGCCCCGCTCGCCGCGGCGTCGAGCAAAGGCCGGCACATGTCGACGATCTCGCCGATCTTGCCGCCGCTCTCGAGCGCCATGGCGACCGAGAGGTTCCAGATGTAGTTCGGGAAATACTCGAACAGCGCCATCGCGGCTTACACCTCGGCCGGCTGGAACAGGCAGGGGTCGGGCGCCGGGTGCGGCATCGTCTGCGGCCCGCCCACACCGATGCCCCACTGATCCATGACCCGTGGGCCCGGGGCGTGGACCGTCGGCTGGTGCGTCTCGAAGTCCACTTCCTCGAGGTCGGCGGTGTATTCGACCGCGAAGCCGTTGGGCGTCGTGAAATAGCTGAAGGCGTTGTTGCCGGCCTTGTGCCGTCCGGGTCCCCAGCGCAGCTCGGTCCCGCGCTGCTTGAGCCGGCTCGCGCCGCACATCATGTCGTCGACCCCGAGCATGTCGTAGGCGACGTGGTTGAGGCACGGCGGGCCGGGCAGGAGCGCCACGCGGTGGTGCGCCGAGTTGCAGCGCAGGAAGCACATGAAGTCGCCGAGCCAGTCGGACACGCGGAAGCCGAGCACCTCGGTGAAGAAGCGCACCGCGGCGTGGTGGTCGGGGGAGTGCAGCACGACATGGCTGATCCTGACCGGCATGCCTTCCCAGCGCTCCATCGCGCGCTTGACCAGCGGCTCGACCTCGGCCGAGATCTCGAACGGCAGGCCATCGGGAGAGAAGAAGCGAAAGCCGTAGCCGCCCCCCGGCGCGTCGAGCAGGCGCGGCTCGTGGACGACCATGCAGCCGGCTGCGACGACCTTGGCGTGCAACGCATCGACATCGGCACGAGTGTCGGCAGCGAACGCGATCACATCGACATGGTTCACCTCGGCCTGCCGCAGGCGCACGACGTGATGCTCGTCGTGGCCGTGGGTCTTGAACCAGGCGATCCCGTTGTCGGCGGCGACCTCGACCAGCCCCCAGTCCTCGGAGTAGAACGCTCGCTCGGCGTCGAAATGTTCGACCCCGTAGCCGACGTAGCGAATCTCGGTGACGCGGCTCATGCCTGCTGCTCCTTCGCGATAAGTCCCTGAAGCATCCGCCGGGCGCGCGTGCCGCCGCTGTCGATCCCGAGGAACACGGGCTTCATCGCCCAGAAATCCGCGCCGTCGAGGTTGTCGAACGCGGCCTTGATGATCGGCTTGTCCTCCTCGACGAACGCCTGCTCCATCAGGCCGCGCAGCATCGCGTCGCCGGGTTCCGAGGGCGGCATGGTCCGCGACGTGGCCCAGAAATAGTGCGTGGTGGTCGCGGTCTCGGGGGTGAGGATATGCGCTTGGTGCGCGATCACCCCGCTCTCCCGCTCGCCCCCGTGCGGGCAGGCGCCGATCTGCAGGTACATCGAGGCCGGCGGATCCCAGCGCATGTCGAGCCAGTGATCGCAGCGCATCGCCGGATCGTACGCGCCGCGCGTGTGCCCCGGGGCGGGAATGTCCGGCATCCACCAGTCGGAGCGCAGCGTGGTGCCCTGCTCTGCCACCGCGTGCTCGCCGGCGAAGATGACCCCGTTGCCGGCGAAGCTGCCCTTGTGGACGAACTCGATGTGACTGAGGTCCATGAGGTTGTCGGTGCCGAACTCGTAGTTCGCGTCCATCGCCAGATAGCCCGAGATCGGCGCGCCGTGTCCGGCGACGTCAAGCATCGAGAAGTCGGCGACGGCGGCCGGGTCCGCCCGATCGGGATCGCCGGGCCAGAACCACACGATGCCGTCGCGCTCGACGACCGGGAACGTGCGCACGCGCGCGCCCTTGGGCAGCGTGTCCGAGAACGGATTGCGGACGCAGGCGCCGTCGGCGTCGAAGGTCAGTCCGTGATAGGCGCAGGTCACCTGGTCGCCGTCGCGGGTGCCGAGCGACAGCGGTGCGAAGCGGTGCGGACACCGGTCGACCATCGCCGCGGCCGTTCCATCGCGCTTGCGGAACAGCAGCACCGGATCGTCGAGCAGCCGGCGCCGGAACAAGGCTTCGCCGACCTCGCCGCTCCAGGCAGCCATGTACCAGGCGTTGCGCAAATAGGTCACGGCCAGGCGTCCTTCTTCAGATAGCCTCGGCGACGACCTGGAACATCTCGGCCGTGGCGCGCGCGTTGTCGACCGGCGGGCCTTTGCCGAGCTGGCCGAGGCAGATCGCCAGCGAGTTCTCGACGATGTACCGGCAGCGTTCGAAGCGGCGCTCGCGATAGGCGGCGAATGCGGCTTCGGGCGTGTCGTGGCGCGCCAGCTCTTCGGCGAGGACGATCGAATCCTCGATCGCCATTCCCGCGCCCTGTCCCAGATGCGGCGTGCTGGCGTGAACGGCATCGCCGAGCAGGACCACGCGCCCCTTGTGCCACGGGCCCTCGACGAGGACCGTCTCGAGCGGGCGATAGACCACCGCCGCGTCGTCATCGATCTGTGAGGCCAGATCGCCGAGCGGTGCCGGCACCTTGCTGCGCATGGTCGCGGCAAGACCGGCGCGCTCGAAGCGCGGGTTGCCCGGCTCAGGCGTGGTCAGGTAGAGATACATCAGGTCGTCGCCGATCGGCACCAGCCCCGCGCCGATCGGGCCGTTGTAGACGTGCAGCGAGTCGAGATCGGCCGGGCGCGGCAGGTTGTAGCGCCACACGGACTGGCCGGTGAACGTGGCGCCCGGCACGCCCGGGAACAGCATGCCGCGGATTTGCGAATGGACCCCGTCGGCGCCGACGACGACGTCGAAGTCCCGTTCCGTGCCGTCCGAAAACCGGACCCGCACGCTGTCGTCGCGGTCTGTCATTTCGACGACAGTCACGCCGAGAAACACGTCGGCGCCCGACGCGAGGGTTCGCCTCGCGAGGACCTCCTGCAAGGCCTGGCGCCCGATGCCGACGTTCGCCGGACAACCCTCTACCAGGCGATGCGACGGCACCTTGGCGACCATCGTCCCGTCGGGCGCGTGCACGGCGACGAAATCGAACCCGACCGCCGCGGCCAGGTAGTCGTCGAGCAGGCCGAGCTGATGCATCGCGCGCAGCACGTTACCCTGCTGGATGATGCCGACGCCGTAGACCGACCACTCGGGATCGCGTTCGATGACCGTCACGCGGTGGCCTTCGCGGCGCAACGCGATCGCCGCGGTCAGGCCACCGATGCCGCCGCCGACGACGAGAATATCCAGATCGCGCATCACGGCCTCCCGCGCAGGGAGTTGCACGGCGCGATCAATCGGTCCAACTCATAGAATTGCTCGAAATCGACAAACAGGATCGATCGATGCGGCTCGACAATTTCGACCTGAACCTGCTCGTCGCATTCGAGGCCCTGCTGCACGAGCGCAACGTGACCAGAGCTGCCCGGCGACTGAACGTGACTCAGTCGGCCATGAGCGCCTCGCTCAAGCGGCTTCGCGAAGCGCTCGATGACCCGATCCTGCTCCAGCACGGCAAGACCATGATCCCGACGCCGCACGCGCTGGCGCTCACGCCCGAAGTCACCGCGGCGATCGGGCTGCTGCGCCGACTGATCCAGCCGACCACCGGGTTCGATCCGTCGACCTCGTCGCGGACGTTCCGCATCGCCGCCTCGGACTACATCGCGACGGTCGCGCTGGCGCCGCTGCTCGGGGCGCTCCACCGCGAAGCGCCGGATGTGAGGCTCGACATTGCGCTCCCGACCGATGTCACGCCGCAGCGCCTGGGCAGGGGCGACTTCGAGCTGGTCCTCACGCCCAGGGAATTCCTGGCGCCCGAACACCCCGCCGAGCTGTTGTTCGAGGAACGCCACGTCGTGGTCGGTTGCCAGGCCAATCCCTTGTTCGCCCGTCCGCTTACGAGGGCCGCCTTTGCCGCCGCCGGCCACGTCGCGGTCCGCATCGACGGCCGCAACACCTATATCGAGAACGAGCTGAGCCGCCTCGGACTTGCGCGGCGGGTAGAGGTCTACGCGCCCTCGTTCATCCAGGCGCCGTGGCTCCTGCCGGGCACGCCGCGCATCGCGCTGATGCACGAGCGCCTCGCCAGGCTCATGGCGCCGATGCTCGGCCTGGCGATCGCGGAAGCGCCCTTTGCCATCCCGGCGATGCACGAGATGATGCAGTTCCATGCGGCGCAAGAAGGCGACGCGGGGCTCGCCTGGCTCAGGCAGCGGCTCGGGGAGTCAGCGCGACTTTCGCATCCGGGCTAGCGTCGCAGCGCAGCCTCGGCCCACGTCACCGGATCGGGGAAGCGGGCGACGTCCGGTGTCCTCGCAACCAGCTCAACCAGTTTCGTGCCCGCCACATCGGCTTCGAGCGCGACCGGCGCCTCGCCGAAGCGCATCGGGCGAGAGCGCGCGACGAGCCGGCCGTCGGCATAGACTTCGAAGGTCACCGGCTGGCTCCTGTCGCGCGCGGAGTCGTCGACGCCGACGAGCGCGGTGAAGCGCCGGTTACCGGCATTGCGCACCTCGAGCCGGGAGTTGGCGAGCACCCCGATCCCGGTGTCGAAGCCGCGCCCGGCGAT
>CBHWED010000098.1:0-11047 GCA_966112795.1 uncultured bacterium
GCATGATGGCGGCGGAAGCAAGGATCGCGGCAATGCCGGCCACGCCGGCAGGGATGTCGACCATCGCGCCGTGGCTGTCGACAGGGCTCACGGGCCGGGCAATCGCGCCGTGGTCGTCGACCGCGGCCCCGGCCACCGCGCGGCGGTCGGGGATCGCGGGCGCGCCATCGATGTCGTCCGCGTGAGCAACTTCGCTGCGGTTCCTTCGCGCGGAGTGATCGCCGGGTGCCCGCCGGGACTGGCCAAGAAGCACCCGCCGTGTGTCCCGCCGGGCCATGTGCGCATGCCGTTCCGCGGCTACGACCGCCCCGATTTCTGGGGCCTGCGGATCGACGACGGCCGCTACTGGTACGATGACGGCTATCTCGTGCGGCTCGGCCCGGACGGGCGCGCGGGCGGCTTCATTCCACTGCTCGGCGGCGCTCTCGCAGTCGGCAACCCCTGGCCGACTTATTACCAGCCGGTCGCGCTGCCGGTTTACTACGAGAACTACTACGGCCTCGGGCCTTACGATTCCTATCGCTACGCCGATGACGTGATCTATCGCGTCGACCCCGACACCGCGGCGATCACCTCGATCGCGGCGTTGCTGACCGGCGACGACTTCGCGGTCGGGCAGCCGATGCCGCTCGGCTACGACGTCTACAACGTGCCGTATCCCTACCGCGCGCAATACTACGACACGCCGGACGCGCTGTACCGCTACAGCGACGGCTACGTTTACCAGGTCGATCCCGAAACCCGGCTGATTGCCGCGGCGATCGAGCTGCTCGCGTCGTAAGGGAGAGTGCGAATGATTGCGTGGACTGCCAACCGCCGCGGGCCGGCGCTGCTCGGTGCCGCCGCGGCCGCGCTCGCGCTCGCGTCCTGCTCGGGCAACAGCAGCGAGGCCAACGAGCAAGCGGCCGCGAAGCCCAGCTCGGAAACGCTCGCCGCGCTGGTGACGCAGGACGACGACCTGACCACCGTCTCGGCCGCGCTCAAGGACGCCGGGATCGCGCAAGTGTTCGATGGCGTCGCCGCCTATACCCTGCTCGCCCCGCGCGACGAGGCGTTCCAGAAGCTCGGCGCTGCCGGCGAGACGCTGCGTTCCGCCGACCAGCGCCCGGCGATGATTGCGGTCCTGCGCGACCATATCGTCCCCGGCTACCTGACCCCGCAGGACATCGCCAAGGCGGTCGATCTGGCTGACGACGGCAAGGTCGCCATGCGCACGATGGGCGGACACACGCTGACCTTCGCCAGCGAGGGCGACACGCTCACCGCCACCGGCGAGGACGGCGCGACTGTGCGCTTTGCCGGCACGCCGCTGCTCGCCAGCAACGGCGTGGCGATCCCGGTGGACGGGCTGGCGGTGGATGTCGGCGGGGCGGCGGCCGCGCAACAATAGCGATCTCGGCGAGCAACGCCGCAGCGACGCGTCAGTCGTAACGCCACTGCGTGAGGTCAAGGGCCTCGAGTGCGGCCGCGAAGTCGGGGTGTCTGTGAGCGAGGGCCTTGCAAGCCTTGCGCAGGTCACCGCGCAGATAGGGTTTGAGCGCCTGCTCCGCACCTCTCGCATCGTATCCGTGCAACGCGGCGAACATCGCCACCGCGGTCACCAGCGCCTGCTCCGAGAGATAGCCGGCCGTCGACGACCGCCAGCCAGCCCAGGTGCCGTCCTGCCATTGCTCGAAATGCCGGGCAGCGTTCGCCTGAAACACCCCGAAGCCGATATACACAGCCGCGCAGTCGGTCACGTGCTCGAGGAGGTCAGGTCCGCCGGGCGGATCGCCTCTGCCGAGCAGCAGGTAGTGGCACAGCTCGTGGGCGAAAGTCGCGGTTAGCGCGTCCGGATCGTGCAGCATGCCCGCATCGTAGCGGATCACCGCTTCGCCGCCTTCGATCGAGAAGGTGCCGCAGGCGCTGCGGCCTTCCTGGACGATGCGATGATCGCCGGTGTCGAACGCCTCGACCTGCTCGAGCCGACACGGCCAGTCGGCCATGCCCGCGAGATCGCGCACCGCGGCGAACAGCTCGGGACCAGTCGTCGCCGCCGCGAGCACCGGGTCACCGGGCAGCACGAACGCGGGACGCACCGCGCGGTCGTCGAGCACGGCGCGCAGCCAGGCGAAGCTGGCGACCAGCCAGTCGAACTCGTCGCGGTCGATCGGCGGCTTGGGAGCGAACAGGCGCATGCGGCTGTTTGCCCCGCAGTCCGACCGTCCTGCAATCCTGCAAACAAAGATCAGTAGTCCCGCCGGTACTCCGCGCGGATGCTCTGACGGCCGATGGTGTTGACGCTGGCGAGGATCGACAGCCAGCTCGTGACGCGGAACTCGACCTCGGTCGCGCTGTAGCCCTGCCCGTCGGTGATCAGCTCGCCGTAGAACCGGCGGCCGAAGTTCTTGCCGAGCGCGATCGCGGTGCCGCGCTGGAGCGCCGGGTCGGCCGGGACGATGCGCAGCCGGTCGAGGCCGATCGCCGTGCGCAACCGGTTGATCGGATCCATCCCGCCGCCGCCGCGCAGGCTCGCCACCGCGGCGCCGAGCTGCAGCGCATCGGTCGCCGAGAGGTTCTCGACCCCGTCGCCGAACAGCAGCCGCGCGAGCAGCTCTTCCTCGGGCAGCGCCGGGATCGAAGTGAAGGCGATCTCGGGCCGGCTCGAGTTGCCGCGCACCGTGACCACCACCGCGAGGCCTTCGGTCTCGGTCTCGGCGCGGATGTCGAGCCGCGGGTCGGGCGGCGATTCGCCGGTGAAGAAGATCGCGCCCTCGGTGATCTCGAAACGTGCGCCGGCGAAAGTGTAGAACCCCTGCCGCGGGATCACCCGCGCCTCGCCGATGATGCGTGGCGCGTCGGTCGTGCCGCGCAGCTGGACATTGGCGCTCCACTCGCTGTCGAGGCCCATGCCGTCGACCTCGATCCCCGACGGAGCGACGGCGTTGATCAGGTAGCGCCACGGCGCCCCCGGCGCCGTCGCGGGCCGGATGTCGGGCGGAAGGTTGATCTCGCGCGTGGGGATGTTCGGCAGCGTCTGCGAGGTCTCGGCGACGCCGAGCCGCCAGCGCGCCCGCGAGACCTGCAGCCGGCCGGCGATCGTGCCGCCGACGCCGTTCGAGACGATCCGCATCGGCCCGGTCGCGGTCGCGCCCATCGTCGCGAGGTCCATGACCTCGGCATTGGTCAGCGCCAGGCGGAGGTCCATCTGCGGTCCGCGCGTGGCGGTCATGCCCGAGAGGTCGACGTAGCCGCTGCCGCTGACCCGGCCGCCATTGGGGGCGGTGCCGGCGAAGCTCGCGAGCTGCAGCCGCGAGCCCGAGAAGCGCCCGCGCGCGCGGACGTTGGTGATGTCGGTGCCGGTCAGCGCGCTCTGCACGCGCAGCGCGTCGCCGGCGATCGAGCCGCGCACTTGCGGGTTGCCGAGCGTCCCGGTCACGTCGGCGGCGATCTCTATCGGGCCGGTGACGTCGATCACCTCGACCGTGGTCAGCCGCCACAGCGCCTCGGCCGGGCCCTTGAAGCGCAACTGCGCGAACAGGTTGCCGGCATAGAGCCGGTCGGCCAGCGCGCCCGCTGCGGGCAGGTTGGAAATGCTCGCCTGCAACCGGCCGTCGATCGCGCCTTCGTTGCGCAGCACCGCGCGTGCCTGCAGCGCGCTCGGCGAGAGCCGCGCGACGAGCGCGAGGTCGATCGGCCGCGAGGACAGCACGAGGCCCGAGCGGGTCAGGTTGTCGACCATGACCCGCGCCTCGCCGGTCGGCACGCCGTTGGGCCCGGCGCCGAGGTCGACGATGCCCGAAACGGTGCCGCCGAGGCCGAGCTCGCCGCCGGCGACGTCGAGCAGCGACAGCGGCAGGTGCGCGAGGCTCAGCCGGCCCTGCATCGGCTCGGTACCCCCGAAGCGACCCTCGGCAATGGCGAAGCCGCTGCCGAAAGCGAGCTGGGTCCGCTGCAGTGCCCAGCCGCCATCAGGAGTCGCCAGCAGCACCGCGCGGCGCGCCATGACGATCGGCTGGCCGCCGTAGTCGCCGCGTGCGGCCACCGCGATGCGGTCGGGCGCGGCCTCGCCGACGAGCTGCAGCGTGAAGCGCGTGCCGCGCTGACCCGACAGCGCGACTTCGAACGTGCCGCGTCCGTTGGTGACCTCGGCAGTACCCGTGAAGCGGCCGATGAACAGCCGGCCGTAGCTGATGCCCGCGCCGTTGGCGCTGCCGCGCACGGTCCAGTTGTCACCGCCGATCGTGCCGCTGGCGTCGATCTCCGCCTGGTTGATCGCGAACGGCGTCGACCCGCCGAAACTGGCGTTGTGCGCGGTCAGCTTGACGTCGAAGCCCTGCCCGCCCCCGCGCGGCATGAGCGCGACGGTGCCGTCGAGCCCGCCGCCGGCGAGCACGAGGTTGCCCGAAACCCCGGCATCGCCGAGCGTCAGCGCGCCGGTCACCGAGGTGCGCCACACGTCGAGCCGCTGAATCGCGATCCGCGTCGGTCCACCGGCCGGCATCGTCAGTTCGAGCAGCCCGTCGAACGGGCCGAGCGTTGACTGGCCCTTGGTCTCGATGCGGAAACCGTCGCGGGTCGGCGACAGCGCCACGCGCACGTCGCGCAGTCCAGCGCGGGGGAATGGGCTGGCGAACACCAGCACCGCGTGCGGTCCGTCGTCGGCGAGCGTGGCCTCGACGGTGAAGCTGCCGAAATCGACATGGCGCCCGCTGCCGGCGAGCGAGGTGCGCCCGTTCTCGACCCGGCCGTCGAGCAGCAGGCTGAGCTTGCTCGCGGTCAGGCGCGTGCGGTTGAACACGATCGGCCGGCCGGCGCCGAGTGTGACGCCGCCCTGGAAGCGGATGTTGCTGCCGGCGATGTTAGCCAGGGTGGCGTTGGTCACCCGCGGCATGCGCCCGTTGAAGTTCGCCTGCAGCGTCCACGGCACGCCGGTGCCGATGCGGAATAGGATCTTGGCCCCGGCATCGACCGTGCCGAGGTTCTCGAGCACCAGCCCGCGCGCCTCGACCGGCCCGGCGAGCGCATAGCCACCGCGGTTGATGTCGCCGCGCAAGGTCAGGTTGGCGGCGAGGCCGGGGAAGCGCAGCTGGAGGTCGTCCGAGGTCAGCCGGCCGTCCGTCAGCACCACGGTGCCGCGCAGCGTGCCGCGCACCAGCCGCGGATCGATCAGCGAGTTGCCCATCGCGATCCGCTCGACCGAGGCGTCGAGCGGCAGGGTCCAGCGCGTGCCGTCGTAGGTGACGGTGCCGCGCTGGACGAAGCGGCGGAACACGGTGCCGCCGAGATCGGCCTCGCCGACGGTGAACTCCAGCGGCGCGGTGAACCCGCGGAACGGGCCGTCGAACGTCGCCCGGATCACCGCGTCGCGGAAGGTCAGGCCGGGACCGAACAGGTCGGCATCGAGCAGCACGAGCTCGGTCTGGAGCCCGTCGAACGCGTTGTCGTTGAGGTCGGCGGCGCCCTCGGCGTCGAGGCTCACCCCGCGCCCGCGCAGCGCGAAGCTGCCGTCGACGACGCTGTTCTCGAGCGTGCCGATCGCTGCGAGCGAGACGACCTCGCCGAGCGCCGCCGCCGGCAGCCCGGTCAGGTAGCCCTCGGGCCGCGCCTGGCCGACGATCCGGTAGGTGCCCTGGCGGTTGCTGAGCCGGAACGCGCCGATGTGCACTCCGCCCTGAGTGACGACGAACGAGCCGTTCCACGCCTGCCACGTCCCGTCGCCGACGATCCGCGCGCGCGTATCCGCCTGCGCCCCGACGAGCGTCGCCAGCACGCCGCCCTTGGGCGCGCGGTAATCGAGGTCGATATCGAACTTGTTGCGGTCGGGCTGCGCGTCGACCAGCGCCTTGAGCGTATCCCCGCCCTCGCCGAATGCGCCGTCGGCGTCGAGCAGCACACGGCCGTCGCGCACGTCGGCCCGCGCGCGGAAGTCGATCATCCGCTGCTCGCCGAGCAGGCCTTCGGCGATCGTCAGGTCGTCGACCACGAAGCGGTCCACGCGGATGTCGAAGTTGGGCAGGATCGGCGCCTCGGGGTCGCCGGGATTGAGCTCGGGCACGCGGTACAGCGTGCCCCGGTGCAGCACGAGGTGGCGCACGTCGAGCCCGGTGAAGAAGAACTTGATCGGTCGCCAGTTGAGGTCGACCTCGGGCACCTCGAGGAACAGCGCACCCTTGGCGTCGCGCAGTTTCACGTCGTGCAGCGTCGCGCTCCACAGCACCGAACCCTCGATCCGTCCGACCGAAACCTGCAGCCCCGAGGCCGGGGCATAGGCGGCGATCCGCTCGGCGATCCACGAGCGGCCCGAGCCCGTGTGCAGCCAGGCCACCGCCAGCGCGACCAGCAGCAGGAGCACGACGAAGCCGGCACCGAGCCAGCGCAGCACCCGCCCGACCAGCGAGCGGCGCCGCGGCTCGGCGGCCGGCTCGACCGCAGGCTCGGCCGGCGGAGGGAGGTCGCCGTCGTCGGCCATCAGAACGTGTGCCCCAGCGCGACGTAGACGCCGAAATCGGGATCGCCCGGGCCGGGATTGAGCGGGATCGCCACGTCGAGCCGCAGCGGGCCGAAGCTCGTGTAGTAGCGCGCGCCGATGCCGGCCCCGATCTTGATTTCGTCGAAGCTCGGCCGCGCGCCGTCGCCGACGGTGCCGGCATCGACGAACGGCACCACGCCGAGCGCGCCGCCGAACCACTTGGTGCGGATGCGCGCCTCGGCCGAAAGCTCGACCAGCGAGCGGCCGCCGGTCGGATCGCCTTCGCTGTCGTGCGGACCGATGCCCTTGTAGGCATAGCCGCGCACCGAGCCGCCGCCGCCGGCGTAGAGCCGCCGCGACGGCGCGATCGCCGAGAGCGGCGCCCCGGGAATGCTGCCGACCCGCGCTCGTCCCGCGAGCACGATGCGCTCGTTGAGGCGGAAGTAGGCGCTCGCGTCGAGTTGGGTGCGTGCGTAGAAGCTCTCGACCCCGTCGGTGCGTGAGACTTCGGGCGACACGCGCAGGCCGACGCGGAAGCCCTCGGTGGGGTCGAGCAGGTCGTCCGAGGTGTCGATCTGGGCGAACCCGGGGACCGCGGCGATGAAGTAGGTCTGCGCCGGGCCGAACGTGCCGTCGGCCAGGCGCGGGCGCTCGCGGGTGGCGACGAGCTCGAGCCCGGCGGAGTAGCTGAGCGGCTTCTGGAACAGCAGTGTGCTGACCCGTTCGTAAGTGCCGACCAGCGACAGCGTGCGCGCGTCGTAGGCGTCGTAGTCGATCGTGCTGGCGAAGGCGTCGACCGTGAGGATCTTGTCGCGGCCGCCGAAATTGTTCTTGCGGAAGGTCACGCCGAGCAGCTGCTCCTCGGTGCCGAGGATGCCGCGCACGCGCAGCATGCCTTCGGGCGGGAACAGGTTGCGGTGCTCCCAGCTGCCCTGGACCTTGAACCCCTCGCCGGTGCCGTAGCCGATCGCGCCGGCGATCGTGCGCAGCTTGGCCTCGGTCATCGACACCGCGATGTCGACCGTGCCCGGCGCCTCGGGCGTCGGGGCAACGACCTCGACCGGGGTCAGCGTGACGCTGCCGACGAGCCCCGTGGCGAGGATCGCGCGGCGCAAGTCGAGCTCGAGGCTGCGCTGGTAGAGGTCGCCCGGATCGAACCGCGCGATGTCGGCCAGGTGCTCGCTCGACAGGAACTGGGGCCGGTTGCTGGTCACCGCGCCGAAGTTGTACTTGCCGCCGGGGGTCACCGGCATCGTCAGGTCGCCTTCGAGCCGCGCGTGGTCGACGAGCAGGTCGGGCTCGCTGATCGCGGCGAAGGCATAGCCGGTCTCGCCGAGCGTGCGGTCGAGGTCGTAGCGCTCGTCGACGATCTTGTCCTGCAGCAGCGGATCGCCGGTTTCGATCTCGAAACTCTCGCGCAGCATCGGGTAGTCGGCGCCCGCCGCGGTCAGGCTGCCGAGATCGATCGCGCCGAAGCGGAACTGGGTGCCCGGAATGATCTCGAAGCGCACCGTCGGCCGGCCGCGATCCGCGCCTTGCGCGGCGACCGCCTCGCCCGGCTCGATCCCGCCGACCGAGCGGAACACTTGCGCGTCGAAGTAGCCGTAGACCCGCAGCAGGCGCTGCAGCAGCTCCTCGTCGGCGCGCGACTGCGCCGCGAGGCGTGCGGCGTTGTCGTCGTCGTCGAGCTCCTCGATCGTCGACAGCGCCTTGAAGCGGTCGATGAATTCGTCGTGGTGGGGGAACAGCGCGCGCTCGCTCGGGAACACCAGCACCAGCTCGTCGGAAATGCGCTCCTCGTCGCCCATTTCGACTTGCGGCAGCTGCTCGCTGAGATCGGCGAAGCGGATGTCCTCCTCCGGCTCGAGCGGCGCGATCTGGGGCAGCTCGATCTGCTCGGGCCACGGGATGTCGATCTGCGGCACTTCGGCGAGCGGCGAATCCGGCTGCAGCTCGACGGTTTCCTGCTCGGCCGCGGCGGCGTCCTCGGGGGGGACGCCTTGCTGCGCCCAGGCCTCGGGATTGGCGACCGCCGCGTCGGGGATCAGCTCCTCGAGCGTCGGATCGGCCTGCTGCGCGGCCAGCGGCGAGCAGACCAGCGAGGTCGATGCCGCCAGCAGGGTCAGCGCGCGAAACACGCGCGTCACCGTCGTCTTCGCTGCTGCGTCAGGCGAGCTTGTACTGCTGCTGGCCGCCCGGAGTGCCGTCCTTGCTGCCGCCGTCGACGAGCACGGCCTCGTCGCGTCGGGCGACGGCGACGGAGGAGATGAGCGCGGCTTGCTCTTGGTCGGAGAAGCGCTGCCATCCGGCAGGACCGAGCCGCTCGAGCGGGCGGTAGCGGATCTTGTACTGCATCCGCGCCGAGCCTTCGACCCAGTAGCCGAGGTAGACGTAGGGCAGCCCCGCTTGCGCGGCACGCTTGATGTGGTCGAGGATGATGTAGTTCCCAAGCCCCGTGCGCGCCTCATGTTCCGGGTCGTAGAAACTGTAAATCATCGACAACCCGTCCGCCTGTCGATCGGTGAGGCAGGCGCCGATCAAACGGCCCGGCCCTCCGTCCACAGAAGGTTCCCTGTATTCCAGCACAAAACTCGAAACGGCGGTGTGTTCCACCATGTCGGCGTAATCGATCTCGTCCATCGCGGCCATGCCGCCGCCGGGATGGCGCTTGCCGAGATAGCGCTGCAGCAACTCGAACTGCTCGGAGGTCGCCCACGGACGGCATTCGGTGACCACGAGGTCGCCGTTGCGGCGCAAGTTGCGGCGCTGCTCGCTCGAGGCGTGGAACTCGTTTGCGGCCACCCGCACCGAGACGCAGGCGCGGCAATCGAGGCAGCTCGGGCGATAGGCGACAGTCTGGCTGCGGCGGAAGCCGATCCGGCCCAGCGCGTCGTTGAGCGCCTCGGCGTGCGGGCCCTTGAGCTCGGTGAACACCTTCCGCTCGGTCTTCCCCGCGAGGTACGGACACGGCGCGGGGCTCGTGACGAAGAAGCGGGGAAAGCGAACCGGGGCGGTCACGTCGCAGGCGGTCCTCGTCCAAGCGTTCCAACAGGGGGCATCCCTTGCAACGACGCTACGCCCAAGCGGTGCCCACCGCATACCGTATTAACCACAAATTCGCTCGATTGGAGCGTTATTTTCCACATATCGACCGGGTTTTGCGCGCGGACCGGCCCAAATCGGGGCAATCGCCGAGGCGCCAAAGGTTAACGCCGAGCGCTCAGGCGGGGCGCAGCTGGCGGACCACGGCGCGGCGCAGCAGCCGGTCCTCGAGCGAGTAGTACAGCAGGATGTCGGGATCGCGATCGAGGCACGAGGCGGCGAAGGCGATATCGGTCCCGGCGCGCTCCTTCGGCGGCGGCGGGACCAGCAGCGGCTCGATGCAACGGTCGACCACCTTGGTGTAGTTCTCGTCGAACGCGATCCAGCCGATCCGCCAGCGCGCATCGGCGGTGGCGCCGTTGTAGAACATCACCGGCGGCTGGCCCTTGCGGGCGACGATCGGTCCGGTCGAGAGGTGCCAGGTGTCCCACAGGTCCTCGCGCACGGTGAACGGATCCTCGACCACCTGCCACGGTCCGCACGGGTCGTCGGCCACCGCGAGGCCGATGCGCGAGGCGTTGTCGCGCGCATATTCGAAGAACAGCCGGTAGCGCCCGTCGGCCCCGCGCGCGACCGTGGCCTCCTTGATGTTGCCTTCGCCTTCGGGCGCCTTGAGCAGGACCTGCTGCTTGGTCAGGTGGCCGAGGTCGGGCCCGCTGGCGACGCACAGGCAGCTCTGCTCGCGCTTGCCGTCGACCCCGGTGTAGAACACCAGCAGCGCCGGCTCGTGGCCGATCACCACGGTCGGGTCCTCGACCCCGCCGGACTCGAAGAAGTTGGCGCCCGGCGCGATGGCCGGCTCGCGGTCCATCTTGAAGTCGAGCCCCTGCTTGCATTGCCCGGCGTAGATCACGCCCGTCGGGTCGCCCGCGCCGAGCGGGTTCTTGAGCACGCGCACGAGCAGCCGGACGCAGTCCTCGGCGTCCCATGCATAAGGGCTCATCAAGTCATGGCCGGGGAACAGCCCGTCGGCGCGGTCGCCGATGTCGAGCTTGACCACCTCGATTGCCTCGACCGCGAAGTCGAGCTGTCCCTTGGTCTTCTTCGCCGTGTGCGCTGTCATGCGCCCTGCGCCACCGTCAGCGACAGCCCGCCGTCGATAGTGACCGTCGCGCCGGTCAGGTAGTCGGCAGCCGGCGAGAGCAGGAACAGGATCAGCGCCGCGACTTCCTCGGGAGTGCCCGCGCGGCCCCACGGAATGGCCGCTTCCTTGCGGCGCAGCTCAGCGGGATCGTCGAGCGCCGACTGGTTCATGGGCGTGAGTATCATCCCGGGGGCGACCGCGTTCACCGCGATCCGCTGCGGCGCGAGCTCGAGCGCGAGCGTGGCGGTGAGCTGCGCGAGGCCGCCCTTGGCGCTGTCGTAGTCGGCACCGCCCGCGCGCGGCGCGCGCTCGTGGATCGACGACACGTTGACGATCCGCCCGCCGCCGACCGCACCGAGCCCGCGCACGAACCGGCGGCAGGTCAGGAACGGCCCGACGAGGTCCGCGCG
>CBHWED010000099.1:0-11020 GCA_966112795.1 uncultured bacterium
GGCGCACCAAGCAGCTGCGCCTGACTCCCGAGGGGGAGAAAGTGCTCGCCGACATCTTCGCCATCGCCGACGAGCTGCGTCAGCGGCTGCTCGACGGGGTCGAGCAGGAGCGGCTGGATGAACTCAACGAGCTGCTGGTGATGCTGACCGGGCGATTGGACGCGGGGCTGCCGGAGTAGGGGTAGGAGCCCTCATCCAAGCTCCGGTAAGGCCCTGACGGGCCTAACCTTCGCTATCCTTCTCCCGCCAGCGGGAGAAGAAAGGAACCACTGCGGCACCACTTCTTCTCCCACTGGTGGGAGAAGGATACGGAGACTTAGCCCCGCAGGGGCTTAGTCGGAGTTGGATGAGGGCTCCTTCCCCCTTCCCTAATCGCTCCGCCCCCAGTCCTCGTTCGCCCGCGCGATCAGGTAAGCGTGGATCGCCTCGGCCTGCTCCTTGCTGAGGATGTCCGAGAAGTTCGCCATGCCCTTCTCGAGGTAGAGCCCCTCGAGCACGATCTGGTTGAACTTGCCGTGGGTCTCGGCGGTCATGTGGCGCAAGTCCCTGACCCCGCCGATCGCGCGCGAGCCGTGGCACACCGCGCACGTCTCGGCGAAAAGCTGCGCGCCTTGCGCGACTTGCGCCTCGCTCGCGCGCAGCGGCGGCGGGTGCGGGATCGCCGCGGCGGCGGTGTCGAGCGGCGGGAGCTGGGCAGTGCCGCCGAGCTTGAACACCAGCAGCCGCGCCGGCGCGCGCGGCAGCTCGGTGCCGGCCGACTGCTCGATCTGCGCCGCGCCGCCGCCCCAGCCGGCGTTGATCGCGACGTACTGCACGCCGTCGAGCATGTAGGTGATGCCGCCGGCCACCGGCGCGCTCTGGGTGGGGAATTCCCACAGCACGCGGCCGGTGCGCGCGTCGAACGCGGAGAAGGTCTGCTTGGTGGTGCCTTCGAACACGAGGTCGCTCGCGGTGACCATGACGCCGCCGTTGCCGTGGCGCGGCAGCGGCACCTGCCAGGCGACTTGCTGCCTGACCGGGTCCCAGGCGGTGAGCCAGGCTTTCTCGATCGCGTCGGCCTGCGCCTGCAGCGGCGGGCGCTTGGCCGCGGCCTCGCCGGTGTAGCCGCCCCAGCCGCTGTTCGAGCGCATCGGTTGCGGGCGCCAGTCCGGCGCGCGGGCGTAGACGAAGCCCGACTGGTAGGCCGGGAAATAGGCAAGCTGGGTGCGCGGGCTGTAGGCCATCGGGAACCAGTTGTGCGCCCCGCCCGGCCCCGGCATGACCAGCCGCGGATCGAGATCGTAGCGCACCGCCTGGCTGACGATCGGCCGGCCCTTGGCGTCGAAGCCTTCGTTCCAGTTCTGCAGGACGTGGTTCTTGGCGCTGATGAACTCGCCGGTCTTGCGGTCGAGCACGTAGAAGAAGCCGTTCTTCGGCGCCTGCATCAGCACCTGGCGCGGCTTGCCGTCGATGGTGAGGTCGGCGGTGATGATCGAGCTGGTGCAGGTCCAGTCCCACTCCTCGCCGGGGACCATCTGGTAGTGCCAGGCGTAGCTGCCGTCCTTGCCGTGGAGCGCGACGATCGAGCAGACGAACAGGTTGTCGCCCTCGCCCTGCGAGCGATAGAACCGCGAGTGCGGGCTGGCGTTGCCGGTGCCGACGTAGACCAGGTCGAGCTCGGGATCGTAGGCGATCGAATCCCACGGGTTGGCGCCGCCGCCGAGCGTCTTCCACAGCCCGTCCTGCGACCAGGTCGGGCGGATCATCGCCATGATCGGGTCCGAGGCCTCGCCGTCGGGGCCCTTGGCCGGGTCGCCGGGGGTCAGGAAGAACTTCCACAGCTTGCGGCCGGTGTTCACGTCGTAGGCCGAGACGAAGCCGCGCACGCCGAGATCGCCGCCCGACTGGCCGACCACCACCATGTCGCCGAACACCCGCGGAGCGCCGGTGATCGAGTAGGGCATGTCGTGGTCGAAGGTCTGGGTGGTCCAGATCAGGTTGCCGTTCTTGTTCAGCGCCATCAGGCGGCCGTCGAGCGTGGCGATGATGATCTTGTCGCCGTGCATCGCGAGGCCGCGGGCGACGGGCTCGCAGCAGGCGTAGCGGCCGTATTCGCGCGGGACCATCGGGTCGAAGGTCCACAGGCGCTCGCCGGTGCGCGCGTCGTAGGCGGTGGTCACGTTCCAGGCGAGCGTGTTGTAGAGCACGCCGTCGGCGTAGATCGGGGTCGCCTCGACGCCGCGATAAGTGTCGAGGTCGTCGTACCAGGCGAGGCCGAGCTGGGCGACGTTCGACTGGTCGATCTGGGTCAGCGGGCTGTAGCGCTGCGCGGTGTAGTCGCGGCCGTCGCTCGGCCAGGCGCTTGCCGGCGGCCGCCACAGGAAACCGCTGTCTCCTGCAGCAGCGGCCTCGACGTCGAGAACAGCCTCCTCTGCGGGACTTCCGTCCGCCGCCCGAGCGCGGGATAGCGGGCGGTCTTCCGGCGTTGCGCACGACGTCAGTGCCGACAATGCGAGCAGACTGAAGATCGCCGCCGCGAGGTGCTTCCAAAACGACAAGATCTCAATCCTTCGGAGGTTCTGCGATCGCCTGCGTTCCATCGGCCAGCCGGCCGACTGTGAGCGACTGCTGCTGCTCGGGGGTACCCGGCGGGCGGTGGTACGCGCCGACCTGGCCCACGTCCGGCGTGAAGGCACGACCGGTGACCGGGTTCGGGTAGTGGAACGGGACGATGTAGTATGCCGGGTAGGTCAGGTAGACCGTCGACGGCGGCAGATCGGGCGGCGGGTCGAACTTGTCGGGCCAGGTGTTGTTGAGCGCGTTCTTACCCCACCCGTCCCAGCTGGTGTACATCGTGAACGGGCCCGACAGGCGGCTGATGCGCCAGATCCCGTCGTCGCCCTTCTTGTACTCGTTCTCGTAGAGCGGCAGGCCCCAGCCGGCGTTGCTCATCACGAAGGCGCGGCTGCGCACCCAGCCGGTCTTGCCGTCGGCCGAGATGTCGACGATCGGCTGGAACTGCATGTGCTGCGCGAGCACGTTGTCCTTCACGCCGTCCGGGCCGAACGCGGTCTGCATGTACTCGAGCACGCGCGCGCGGCCGAGGAACAGGCCCTTGCCGCCGATCTCGAGCGTCGCGTCCTCGGCGAACAGCTCTGACAGGCGGGTCCACTGGCTTTCGTCGACGAAGTAGCCGTAGGTCTTCTGCAGCCGCTCGACCGCGTTCATGTCCTCGAGCCGGGTGATGCGGGCGTCGAGCTGGTCGAGCTTCTCGTCAGTGGTCTGCGCGAGAGCCGGCGTGGCGGTCGCGGCGAGCAGCGCCGCAGCGAGGGCGAGGCGGATCATCGTTGCGGCCTCGCGACGGTATCGGCGGGTTGCTGCACCGGCAGCGGCTGGCCGGTCACCGGATGGACGAAGCTGAACGGCGGGGTGTAGCCCGAGGGGAACGCGCGGTAGACCTCGGTCGGCGGCCTGTCGGGCGGGAACAGCGCGCTCGGGCCCTCCATGCGCAGCGGCCCCTTGCTGAACCCGAGGTCGTAGTCGGCCAGGGCCTGCACGTAGAAATGCAGCTTGCTGATCTTCCACGTGCCGCGGTCGTTGACGTAGGCGTTCTCGTACTGGCCGACGCCCCAGACGCCGTTGGCGCCGGGCTCGGACAGCATGACCATGCCCTGCCAGCGCGCGGTCGCGGTCTTGCCGTCGGGCGCGACCGTGATGATCGGCTGAAGCAGCATGTGGGTGTTGAGGTAGCCTTGGCCGAGCCCCTCGGGCCCGAACAGCAGCAGCGCGCGGCGCACGCGCTCGCGGCCGACATAGACGCCCATCTGGCCGTATTCGAAGGTGCCGTCTGCAGCGAACAGGTCGGCCGCGTCGTCCCACAGGCCCTTGTCGAAGTAGTAGCCGTACGTCGCCTGGAGGGTCTCGATCGCATCGGCATCCTCGAGCCGCTCGACGCGCTCGCGATAGGCGGCGAGGCGTGCTTCGGGCGACTGCTGCGCGAGGGCAGCCACGGGGGCGAGTGCGAGAACGAGCGCAAGGCTGAGCTGGGCGGCGCGCATCACCGGGCCCTCACCGGCCGGCCGGTGACCGGATTGGGCGCCTGGAACGGCGGGATCTGCACTGCGGGGAACGGGGCCGGCGTGCTGTTCGGCGGGCGGTCGGGCGGGAAGGCCTTCGAGGCTTCGCTCTGCGTGACGCCCTCGCCCGGCGCGAGGCGGGCCCAGCCGCGCTCGTAAGGGGCGACGAAGTTGACGTAGAGGCGCAGGGTCTTGATCTTCCACACGCCGCCTTCGCGGACATAGGTGTTCTCGTAGATCCCGTCGGTCCATTCGGCGTGCTTCTTGTACTGGCCGGTCATGCCGAGGTCGCGCCAGCGCGCGGTCGCACTCAGGCCATCGTCGGCGACGGTGATCGCCGGCTGCAACGTGACCCATTCGTTGAGCTGGCCGTAGATCAGGCCTTCCTGCCCGCCGTGGAGCCGCCGCAGATATTCGCGGATGCGCTCCTTGCCGACGTAGACCCCGTCGATGCCGAGCTCGACGGTGCCGTCGTCGGTGAACAGGTCGGCCGCATCCTGCCACAACCCGCGGTCGACGTAGTACCCGAACGCGCGCTGGAGCTTCTTGACCGCGCGGGTGCCTTCGAGCCGCTCGACCCTGAGCGTCAGCGCCGCGATCTCGGCGTCGACGCTTTGCGCGGCGGCAGGGACGGCGGCGGCGCACAAGCTCGCAGCCACAACGGCGGCGGCGAGACGCCTCGATCGGCCTGTCGACATCGGACCCTGCCCTCCCCGTGCCGGCGTGGCGCCGGTCTCGGCGGCACCATAGGCGGGCGCGCGGCGCTGAAAAGCCCTAATTCGGCGGCGTGGCGTCGGTCACCCGGCCTGTCGCCGGGACGCGGACGCCGCGAGCGATATAGGCTTCGAGCGCGTCGAGGTCGACGCCCGCGTCGTAGACCACGCGCGCTCCGACGAGCGCGGTGAAGCCGTCGCCGCCGCTGGCGAGGAAGTTGTTGACCGTGACGCGATAAGTCGCCGCTGGGTCGATCGGTTGTCCGCCGAGCGTCATCGAGACGATGCGCTGGCCCGGCGGGCGGCTGCGGTCGTAGGCGAAGGTGAAGCCGTCGGAGGGGATCAGCAGCGACTGCTTGATCGTCGCCGGCACGGCGTCGGCGAACTGCTGCTCGAGCGCGGTGCGCAGCTCGCCGCCGGTCAGCTCGAGCACTTCGAGCGTGTTGCCGAACGGCTGCAGCGTGAACAGCGCGCCATAGGTCACCGTGCCGTCGGGTGCGGTGCGGAAGCCGGCGCGCACGCCGCCCGAGTTGATGAACGAGATCTGCGCGCCGCCGCGGGCGGGATCGCGCGTCGCGGCGAGCTGGGCGTCGGCGATCAGGTTGCCGAGCGGGGAATCGGTGTCATGGCCGTCCCACTCGAGCGAGCCGTCGAGCCGGCCGACCACGCGCGCGGCGACCGGCGCGGTCGCCTCGGCGTAGCGGTGCACCAGCGCGGCGATGTCCGCCTGCTCGCCAGCCGCGGCGACGACCGGCCGGTTGGCCGCGGAGATCTCGAGCACCCTGTCGGTCGCCGGGTCGACGGTCAGGCGGATGTCGGTGACGAAGTAGCCGTAGCGGCCGGCGCTGGTCAGCGTGCGCAGCGAGCCGTCCGACGCGGGCCGCTGGCAGACGTAAGCCTGGTGGGTATGGCCCGAGACGACCAGCCGGATCGCCGGATCGAGCCGGTCGAGGATCGGCAGGATGTCGCCCGAAAGCTCGGGGCATTCGCCGGCGTTGAACGTCGGCTTCACGTTGCCGCCCTGGTGGATTAGCAGCACGACCGCGTCGGCGCCCTGGCTGCGCAACTGCTTGGCGAGCGCGTTGGCGGTCTCGGCCTCGTCGGCGAAGTGGTAGCCGGCGGTGCCCGCGGGGGAGACGAGCATGCCGGTCTCCTTGAGCGTCATGCCGATGAAGCCGATCCTGGCTCCGCCGAACGTGCGGATCGCGGTCCCGGGGAACAGCGTCTGCCCGCGCTCGTCGAGCACGTTGGCGGCAAGGTAGGCGAACTTCGCGCCTTCGAACTGGTCGAGCCGGCACGGCTCGCGCACGGTGTTCTTCGCGCAGCCGCCCTCCTGCATCCGCCGCAGCTCGACGGTGCCGCGGTCAAACTCGTGGTTGCCGACCGCGGCGAGGCCGAGGTCGAGGCGGTTCATCGCCATGATCGTCGGCTCGTCGAGGAACCACGCCGAGACCAGCGGGCTGGCGCTGATCAGGTCGCCCGCGGCGACGGTGATCGTGTTGACCTGGCCCTGGCGCAGCCGCGTCAGCGTCGCGCCGAGCCGTGCGGCGCCGCCGAGCTGGTCCTGGTGCTGCTCGCCGGCGGAGAACCAGGTCGTCGGGTTCGCCGGCGGCTCGATGTTGCCGTGAAAGTCGTTGAGCCCGAGGATCTGGACCGTCTCGACCGCCGCGGAGTGTTCGGGCGCCGGGACCGTGGCGCAGGCGGCGAGGGTCAGTGTGGCGAAAGCCGATGCGGCAAGGGCGCGCAGGCGCTGCGTGGCGAAGACATGCATTGCCGGGTCCTATCCCATTCGGATGGCGAAAAAAATGGCGGCGTCCGAAGACGCCGCCATCGTTGTTCCTGGTCGTGCCGAGCCTCAGAACTCGTAGCTGACGCCGACCTTGATGCGCCAGACCGACGAGCTGATGTTGATCTGGTTGTCGCGCTCGTAATCGGTCCCGGTGAACCCGCTCGTATCGGTATACTCGGTCAGGTTGTCTGCGGCGCCGAAGATGTAGCGGCCCTGCGAGTCGACGCCCGTGATCGTCGAGATGTCCTGCAGACCCGAGAAGTTGCGGCGGCGCTGGACGTTCCAGTCGTCGTTGAGCAGGTTGAGGAAGTTGTCGAACGTGGCGAACAGCTTCAGCCGGTCCTCGAGCCCGAAGAACGAGCCCGGCCCCGGGATCTCCTGCGACAGCGACAGATCGAGGTCGTAGTACCAGTCGTTCGAGCAGGTGTTCCGCGGGATCGTCTGGCCCATGTACTTCTTGGCGCAGCCGAGGCCGCTGGCGAAGTCGGTCAGCCGCTGCACCGCAGCCATGTTCGAGTTCGGCGCGACGTTCGGATCGTTCACCCCGGTCGGGATGTAGAGCAGCGCGTTGTCGGTCCCCGAGACGCTGTCGCCGAACAGGCTGCCGCCGGTGAAGGTCAGGCTGTAGGGCCGGCCCGAGCGGGCGATGAACGTGATGCCTAGGCGCGACGAGTAGTCGCCGAAGAACTCCTCGTTGAAGTTCAGCTGCGTCGAGATGTTGTGCTTGCTCGAGAAGAAGCTGCGCGAGGCTTGCGGATCCTGCCGGTCGAACGCGGCCGTGAGGTCGTAGTTCGAACCCGCGGTCGAGTTGTACATGTTGCGGCGGTCGTTGGCGGCGGTGAACGCATAGCCGAAGCTGAAGAACGTCGAGCCGCCTTCGGTGAACACGCCACCGTCGAACTGCTTCGAGAGGATCAGCGAGGCGATGTGGCTGTCGTAGCCGTCGCCGTTGAGCAGCTGCAGCTCGTCGTCGCGCTGGGTGTTGAAGCACGCCGCGGTGACGTTGGTCCACCTCGGCTCGGGGAACGTGCCGGTGAGCACCGCATCGCAGCCGTTAACGGTCGGGTCGATCGCCGCGTAGATCGGCCGGTTGTCGCGCGTGAAGCCGTTGAGGCCCCGGGCGATGTTCGGCGTCTGCGACAGGTCGACCAGCGTCAGCGGGTCCTCGAAGTGGCTGTAGATGTAGTCGAGGTTGAATTCCCAGCCGCTGAAGAAGCCGCTCGGGGCGAAGTCGAGGCCGGACGAGAAGCCGATGTTGGCGCGGACCACCGAGGGCATCTTGATGTCGGGGTTGATCGACTGGGTGTCGCCGAGGCCCGCGGCAGCCCTCTCGCTCGCCGATGCCTGGAAGCACGGCGGCACGCCGTTGAAATGGCCGCTCGCATCGAGGACATTGATCGGGCCGGCGCCGCAGGCGGGGTCCGTCGTGGTGCCGCCGGCGAAGCCGACGCCGTCGTTCTGGAACGCGTTGCCGAACCACACCAGCGGATCGCCGCCCGAGAAGATCCCCACGCCGCCGCGCAGCTGCGGGCGCGAGAAGACCGCGAAGTCCTCCATGTCGTAAGTCACCGCGAGCCGCGGCATGATCATCGGCGCGAGGTCGTCGAACCCGTAGGAGTTGCTGAAGCCGTAGCGGGTCAGGAAGTTCGGGTTCTCGCGCGGGGCGTCGCCCTTGTACCAGTCGACGCGGACGCCGGCGACGAGGCTGACCGCGTCGCTCATCTGCCACTCGTCCTGCAGGTAGGCCGACCAGATCGTGCGCTGGAACGCCGCCGCCGCGTCGTTGACGTCGCCGGTCGCGGTGAAGTTGCCCTCGGCGCCGACCGCCGTGCCGGCGACCAGGTTGCTCGCGGTCGGGTTGGCGATCGTGCCGTTGGTCAGCAGGCCGGCCCGCAGCGCATCGACGTTGGCGAAGTGGAGCTCGCCGTTGGCGTTCTGCACGAACAGGTTGAACAGGTCGGCCTTGTTGTACTCGAAGCCGAACTTCAGGCTGTGGTCGCCGAGCTCGTAGTTGGCGAGGAAGCGCGCGGCGTCGACGGTCGTCTGCAGGTCGTTGGCCGAGCGCGAGAAGCCCGGGCCGGCAATGACGCGGCCGTTGCCGGTCGGGCCCTCGACGCCGACGATGATGCGCGGGATCGGGTTCGCGTCCTGCGCTTCGCCGCCGCCGACCGGGTCCTGCAGGTCCTGCACCTCGGTGTGCGAATAGCGCACCTCGGTCGAGAAGTTGTCGGTCCACTGCGAGTAGAGACGGCCCGAGTAATAGTTCGATTCGGTGCCGCTCAGGTAGAAGGTGTTCTCGCCGGTGATCGCCGGATTGGTCGCCGACGTGCTGAAGTCGTCGGCGCGCATCGTCGATTCCTCGAGGCGCTGGTACGTCAGCTCGAGGCGGTGGTTTTCGGTGATCTGCCAGTCGAGACGGCCGAAGTAGCGGTCGTTGGTGTACGGGCGGTTGGTCACCAGCGGGCCGGTTTCGATGCCGTAGACCGAGCTCAGCACCTCGGAGATCTCGTTGAAGTCCGCGACGCTGATGTTGGCGATCGAGTTGGCGTAGCCCGCGCCGGCCGGACCGTCGTCCTGCGACTGGCCGGCTTCCTGGTGCTCGTAGGCGCCGAAGAAGAACAGGCGATCCTTGATGATCGGGCCGCCGATGTAGGCGCCCCAGCGCTTGTCGGGCTCGACCGGCGAGACCGGCTTGCCGGCGACCGTGTTGCCGCGCAGGCCGTCGTCCGAATACTCGAAGAACGCGCCGCCGTGGAAGTCGTTGGCGCCCGACTGGGTGACGACGTTGATCGCGCAGCCGGTGAAGTTGCCGTACTCGACGTCGAACGGCGCGAACTGGACCGAGGTCTCGCGGATCGCGTCGAACGGGATCGGGGTCGAGCTGCGCGACGAGAAGCCGGTGTCGTTGAGGCCGTAGATGTCGCCCTGGCTGATGCCGTCGACGGTGAAGGCGTTGCCGCGGTCATTGCCGCCGAGGCACGAGATGCGGTCGACGCCCGAGCCGCCGTCGTCGCGGTCGAGGCTGACGCGCGGGTCGAGGCGGATGATGTCGCGGATGTCGCGGTTGAAGCTCGGCGCGGCGCGCAGGACTTCGCCGGCGAAGCTGTTGCCCGGGCCGACCGCGAGCTGGGTCACGCGCACGCGGGTGCCGGTGACGACGATCTCGCCGCCGCCGCTCGACAGCGAGAACCCGAGGGTCGTATTGCCCTGCAGGTTGGTCATGATGTCGGAGATCGTCTG
Organism: uncultured bacterium; assembly: GCA_966112795.1. Classification (GTDB taxonomy): domain Bacteria; phylum Pseudomonadota; class Alphaproteobacteria; order Sphingomonadales; family Sphingomonadaceae; genus Croceibacterium_A. The sequence continues at coordinate 9,798 of CBHWED010000099.1, forward strand.
GCCTTCGAAGCCGTCGGCCGAGACGGACACCGTGTAGGGACCGCCGGTGACCAGGCCGGTCGCGGCGAACGTGCCGCCGGCGCCGGTGGTGATCGTCCGCGCCGCGCCGGTGCGGGTGTCGGTGATCGTCACCGTCGCGCCCTGGAGCGGGTTGCCCGCCTCGTCGGATACGGTGCCGTCGATGCCGGTGGTGATCTGCTGCGCGGCGGCGGGCGCCGGCACGATCGCCGCGATCGGGAGCGACAGCGCGCTGGCGGCGAGGAGGTACTTCAATTTCATGGGTCGGGGTCCCCTGTGCGTCCTGAATTTCCGTTGCGTTAGAAACGATTCGAGACTCAACAAGGTCTTATTTATGACAGATCGGTTACGTGGTGCCGCGACGCCTCAGTCCACAGCTTTTCCACATTCAAGCCGTTGATTTCGCTACATATTACCGATTGTTGCCGCGCTGCAACATGCCGCGAGGAATCGATTCCGCCCCGCGCGGGCGCCTGTTCAGACCAGATTTATCTCGCGCAGCCGCTCCATCAGGTAGTCGTGCGCCGTGATCGGCGACTCGGCCCGGCTCGCGTTCGCCTCGCCGACGCACTGCGGCAGCGGCTCGATCAGGAAGTCGGGACGGAAGTGGAGGAAGAACGGCATCGAGTAGCGCGCATGCCGCGCGCGCTCGCCGGTCGGGTTGATCACGCGGTGGGTGGTCGAGCGCAGCTGGCCGGCGGTCAGCCGCTGCAGCATGTCGCCGATATTGACCGCGAGCGCGCCTTCGGGCGGCGACACCGGCAGCCAGCGCCCGTCGCGCGCGAGCAGCTCGAGCCCGGCTTCCTCGGCGCCGAGCAGCAGCGTGATCGTGTTGATGTCCTCGTGCGCGGCGGCGCGGATGCGGCCTTCGGCCTCGGCCGCGACGGGCGGGTAGTGCAGCAGCCGCATGACCGAGTTGCCGTCCTTCACCGTCGGGTCGAACCAGTGCTCGGGCAGGCCGAGATGCAGCGCGATCGCGCTGAGGATGCGCAAGCCGCACTTCTCGAACTCGCCGTAGAGCTCCTCGAAGGTGTCGTGGAAGCTCTCGACTTCGGCCGGCCAGACGTTCGGCGGCATGAACGGCTCGAGCGGGTCGCCCGGCGGCAGCGTGCGGCCGACGTGCCAGAACTCCTTGAGGTCATGGACCGCCGCGTCCTTGGCGCGCTCGATCCCGAACGGGGTGTAGCCGCGCGCGCCGCCCTTGC
>CBHWED010000100.1:0-10903 GCA_966112795.1 uncultured bacterium
GGCTCGTGCACCGACTTGCGCGGGATGATGCCCGGCGCCTTGACCTCGACGCGGCTGCGCTGGTCGGTGACGATCGGGCCCTTGCCGTCGATCGGGTTGCCGAGCGCGTCGACCACGCGGCCGAGCAGGCCCTTGCCGACCGGCACGTCCACGATGGTGCCGGTGCGCTTGACGCTGTCGCCTTCCTTGATCTCGGCGTCCGAGCCGAAGATCACGACGCCGACGTTGTCGGCCTCGAGGTTGAGCGCCATGCCCTGCACGCCGTTGGCGAACTCGACCATCTCGCCCGCCTGGACCTTGTCGAGGCCGTGGATGCGCGCGATGCCGTCACCGACCGAAAGCACGGTCCCGACTTCCGAGACCTGCGTATCGGTGCCGAAATTGGCGATCTGGTCGCGGATGACCTTGGAGATTTCTGCGGCGCGGATTTCCATTGTTAGCCTTTCATCGCTTGCGCGAGGGAATTGAGACGCGTGCGGATCGAGTTGTCGAGCCGCCGCGAACCGATGGTGACGACGATGCCGCCGAGAAGATCGGGATCGACGCTGGTGCGAACCTTGACCGTGCGGCCTTCGCGGGCGCGGAGCTTCTGCTCGATCGCGGCCAGCTGGTCGGCGGTCAACGGATGGGCGGTGGCGACCTCGGCGGTGACTTCGCCGCGCTGCGCGGCAGCGATCGCCTGGAACGAACGGATCACCGCGGGCAGATCGGCCACGCGGCGGTTCTCGGCGAGCACGCCGAGGAAGTTGCGGGTCAGCGCGTCGAGCTTGAGCGGATCGCCGAGGCCGGCGAGCACGCGGCCGAGCGCGGCCCGGCTGATCTCGGGATTGCGGATCAGCGCGCGCAGCTCGTCCGATTCGGCGAGCGCGCCGGCAAGCTTCTCGAGGTCGGCTTCAACCGCCGTGACATTGCCTGCTTCGCTCGCAAGATCGAACAGGGCGGAGGCGTAGCGACCTGACAGGCTGGCCTTGATACTGGCGGAAAGCTCCACGCGAGAGGGTCCCCTGGTGAACGGAATATGGTGTGCCGAAAGGGGCGCTCACGGAGCACCCCGGCAAGGCTGGCGCGCGCCTAGCATCGGGTTCGCGGGGATGCAAGCCGGGGAGGTCCGGCCCGTCGCCAGCTGATCGAAGAGAGGCGTACGGCGCCACCAAACGATCCTCTCCATCACGCAGCGATGGGGAGGATCTTCACTTCGCCGCAGGCCCGCACTTGTACACCAGCCGCTCGTTCGGCCGCTCGGGCACCAGCGAGAGGATCGATTGCTGCTGCGCACCCAGATCGAGCGCGGCCTGGCGTCCGGCGCCGCAGGCCGGGGCGTGGAACTCGGCGCGGGCGGTGCGCACGCGGGTCATCGCCTCGCGGTCGAGCAGGAAGCGCTCGACGCGGTACTCGCGCGTCGCCGGGTCGAAGCTGTTGATCGAGACGACCTCTTCCTCGTCAGGCGCGAACACCCGGCGCCAGATGCCGTCGGCGAAACCGTATTGCGTGCGCCCGTTGACGCAACCGCTCGGCGACCAGTCGAACGGCAGGTCCTGCGGCGCGGCGCCGGTCACCCGGCTGCGCTCGGGATCGAGCACGCAGACCAGCGAGCCTTGTGTCGGTGCCTGCACCGGGCCGTTGTCCTTGGCTTCCATCTCGGCGTGGAGCAGGTCCTCGAGGCGTCCCTCGACCTCGTCGTAGCCCGGGCGAACCACCCAGGCGACGAGCGCGCCGACGACCGCGAGCCCGGCGAGCGCGCCGGCGACCTTCATCCGCTCGCGGTCGCCGCGCTCGTGCAGCACGAACGTGGCACCGCCGGCGCCGAGCGCCGCAATCAGCAGCACCAGGGCCAGCGCCATGCCGTTCTCGCGCTCGGCCATCAGCGCGAACTCGACGTTGCGGCGCTCGTCGTCGCGGCGGCGGGCGAGCGCCTGCTCGTTGGCCGCGGCGCGCGCGACTGCGGTCAATTGCTCGCGCTCGGCGCGGTCGCGCTCGGCGTCCTCGAGGTCGGCGAGGCTGCGGCAGGGCATGCCGTTGACTTGCGGGGTGACGTCGTTGGCGCGCAGGAACGTAAGCAGCTCGCGCGCCGAGACCGCGAAGAAGAACTCGGCGTCGGCGCCCGAAGTCTCGGCGCCGAAGCTGTTGACGCCGATCACCCGGCCGCATTCGTCGAGCAGCGGCCCGCCGCTGTTGCCGCGCGCGATCGGCGCGGTGTGGAGCAGCGAATCGAAATCGCGCGTCGGCCGGCGGCCCGCGAGCGAACCGGTGCTCTTGACCGGCGGCTGCGCGGTGAAGATGTCGCGCATCGACAGGCCCTGGGCGCGGTCGACGTTCATCGGATAGCCGACCGCGGTCACCGTGCCGCTGTCGGCGGTGGCGTTGCCGGAGATGGTCAGCGGCGGCAGCCGCAGCGGCGAGGTCGTGGCGACGAGCGCGAGATCGGTGCGCGGGCTGACGTTGATCAGCCGGCCGTAGACCGCGCTCGCGCCGTCGGACGGGACGATGCCGATGGCGAGCTCGTCGTCCTCGCGCGCCTCGGCGACGACGTGGGCATTGGTGACGATCGTCTCGGGGCCGACCGCGAAGCCGGTGCCGTGCGAGACCGGGATGACCTCGTCGCCGCTGATCTCGACGATGACCACGCGAACCACGCCGCGCGCGGCCGCGTCGATATCGGCCGGATCGGCCTGCGCCGCGGCGGGCACGAGCAGCAGCAGGAGCAGCGGCAGGAGCCGCGCGGGGAAACGCAGAAGGCGCGCGATCTCGCTGACCATGGCGCGCCTTCTGCCACGATCGGCTTTGAGCGCAAGCGGCGGGACGCATCGGCGCGGCGGGGCGGGTACCAGAAGGCCTGTTTCGAGGAGACGAGACCATGACTTATCGTATCGCCGGGCTCGACCCGGCCCGGTTCGCCCCGCTGTGGGCGCTCGCGCCGGCGGAGCTCGACCAGCACCGCGCGGCCCGGGTCACCGCCGATGCCGATCGCGGCTTTCCCTGCCGGGTGACGCTCGAGGATGCCCGCGCGGGCGAGGCGCTGATGCTGGTGCATCACGTGCACCACGACGTCGACAGCCCCTATCGCTCGGCCTTCGCCATCTTCGTGCGCGAGGGCGCCGAGCGGGCGGCTATATATAAGGACGAATGTCCGCCGTGCTTCGACGGACGGACGATGAGCCTGCGCGGGTTCGACGCCGACGGTGCACTGGCCAAGGCCAGCCTCGCTGCTCCCGGCGAAGCCGACGCGGCGATCCGCGACCTCCTTGCGGACGCGCGGATTGCCTATATCGATGCCCACAACGCCGCGGCCGGCTGCTTCGCCGCGCGCATCGAGCGAGACGGACAATGAGCACCGCGACGATCACCGACGCCGAAGCCTGGGCCGCGGTGCTGCGCCGCGACCGGGCTTACGACGGGCGTTTCGTCACCGGCGTGCTGAGCACCGGGATCTACTGTCGCCCGTCGTGCGCGGCGCGCCATCCGGGCCGCGAGAACGTGCGCTTCTTTGCCGGCGGCGAGGAAGCACGCGAGGCGGGGCTGCGCGCGTGCAAGCGCTGTCTGCCCGACGACATCGCTCGCGACGAACAGGCGGTGCTGCGCGCGATCAAGGCGATCAAGGCCGCCGAGGCGCCGCTGGCGCTGGCGCAGCTGGCCGGACCGGCGGGCTATTCGCCGAGCCATTTCCAGCGTGTGTTCACCCGGCTGACGGGGCTGTCGCCGGCCGCTTATGCCCGCGCGTTGCGCGAGGAGCGGGCGCGCGAGGCGCTGGTGGACGGCGAAAGCGTCACCGAGGCGATCTACGATGCGGGGTTCGAAAGCGCCTCGCGATTCTACGATTCGATGCAAGGGAGACTGGGCATGGCGCCGTCGGCATGGGTCAAGGGCGGGGCGGGCGTGACGATCCGCTGGGCGGTGGTCGAAAGCTCGCTCGGGCCGATGCTGGTCGCAGCGACCGACAAGGGCGTGTGCCGGCTGTCGTTCGGGCGCGGGCGCGAGGAGCTCGAGCGGCTGTTCCCCAATGCCGAGCTGGTCGAGGGCGGCGAGGCGTTCGCCGACCTGCTCCAGCGGGTGGTCGCGGCGGTCGACGATCCGGCGAGCGGGCGCGACATTCCGGTGGACGTGCGCGGCACCGCGTTCCAGGAGCGGGTGTGGCAGGAGCTGCGCAAGATCCCGCCGGGCGAGACGCGCTCGTACACCGAGATCGCCGCGGCGGCGGGGAATGCCAGGGCGGTCCGCGCGGCGGGCTCGGCCAATGGCGCGAACCACGTGCCGGTGCTGATCCCGTGCCACTGCGTGGTGCGCTCGGACGGTTCGCTCGGCGGCTATGCCTACGGGCTCGTCATCAAACAGAAGCTGCTGGAAAGAGAGAAGCAAGGATGAACCAGGACTATCGCGACGCCTTTGCCGCCCTCCACGTGCCGGGCGACCCGGTGCTGCTCTATAATATCTGGGACGTCGGCAGCGCGAAGGCGGTCGCCGCGGGCGGGGCCAAGGCGCTCGCCACGGGCAGCCACTCGCTGGCCGAGGCCAACGGATACCCCGACGGCGAAGGCATTCCGTTCAACCTGTTCCTCGATTGCGTGCGGCGGATCGTGCAGGGCGTCGAGGTTCCGGTCACGGCGGATTTCGAAGGCGGCTTCGCGGTCGACGCGGCGCGGGTCGCCGATCATGCGCGCTATCTCGCCGAGACCGGCGCGGTCGGCTGCAACTTCGAGGACCAGGAAGTCGGCGGGCCGGGGCTGCACCCGATCGCCGAGCAGGCGCGGCGGGTGGCGGCGGTGGTCGAGAGCGGGCTGTGGGTCAACGCGCGCACCGACTTGTTCCTGCGCAAGCTGTTCGCCGGCGAGAACGCCAACGACAGGTCGCTGATGGGCGAGGCGCTCGAGCGCGCGCACGCTTACGCCGAGGCCGGCGCGCACAGCTTCTTCATCCCCGGGGTCAGCGACCTCGACCTGATCGCCGATGTCTGCGCGGCCTCGCCGCTGCCGGTCAACGTGATCAAGCCCGAGGCGCACGACTTCGCCGCGCTCGGCGGCGCGGGCGTGGCCCGGATCAGCTGGGGGCCGCGGCCGTGGATCTGGGCGATGGAGAAGCTGACGGCCGAGGCGCGCGCGATCTACAGCGCCTGAGCCACGAAAAGACGGGGCGCCCGAAGGCGCCCCGTTGGCTCACTCGACGACCAGCGTCGGGTTGAGCTGGATCGCGTTGGCCAGGTTGTAGAAGTTCGGCGAGGTGGCCATCACCGCCGCGTGGACTTCCTGGAACTCGGCCTCGGTCGCGTCGCCGCCGATGCGCACGGTGTAGCCGAGCGCCTTGTAGCCCGGCTCGACCGCCTGCGAGAGCCCGAAGAACCCGCGCAAGTCGATATCGCCTTCGGTCTCGATCTCGAGATGGTCGAGGCGGATGCCGCGCAGCGCGCACTGCGCCGCGTAGCCGACGGTCATGCAGCCGTTGAGCGCGGCCATCAGGTATTCCTGCGGGTTGGCGTAGCGGTTGGCGCCGCCGAGCTCGAGCGGCTCGTCGATATCGATCGTGAAGTCGCGGGCATGCGCCTCGCCGCCGAGCGCGTAGCTTTCGACCCGGGTGCTGCTGCAGGTCTGGCCCTGCCAGCGGGTCGTCACGCGCCAGGTGGTCATGCCTCTGGCGTGATCGGCGGCGACTTGCTCGACGAGGTCGAGCACGGCGCCGACGTTGATGCCGTTGACGGTCTGCGGGCGTTCGATGTCGGTCACTGCATTCATGGTACTTTCCCCTTTTCATGGTAATTCCGGCGGCGCGGACTGCGCGGTGCCGATGGCGCCTTGTGGGCCGAGAGGGGGCGGCGCTCCATGACCGGACCGCCGGTTGTTATGACCGGAACGCCGGGATGACGCGCTCGCCGATGCTCTGGGGGAGCGCTCATGGACTTGTTGTCCGACGTGCTGCGCGTGGCCCGGCTGACCGGCGGGGTGTTCCTGCGCGCCGAGTTCAGCGCGCCGTGGTGCGTCGCCTCGCAGATGGCGCCGGAGATGTGTGCGCCGCTGCTGCAGCCGGCGGGGCACCTGATCCAGTACCACTATATCGTCGAAGGCAGCCCGCGGGTGTGCATCGCCGGATGCCCGGAGACCGCGGTCACCTTGCGCCCCGGCGAGGTGGTGATCCTCGCGCAGAACGACGTGCACCTGCTCGGCAGCGACTTGTCGCTGCGGCCGACGCCGTCGCAGGAGCTGGCGGTGCCGGCCGAGAACGGGATGTACCAGGTCACCTACGGCGGCGGCGGCGAGCCGGTGCGGATGATCTGCGGCTACCTCGGCTGCGACCACGGCAACCCGGTGCTGGCGAGCCTGCCCGGGATCCTGCGCATCGCCGTCGCCGACGAGGGCGAGGGCGACTGGATTCGCTCGACCTTCACCTATGCGGCGCACGAGATCGCCGCCGACCGGCCCGGATGCGAGACGGTGCTGGCCAAGCTGTCGGAGCTGCTGTTCATCGAGGCGGTGCGGCGCCACGTGGCGACGCTCGACGAGGGGGCGACCGGGTGGCTCGCGGGGCTGCGCGATCCTTACGTGTCGCGCGCGCTAGCGTTGTTCCACGGCGATATCGCGCGCGCGTGGACGATGGACGAGCTGTCGCGCGAGGTCGGGTTGTCGCGCTCGGCGCTTGCCGACCGGTTCCAGCGGCTGCTCGGCCAGCCGCCGATGAGCTATCTCGCGCGCTGGCGGATGGACGTCGCGGCGCAGCGGCTGCGCTCGACCAGCGCCTCGCTCGCGCAAGTGGCCAGCGCGGTCGGCTACGAGGCCGAGGCGGCGTTCTCGCGCGCGTTCAAGAAGGCCTACGACGTCGCACCAGCGACCTGGCGGCGGCGCGAGGGCTGAGGAGGCTGTGCAAGACCGGCCGGCCCGGCTTGCCGTCCCGCCGTGCATGGCGCAGGTCGGGCGTGAAGGGGGATCGCGATGGATGATACCGTAGTTCCGGCCGAGGCCGTGCCGACAGCCAAGCCTTTGTGGAAGCGGATCCTGCAGTTTCCGCTGGTCGCGCTGATCCTCGCGTTCCTGCTCATGGTGCTGGTCCAGGTGCTGGCTGCCGGCGTCAGCTATCTGGCCGGCACCGAGAATGCCGAGCTCTCGACGCCGACCGACGTCGTCTTCGCCATCACGGTCACCGTGCTGACGGTGCTGGCGTACAAGCTGATCGTCGTTCGCATGGGCGAGCAGCGGCGCGACGACTTGCCGTTCGACGGGCGGGCGCGCGACGCGGCGAGCGGCTTCGTCCAGGGCGGGCTGGTCTTCTCCGCGATCGTCGGCGTGGCCGCGCTGCTCGGCGCCTATCAGGCGCTCGGGCTGAGCCCGGCCGAGGACTGGCTGACGATCCTGCTGGCGACCGGGCTGATGGCCGGCGTGACCGAGGAGATCCTGCTGCGCGGGATCGTGTTCCGCTGGCTCGAGGAGCTCGGCGGCAGCTGGGTCGCGCTGGCATTGTCGTCGCTGCTGTTCGGCTTCCTGCACGCGGCCAATCCCAACGCGACGCTGATCTCGTCGTTGTCGATCGCGCTGGCCGCGGGCGTGCTGCTGGGCGGCGCGTACATGCTGACCCGCAGCCTGTGGCTGGCGATCGGCATGCATGCCGGCTGGAACGTCACCCAGAGCCTGGTGTGGGACGTGCCGGTTTCGGGAGTCACGCTCGACGGCTGGGTCGAGTCCCGCCTCGTCGGCAACCCGATCCTCTCGGGCGGGGCGTTCGGGCTCGAGGCCTCGGTGATCACCATGGTGATCGCGACGGCTTACGGCGTGTGGCTGATCGTCCGCGCGGCGCGGCGCGGCCACGTCATGCGCAACTGGTGGGCGCGGCGCCGGCTGGGGTCAGACGAAGCTGTACGGATCGATGTCGACGCCGATGCGCACCCCTTGCGGGAAGCTTAGCGCACCGAGCCAGTCGCGGATCACCTTCTGCACTTCGGCGCTGCGGCGTGCGTTGAGCAGAAGGCGATAACGGTAGCGGCCGCGCAGTAGCGAGAGCGGCGCGGGGGCGGGGCCGAGGATCATCACATCGTCGAGGTGCGGGCGGGTGGCGCCGATCTGGTTGGCCGCCTCGCGGGCTTCGGCTTCGTCCTCCGAGGAGACGATGATCGCTGCCCAGCGGCCGAACGGCGGCGCGCCGGCGTGGCGGCGGGCCTCGGTCTCGGCTTCGTAGAACGCGTCGCGGTCGCCCGCGGCGAGCGCGGCGATCACCGTGGCTTCGGGATGGCGGGTCTGGATCAGCACTTCGCCGGGCTTCTCGCCGCGCCCCGCGCGGCCGGCGACCTGGGCGATCTGCTGGTAGGTCCGCTCGGCCGCGCGCAAGTCGCCACCTTCGAGACCGAGATCGGCGTCGACCACCCCGACCAGCGTCAGCTCGGGGAAGTGGAAGCCCTTGGTGACCAGCTGGGTGCCGACGATCACGTCGATCGCCCCGGCTTCAGCCTCGGCGATGAACTGCGCGGCCTTCTCGGGCGAATTGAGCGTGTCCGAGGTGACGATCGCGAGCCGCGCCTCGGGCATCAGCTCCTCGACCTCGTGGGCGATGCGCTCGACCCCCGGGCCGCAAGCGACCAGGCAGTCGGGCTCGCCGCATTCGGGGCAGGCGTCGGGCGGTGGCGTCTCGTGGCCGCAGTGGTGGCAGGCCAGGCGGCGCGACAGGCGATGCTCGACCAGCCAGGCGCTGCAGTTCGGGCACTGGAAGCGGAAGCCGCAGTGGCGGCACAGGGTCAGCGGGGCATAGCCGCGGCGGTTGAGGAACAGCAGCGACTGCTCACCCTTGGCGAGGCGGTCGCGCAAGGCCGCGACCAGCCGCGGGGCGAGCCAGCGGCCGCGCTCGGGGCGCTCCTCGGTCAGGTTGAGCGTCTCGATCGCCGGCAGCTCGGCGCCGCCGAAGCGCGCGGGCAGGACGAGCTTCTCGTAGATCCCGCTCTCGGCCATCTGCAGGCTTTCGAGCGCCGGCGTGGCGCTCGCGAGCACCACCGGGATGCCCTCGAACCGTGCGCGCATGACCGCGACGTCGCGCGCATTGTAGCGAACGCCGTCATCCTGCTTGAAGCTGACCTCGTGCGCTTCGTCGACGACGATCAGGCCGAGGCTGGCGTAAGGCAGGAACAGCGCCGAACGCGCGCCGACCACGACTTGCGCGGTCCCCGCGGCGATCGCGCGCCAGGCCCGGCGGCGTTCGGTCGACTTGAGCGAAGAGTGCCAGACCACCGGTGCGGCGCCGAAGCGCTCCTCGAACCGGCGCAGGACGGCTTCGGTGAGGGCGATTTCGGGGAGCAGGACGAGGGTCTGCCTGCCTCCGCGGAGGCTTTCGGCAATGGCCTCGAAGTAGGTCTCGGTCTTGCCCGAGCCGGTAACGCCGTCGAGCAGGAACGGCGCGAAGCCGCCGTGCCGGACTGACGTCACCAGGCGCTCGGCGGCTTCCTGCTGGTCGCCCTCGAGCTCGGGCACCGCGAAATCGGCCGAGGCGCGCGGGTAGGGGCGGTCGCAATCGACTTCGACCGGCTCGAGCACGCCCTGGTTGACCAGGCCGCGCAGCACCCCCTCGCTGACGCCGGCGATCCCGGCAAGCTCGCGGATCGTCGCCTGCTCGCCTTCGAGCGCCTCGATCGCGGCAAGGCGTTGTGGCGTCATGCGCTCGGGCAGGCCGCCGGTCAGGCGATACTCGATGGTCATGGCCGGCCCGCGCAGCGCGCCGCCGCTGGCCAGCACCATGCGCGCGACCGAAGCGAGCGAGGCGCAGTAGTAGTCGGCGGTCCATTCGATCAGCCGCCTGAGCTCGGCCCGGAGCGGCGGCACCGGAAGCACCGCAAGGAGCGGACGAAGCTTGGAATCCGGAACCTCGGTCGCGGGCAGCCGTTCGGCCTCCCAGACGATTCCGACGATCTGGCGGGGTCCGAGCGGGGCGACCACGACCGAGCCCGGCTCGACCGCCATCCCTTGCGGAACGCGGTAGTCGAGCGGGCCGAGCGCGGCGTTGAAGATGATCAGTCGGGCGCGGTTCATGTGCAGCCGCCCTATATGGGCGGGCGCTTGGTAACGGGGCAAGCGCTTGAGAAGAGAAAGCTTGAGACGATGCCCCACAATCCGATCCATTCCCGCCGGGCCTTCATCGCCGGATCGCTCGCGGCGGGCGCGGTGCTGGCGCTGCCCGGTTGCGCGACGACCGGCACCTACAGCTTCACCGAAGCGATCCGCCGGCTGCTCGTGCTGTCGACCGAGAACGCGTTTGCGCGGATGACCGCGCCGGGCGGGTTCTGGGACCAGCAGGTGGCGCAGATCGGGCTCAACGGTTTCTTCGGCAACCGCGGCACGGTGCTCGCGAACATCCTCACCTCGACGCTGTTCAAGTCGCGCATGGAGGGCGTGGTGGCGCAGATGGCGGTCGACGCCTCGTACCGCGCCGCGCCGGTGGTCGCCGATGCCGTGCGCACGATCGGCTGGGCCAACGCAGTCGACCTGATCCGCGGCGGGCCGACCGCGGCTTCGAGCTACCTGCGCCAGGAGATGGGCACCGCGTTGATCGACGCGATGGTCCCCGGCGTTGGCGAAGCCCTGCGCGTCGCGCGCGACCCACTGATCGGCCAGCTCCTTGCCGGGATGACCGGGATCGACGTCGGCGGCATCGCCAACACTTTCGCGAGCGAGGTCGACAACGTGATCTGGGGCGAGATCGGCCGCGAGGAGGCGGCGATCCGCGCCGATCCGCGGGCGACGCGCGATCCGGTGCTGATCGGCGTGTTCGGACCGGCGCGCGCGTTCTAGCGCTTCAGGGTCAGGGTGAACTGGGCGACGTGGCTCAGCTTGTCGGGCGCGCCGTCGCGCGGGGCGAGGATCGCGAGGTAGCCGAGCGTCGCTTCGAGATCGTTGGCGAGGTGCCGCGCGAGCGTGGCGTTGGCGCGCCACTGGTCGACGTGGGCGCCGGT
>CBHWED010000101.1:0-10856 GCA_966112795.1 uncultured bacterium
AGCACGCCGCGTCGCGCGGCCGCTGCGAGCGCCCCCGCCGGAAGCGGCGGGTCGGCGCCCTGCTCCTCGCCCGCGGACGAGGGGGCGAGCGGACGGGGCGGGCGCGGTTCGGGGCCGATCGAGCGGGTCGCCCAAGCGGGCAGACCCGGGTGGATCGGCAGCTCGGGCTGCACGCGCACCGCGGAGGCCGGAGCGCGCAGGCCCCACTCGCGCCGCTCGCCCCAAGTCTCGTCCGGCAGCGGATCGTCCGAGAACAGCGGCGCGAGGCGCGCGTACCAGCTGTCCGCCGCCGGCTCGGTCTCGCGCTTGCCGAGCGCGCCGCCGATGAACAACGCTTCTTCCGCACGAGTCATCGCGACGTAGAGCAGCCGCCAGTGCTCCTGCCGCTCGGCCAATGCGGCGACAGCCTCGGCCTCGGCGATGCGGCCGACTTTGTGCTCCTTCGCAAGGTCCGGCACCGGCAGCGTGCGTCCGCCTCCGCCCGGCAGCACCTCGTCGAGCGTCAATCCACGCGTCGGTGAGCTGTCGGGGTTGCCCGCGGCGTCGGCGAGGATGACGATCGGGGCCTGCAGGCCCTTCGAGCCGTGCACCGTCATCACCCGCACGAGATGACCCGCGGCGCCGGCCTCGCGCTTGAGCTCGCCTTCGCCGGCGTCGAACCACTGCACGAACCCTTGCAGGCTTGGCGTGTGCGCCGCCGAATAGGCATGCGCGGCGTTGAGCAGTTCGTCGATCGGATCGTTGGCCTCGCGGCCGAGCCTCGCGGCGAGCTTGCTTCGGCCATCCCACGGTCCGACCAGCAACCAGTGCAGCAGCGCCTGCGGCGGCTCGAAGTCGGCAAGGCGCAGGAGCTCGAGCAGCCGGGCCACGTCGGGATGGCCCGAGCGGCGCAAGTGGTCCCACAGCGCCACGCCCTTGTCGCGATAGCCGTGCTCGAGCAGCTCCTCCTGGCTCCATCCGATCAGGGGCGAGACCAGCAGGCTCGCGAGGCTCAGGTCGTCGAGCGGCTGCGCGGCGAAGCGCAGCGCCGCCATCAGGTCGCGCACCGCGAGCGGCGCGCCGAGGCGCAGCCGGTCGACCCCGGCCACCGGAATTCCTGCGGCATGAAGCCGGGCGACGATCAGTCCGGCGAGCTCGCGTCGCTTGCGCACGAGGACCATGATGTCGCCGGGCGCGGCGAGGCGCGGCTCGCCCTTCACCAGCGGGAAGTGGCCGACCAGCGCCTTGATCTGTACGGCGATCTTGTCCGCCATGCGCCGCTCGGGCTCGGATAGCCAGGTTTCCGGCCCTTCCCCGTCATCCTCGTCATCCGGGCGCGAGGTGACCGGGTTCCACAGCGTGACCAGCCCGGGACGCGCGTCGCCGATGTGCGGTTCCGGCGCATGGTCCAGCCCGAAGCTCTCGGGTCCGATCGCTTCGATCGCCTTGTCGACGAAGTCGAGCACCGGCTGTGCCGTGCGATACGAACGACCGAGGCCCAGTTCCTGTAACTCTCGCGCAGTGAACGACATGCGCGACTCGTCGGCGTTGCGCGCGGCGTCGGCCATCTCCCGGGCGAACTGCTCCTTGGCGATGCGGAAGTTCTCGGGGCTGGTGCCCTGGAAGCGGAAGATCGCCTGCTTGTAGTCGCCGACCACGAAGATCGTGCGCAGCTTGCCGTCGCGCTGCCCGAGCCCGGTGAAGAAATCGCCGGTCAGCGCACGCACGATCGACCATTGCGCGGCGTTGGTGTCCTGCGCCTCGTCGACCAGGATGTGGTCGAACCGCCGGTCGAGCTTGTAGGCGATCCATGGCCCGATCTCGGCCGAGCCGAGCAGGGCCGCCGCGCGCCGGATCAGGTCGTCGAAGTCGACCAGCCCTTCGCGCAGCTTGGCCGCGTCCCACGCCAGCGCGAAGCGGCGGCCGACGGTGAGCGCCGGCGTGAGCAGGTCCGCCACGCCGAGCAGCGCCTTGTGCTCGATCACCCGCTCGAGGCACTGCATGACGCCGGCGATGTGGTCGGCGTAGGCAGGGTCGCGCTTGAGGATGTTGTTCAGCTGCTTGGGCTGGCGATCGGTCTTGTTGAGTACGGTGCCAAAGAACGATTCGATCTCGGCCGCGCGCTCTACGGGACCCAGCGCCAGCCAGTCGCGGATCGCCTGCGCGCCGTCGCGCCCGGTTGCGCTGTCCCAGGCCTCGAGCGTGTCGAGGCACCGGCGCAGCGCGGCGCAGTCGAACGTGTCGTCGTGGCACAATGCGGCGAGCGTTTCAGGCCCGGCATCGGCGGCGAGCCCGATCAGCTGGCGCACCTGCTGATCCATCGGCTCCTGCCATCCGCCGGGACCGAACCACGCCTCGCGCGCTTCGGCGCAGCGCATCAGCCAGGCCCGCGCCTTGTCGGCGCCCATGCGCAAGCTGAGCATCTCGAGCGCTGCGATCGGCGCGCGATCGTCGCGCTCCTCCCATTCGACCAGCAGGTCGGCGAGCACCCGGTGCGCCAGCAGCTCGCGGTCGCGGTCTTCCATCGGCTTGGTGCCGGGGATCAAGCCCGCTTCCTCGGGAAACGCAGCGAGGAGCCACTGGGCAAAGGCGTGGATCGTATCGATCCGCAGCCCGCCGCCCGCGCAGTCGAGCACGCTCGCGAACAGCGTCCGCGCGCGCGCCTGGGTCGCCGCGTCGGCGGCGGCACCGATCGCAAACAGGTCCTGCGCCAGCGCCTCGGGCTTCATCCGGACCCAGCGCGCGAGCACCGCGTTGACGCGCTCGGCCATCTCGGCCGCGCCGGCCTTGGTGAACGTCAGGCACAGGATGTTCTCGGGCCGCACGCCGGGCGTCAGCAGCAGGCGCAGCACGCGCGCCGACAGCACCTGCGTCTTGCCGGTCCCGGCCGAGGCCGACAGCCACACGCTGTCCGCCGGATCGACCGCGCGCTTCTGGTTGTCCTTGAGCGGATGGACCCGACTCATTCCTCGCGTCCCATCCACTCGTCGAGCCGCATGAGCTGGTCGTAGGTCGCATAGCCCGGCGCGTCGGGATTGAGCCGCGCGGTGAACGGCTCCTCGCCGAGGATCCACCGGTCGAGCGCATCGTGGAGGAAGAATTCCGCCTGCGGGAGGAATTCCTCGAGCGGAATGCCCTTCTGCTTGCGGCCTTCGAGGATCGGCGTCGCGACATAGCCGAACCCGGTCTCGCTCGCTTTGCTGCTGCCGAGCGACCAGTACTCGAACCGCACCGGCTCGCCCTGTGCCTTTTCGAACGCCCCGGCGCGCGCCATCAGCCCGAGCGTGCCGAGCTGCAGCGCATAGCCGGCCTCGACCTCGCGCCCGCTCGGCGGCGCGCCGGTCTTGTAGTCGACGATCGCCAGCGTGCCGTCCGGCAGGCGATCGATCCGGTCGGCCTTGCCGAAGATCCGCACCCCACGGACCTCGATCTCGCCCCAGTCTTCGATCACCGTCGGCACCCGCCCGGGATCGGCGGCGAGCTGCCCTTCGATCCATTCGAGCGCCTTGAGCAGCCGCGGCCGCCACAACGCGCGCATCAGCGGGTGGGCGTGCATCTGGCGGAGCTCATCGGCCGCAAGCTCGGCCAGCGTCCCCTCGGCTTTGTGCCAGCGTTCGAGGATCTTGTGCGCCACCTCGCCCCGCCATGCCGGCGACGGCTCGGCGTCGAGCGCGTCGAGCTCCTTCAGCCGCAGGATCGAGCCGGCATAGAACTGGTAGGGGTCCGAGCGCAGCCGGTCGAGCGCGGTCACGCTGACCGGCACCCGGCGCTGCTCGGGCGAGGGACACGGCTGTGGCTGCGGATGCGGCGGCGCCGGCGGAGGTTCGTTCAACGCGCGGGCCAGCTCGACCGTGGCGGCCTCGCGATGGCCTTCCGCCAGCTCCCCGAGCAGCGCCTCGACGCGCAACCAGAACCGCGAGGCGATCGCCGGCCCGCCCACATCGCGCCGCGCCCGGCTCAGGACCACCTCGGGCGCACCAAGCGCGCCGGCGAGGTCGTGCGCAGCGAGACCGATGCGGAAGTCGGCCCCCGGTACCCCGAGCGCGCGCAGCACCGCGGGCGCGAGCAACGGGTCGGTTGCAGGAGTGGCCGGCCAGGTGCCCTCGTTGAGCCCGGCGCAGATCACCAGCTCGGCGCGGGTCATGCGCGATTCGAGCAGGCCGTAGATCGCGACGCGCGGGTGCCCGCCCCACGGCGGCCGCACCGCGACGCGGTCCATCGCCTCGCGCAGGACGGCCGGCAGCTCGCCCGGATCGAGCACGGTCCCGACATCGCGCGCGTGCAGCCGCAGCTCGTCGACGAAGGCCGACAGGGCGCGCCCGTCGGCCTGTGCCCACAGCGCCTCGCCGCACAGCGCCTCGCCGGCCGCGATGAGCCCATCGAGCTGGTCCGCGAGCAAGGCCTCGCCATCGATCATGAGCGGAGCGAGGATCGCCTCGACTTCCTCCCACCACGAGGCCACGCGAGCCTCATCCGCGACCTCGCGCAGCGGCTTGAGCCCCGGTGTCTTGCGCGGGCCCCGCAGCGCCAACTCGAGCGCGCGCGCCCGGTCGAGCCACTCCCCGCGCCCTGGTCCGGCGCGGACCAGCGGATGCTCGAGCAGCGCCATCAGCGGCACTGGCGCCGCCTGCTCGGCGATGACGTCGGCCAGCAACAGCAGCACGCGGCCAGCAGCGGTCTGGGCCAGCGGACGGCCCGCGGAATCGTCGGCCTCGATATGCCAGCGGCGCAAATGCTGCACGATCCGCGCGGCGAGCCCGCGATCGGGCGTGACCACCGCGACACGCTTTGCAGGCTCGTCGAGTGCTTGCCGCACCAGCAGCGCGACCGCCTGCGCCTCTTCCTCGGGATTGGCGCTTTCCATCAACCGCACGCCCGCGAGGCGCCGTTTCTCGGCCGGCAGGTCGACCCACACCTTGCTCGCCTCGGGCGGCAGGAACAGGCTCGAGATCGCGTGGCTGCGCTCCGGCGGCCCGGCGCCGAGCCCGGCGCGGTGCCACGGCTGCACTTCGTCGCGCGCGATCCACATCCGGTTGAGCAGCAGCTTGAGGTGATACTGCGGATGCGTCACCGCGTCCTCGCGCCCGAACGGTACGTCCGCGCCACGCGCCCCGGCAGTGCCCAGCTCCTCCCAAGCCGCTGCATCGAGCGAAAGGTCGAGATCCGGCAAGATCACCGCGCCTTGCGGCAGCCGCGCGACGCAGCGCAGCAGGTCGGCGACCCCTTTCGCCGCGCTGGTCACCCCCGCCGCGACGATCGGCGTCTGCGGCGGCTCCGCCCGCCAGCGCTTCGCCGTGTGCCGGAACAGCCGGTTGCGGCGGTCGGCCGGATCGACCTCGCCGCGGCGCATCAGCTCGGCGAACCACAGCGTCTGCACCCGCGCGAACAGCCACAGGCTGTCGATCCAGTGCTTCGACAAGTCGCCGACGAGCTCGAGCACGCGGTCCCCGGTCAGCTCCTCGGGGCCGATCTCCTCGACCAGCAGCCGGTCCATCGTCCGCCCGAACTCGAACGCGAGCCGCAGCAGCGCGCTGCCTTTCGGCGGGCTTCCCTCGCGCCAGTTCTCGCGGATCAGCTCGGCAAGCCGCAGCCAGCGGCGCGTCGGATCGGCCGCGGGCGCGATGTCCGCGGTGCCGAGCGGATCGAGCAGCGGGCCGAGCGTCTCGTCGAGATCGAGATCGCCGACCACCGCCATTCGCGGCATCAGCAGGCCCGACCCGGAATGGCGGATGAAGGCTTCGGTCACCGTGCGCACCGCGCGACCGCTCGGCAGCAGCAGCGTGAGCCGGGCGAGCCCGAGTTCCGGGTCTGCATAGCGCGGCACGAGCCCCGCCACGAGCGCATCGGCGAACCCGCGGTGCGCGGCGATCGAATAGACTTGCGGCGGATTCTTCATCGCGAGGCTGCGAAGATGCGTCCTCGCTCCGCCGCCCGCAACGGGGAGCGTCGAGATTTCCTCAGGCGCCGGCGAGCGCCGCCTCGGTCGGCGCGATCGAAGCGGGATTGCCGACCTCGAACCATTGCCCGGTGAAGGCCGCGCCGTAGAGCCGGTCTTCCTCGATCGCCCGATCCCACAGTACATTGGTCGAGAACGGGCCGTCGGGCGCATCGCGCAGCAGGCGCTTCGATACGAGCTGCACGCCGGTAAAAATGAACGGCGCGATCCGGCCCGAACGCCGCCGGGTCAATCGGCCCCGCCCGTCCATGTGGAAGTCGCCCTTGCCGACGAAGTTGCGCGCACCGGTATGCGCGACGAGCAGCAGCAGCGCGTCCATCCGCGCCGGGTCCCACGCTTCGGACAGCTCGCGGAACGCGTTCTTGGGCCCGTCGAGCCAGACGTTGTCGCTGTTCACGCAGTAGAACGGGTCGGGCAGCAGATCCTGTGCCTTGACCATCCCGCCGCCGGTTTCGAGCAGCAGCGCGCGTTCATCGGAAATCGTCACCCGCGGCAGCGTGCGCTCCTTGAGGTGCGCTTCGACGGCTTCGGGAAAGTAGTGCACGTTGACCACCGCGCGTGCGATTCCCGCCTCGGCGAGCCGGTCGAGCGCGTGGTCGATCAGCGGCTTGCCGGCCACCGGCACCATCGGCTTGGGCAGCGTCTCGGTCAGCGGGCGCATGCGTGTCCCGAGCCCGGCGGCCATGACCATCGCGGAATCGGAGACGAGCGGCTTCATCGGATCTCGCCGCCGCCGCTATCGCGCAAGTGTTGCGGAATGTTGACAGCGAACCACTCGGCGACCGGCGCCAGCGCCGGATGCGCGAGGTCGCGCTCCATCGCCTGCCACACGCGCGGGATCATCGGCAGGTAGCGCGGCTTGCCGTCGCGCAGCCACAGCCGCGCGAAGATGCCGACGATCTTGGCATTGCGCTGCGCGCCGAGCCGCGCGTAGTCGGCCTCGAACTCGGGTCCGGCGTCGGCTTGCGCGAGGTAGCGGTCGAGCATGCGCCGCTCGAGCGCCGGATCGACGTCGCGCCGCGCATCCTGCAGCAGCGAGACGAGGTCGTAGGCCGGATGGCCGACGAGCGCGTCCTGGAAGTCGATCAGGCCCTGCGCGCCGTCGGCCAGCAGCATGATGTTCTCGGCGTGGTAGTCGCGCAGCACGGTGACGCCGGGCTCCTGCCGCGGCAGCATCGGCGCGAGCGCCGCGTCCCACGCCGCGCGCCAGCCTGCCTCGTCGACCCCGAGCTGCATCGCCGGGCAGTACCACTCGACGAACAGCCCCGCCTCGCGCTGGTACACCGTCATGTCGTAAGGCGCGAACGGCCCCGGCGGCCGGCGGTGCAGCTCGACCAGTGCGTCGATCGCGCGCGCGTAAGTGTCCTCCTCGGCGTGCGGATTGTCGTCGAGCCAGTCGCGCATCCTGTCGCTGCCGAAGTCCTCGATCAGCACGAGCCCCTGCTCGGGCCGCTCGGCATAGATCGCGGGCGCGCGCAGCCCGTGCTCGCACAGCCACTTGCCGACGTGGAGGAAGGGGCCCGGGTCTTCGTGCGGTGGCGGCGCGTCCATCAGCATCGCGTTGGCGCCGGCGCGGCGCACGCGGAAATAGCGGCGGAAGCTCGCATCGCCGGGCAGCGGCTCGACCTGGGCCCCGCCCCAACCCGCTTCCTCGAGAAATTCGTCGACGCCCGCAGGCAATCCTTCTGTCATGGAAGGCGCCCTACCCAATCCGCGCCCGGTTCGACAATCGCCCTGCGCCCGTCGCCGTGGATTTCGAGCGCGATCGACAGGCAGCCGGCCTCGCTTGCGAACCCGCCGGCGTGCTCGGGCCATTCCGCGATCAGCGCCGCACCGTCGCGATAGTCGTCGAGGCCGAGCTCGTCCGCCTCCTCGGGCCGCTCGAACCGATAGAAATCGGCGTGGACCAGCGGCAGCCGGACGTCCGGCGGAGCGTATGTCTCGACGATAGTGAAGGTCGGCGACGGCACCTCGCCCTCGTGGCCCAAGGCCGCGATGATCCCGCGCGCCAGGGTTGTCTTGCCCGCACCTAGGCCGCCGGTCAGGGCGACGACGTCGCCGGGGCGCAATTGCGCGGCGATCCGCGCCCCGAACGCCTCCATCGCCGCCAGGTCTGCCAGCTCGACGATCACGGCAGGCTGATCGTCGCGGTCGTCCCCGCGCCTCGTTCCGACTGCATGTCGAGGCGCCCGCCGTGCGCCTCGATCAGTTGGCGCGCGAGCGGCAGCCCGAGCCCGCCGCGCCGCGCCTCGGGCTTGCCGTCGGCGCCGATACGGTAGCCGTCGAGCGCGCGCGCGAGCTCGCTCGGTTTCATCCCGGCACCGTTATCCGAGATGACGATCCGCGCGCCCTGCTTGCGCCGCGAGAGTGCGACGAGGATGCGGCCGCGCTCGGGAGTGGCCCGGATCGCGTTGTCGAGGATGTTGCCGAGCGCGCGCCCGAGCTGGCGGCGGTCGGCCTGGACCGTCCCCGCGCCCTTGTCGCCGCGCAAGTCGAGCGTGAGCCCCTTCTCCTCGATCGCCTCCTCGCGCTCGCGCACGACCTGGGTCACGAACGGCAGCAGCTCGAGCTCCTCGGCGGCGAGCGGCAGCAGCCCGGCTTCGCTCTGCGTCAAGTCGAGCACGGTCTCGATCTGCCCGCGCAGCCGCTCGACCGCGGCGAGGATCGCCGCGACATATTCCTGCGCCTGGTCGCTCAGGTCGCCGGCGACGCCGCTCTGCAGCAGCTCGGCGAAACCGCCGATCGAGGTCAGCGGGGTACGGAACTCGTAGCTCATGTTGGCGAGGAAGCGCGTCTTGACCGCGTCCGCCTCCTCGAGCGCGGTGTTGCGCTCGCGCAGCGCGTCCTCGGCCTTCTTGCTGTCGGTCACGTCGAGCACGGTGAGCAGGCCGTTGCCGTCGGGCAGCGGCACCCCGGCGAACTCGAGCGTGCGCCCGTCGGCGAGCTGCACCCGCCCGCCGCGCTGCCGACGGTCGAGCGTCGCCGCGCGGACGACCTCGCCGATCGCCTGGCGCTGGGCCGGCCGGGCGAGCTTTCCGCCGATCTTCTCGAGCAGCGGCTCGATCCGCGGATGCTCGTCGAGCAGCTCCTCGGGCAGCCCCCAGATCTGCGGGAAGCGCCGGTTCCACAACTGCATGCGTCCGTCGGGAGCGAACACCGCGAGCGATTCGAACAGGCTGTCGAAGGTCGCCGTACGGGTGCGCAGCAGCGTGTCGCGCACGGCCGACAGGGCGAGCTGCTCGGAGCGGTCCTCGGCGACGAGCGACAGGCCGCCGTCGGGCATCGGCTGGGCGACGATACGCAGATGGGTACCGTCGCCGAGGGTCCACTGGTCCTCGGTCGGCGAGCCGGCGTTGAACCACCCGCCGAGCTCGCGCCGCCACGCCGGGAAGTCGCGTGCCTCGGGCAGGCGCCCGGCGTCGCGCGCCATGTCGAGGAAGCGGTCGAACTCGAGCGGGTCGAGCCGCGCCGAGAGCGGCAAGGCGAAGATTCGCTGGAACGGCTGGTTGGCGAAGGTCAGCCGCCGCTCGGCATCGAACTGCGCGACCCCGATCGACAGCTGGTCGAGCATCGAGCGCTGCGCCTCGCGGAATGCACGGAACGCGCGCGCCTGCTCCTCCATCTCCTCGATGTCGATCGCGTAGCCGGCGACGCCTTCCTTGCCGAGCGGCAGGTCGCTGACCCGCAGCGTGCGCCGCTGGGTGTCGACGGTCGCCTGGACGATGCGCTCGACCGGCAGGTCCTTGTCGTGCGCCTGCTTGGCGATCTGCGCGGCGGTGAGGCCGTCGACCGCCTCGATCAGCTCGATCTGGTCCTTGACCGCCTGCTCGGCGCTCGGCGCGCGCACGGCCTCGACGTAGGCGCTGTTGACCAGGCGCAGCTTCATGTCGGGGCCACGGAACCACATCGGCGTCGGCGCGGCCTCGATCAGCCCGACGAGCGCAGCGAAGTCGTTGCGCGCGCGGCTGGTCTCGGCGCGCAGCCGGGCGAGCTCGCCTTGGCTTTCGGAGAAGTCGAACCACCACACGAGCGCCGCACCGCCTTGCGCGATCACCGGATCGGCCAGGTGCCCGCGCACCGCGAGGCTCTTGTTCGAGCCGCGCGGGCTGACCACCATGCGGAACGGCGAGGCCGTCTTCTGGGTCTTGCGCACCGCCTCGCGCAGCTGCTCGAGGTCGTCGGGCGTGAGCCCGGCCTCGCCCGCGTCGAGCTCGCTGAGGAACCCGGGCAGCTGCGACAGCCCGAGCCACGCCGCGAGCCGCTCGGGCCCTTCGATCTTGCCGTCGGCCTTGACCAGCAGCGGCACTGCCGGGGAATCGTCGATCATCCGCGTCAGCCGGCGCGCGGTGCTGCGCGCGGTCTTGGCCTGGCGCGCGCGGTTCTGCGCGGCGAGCACCAGCCAGACGGCACCGAAGGTCCAGCCTGCGAGCAACAGGCCGAGCAGGACCAGCTCGACGGGGGACAATTCCATGCCCCGACAGCTATTGGCCGCAGGCGGGGGATGCAATGGCTCATCGCGCGCCTTCCGACAGCCTGCCCGATCACAGGGTTTATCCTGATACGCCGGGCCTTCGCGCGGGGTTATGCGAAGAGCGGGAGGGAGCGAAACACCAGTACGGACACCGATCAGGAGGTGAACGATGGCAAGAGCTTCAGCCTGGGCAATAGCGGGGATCGGCCTCGCCGCGCTCGCCGGATGTACGTCCTCGGAAGGTACCGAGAGTTCCGGATCACAAGCCGCGGCACGCACCGCGCCGCGGTGCTTCCTCGCGAGCAATGCGCGCAACTTCCGCTCGGTGAACTCGACGACCGTGCACTTGCGCGTCGGGCGCCGCGACTTCTACCGCATCGACCTCCTCGGGCCGTGTCCGGATCTCGACTTCAGCTTGCGCCTCGGGCTGCAGACGCGCGGCACCTCGCA
>CBHWED010000102.1:0-10736 GCA_966112795.1 uncultured bacterium
TCGGGCTCGACCCCGATCAGCCGCAGCAGCGACGCGCTCGCGGCGAGGCCGAGCAATGTGAAGCCCGACGCCATCGCCGCGATCATCAGCAGCGTCTGCGCGGCGGCGTGATCGAGCGCCTCGAACCGCCTGGCACCCGCGTTCTGCGCGATCAGCACCGCGCCGGCGGTCGAAAGCCCGCTGCCGAGTGAGATCAGAACCCCGAAGATCGGCCCGCTCGCTGTCACCGCGGCGATGGCGGATTCGCCGAGCTGCCCGAGCCACAGCCCGTTGATCAGATCGTAGCTCGACTGGACCAGGTTCGAGAGCGCGATCGGAATCGCGACCCTGACGAGGATGCCGAGCAGCGGCCCCTCGGTCATCGCGATCGCCTGATTTTCCCGAGCCATCCCGTCCCCCTCGGGAGTTTGATAGGGGGATCGGGCGTCGGGCGAAAGCGGCCCTGCTAGAACGCGGGCTCGTACCCCGGAGGCAGCTCGCCTTCGTCGTCGGCCCCGGTGGCGGGGTTGTTCGGCGAATGGATGCCACACTCGGTCTTGTCCCACCCGCGCCAGCGGCCCGCGCGCGGGTCTTCGCCCGGGGCGACGGTGCTCGTGCACGGCTCGCAGCCGACCGAGAGGTAGCCCTTGGCCTCGAGCGGGTGGCGCGGCAGGTCGTGCGCCTCGAAGTAGGCCTCGAGGTCGGCCTTGGTCCAATCGCCGAGCGGGTTGATCTTGAGCCGGCCGTCCTCGATCTCGAACCGCGGCAGGTTCTGCCGGGTGACCGACTGGAACGCCTTGCGCCCCGAGATCCACGCGTCGAGGCCCTGCTTGGCGCGCTTGAGCGGCTCGACCTTGCGGATCTCGCAGCACCCGTCGGGGTCCCACGACCAGCGCAGCCCGTTGTCGTCCTTGGCCGCGAGCACCGCCGCGTCGGGTTGCACGACCGACGAGTTGGTCAGGCCCAGAAGCTTCGTCAGCGTCTCGCGGTACTCGAGGGTCTCCTCGAACATCTTCAGCGTGTCGACGAAGATCACCGGCGTGGCCGGATCGGCCTGCGCGACGAGGTCCAGCAGCACCGCGCTCTCGGTGCCGAACGACGACACCACCGCAACGCGCCCGAGCGCGCCCTCGGCGAGCAGCTCGCGCAGCATCGTCGCCGCATCGACCCCGGCGAAGCGCGCGTTGAGCGCGTCGGCGTCGGCCTGGGTGAAGCTCGGCCCGGTGTTGATGATGTCGACCGCGCGGCTAGCCATTCTCGAGTTCCGGATGGCGCAGGCGCCAGATCGGCACCGCCGGATCGGCGGCGTCCTGGTAGACATAGGGATAGCGGGTTAAGGCCGCCTGCACGTCGCTGTCGTTGAACGGCACATTCGGCGCGAAACTGTCGAAGCCGCAGCGGCGCATGAAGAACACGAGATCGACGAGCACGTCGCCGGTGGCCTTGATCTCCCCGGTGTAGCCCATCTCGCGCAGCACGCGCGCCGACGAGAACCCGCGGCCGTCGCGGAACTTGGGAAAGTCCACTTCGACCAGCCGCACGCGGTCGAGCACCGGACCGAGCCGGCGCACGTCGTCGCCGGCCTCGATCCGCACCGAAGCGGCGTTGGTCTGGTCGAGAAACGCGTCGAGGCTCACGGCCGGCTCGTCGGCCACCGCATCATCGCGAAAACGCAGCGGCTCAGCCATAGATCGCCTCCTTGAACCCATCCATGCCGACGCGGCGGTACGTATCGATGAACCGCTCGCCGGGTTCTCGGATTTCGCGATAGCGCTCGATCGCGCGTTCGACCGCGTCGACCACGCCCGCCTCGTCGAAGCCGGGGCCGGCGATCTTGGCTTGCGTGGTGTCTTCGTCGCCCGAGCCGCCGAGCAGCAGCTGGTAGCTTTCGTTGCCCTTACGGTCGACGCCGAGGATGCCGATGTTGCCCGCGTGGTGGTGGCCGCAGGCGTTGATGCAGCCCGAGATCTTGATCTTGAGCTCGCCGATGTCCTGCTCGCGGTCCTTGTCGGCGAAGCGCTCCGAGAGCTTCTGCGCGACCGGGATCGAGCGGGCGTTGGCGAGGCTGCAGTAGTCGAGCCCGGGGCAGGCGATGATGTCGGTCACGAGGTCGAGGTTGGCCTCGCCGAGACCGGCGTCGTTGAGCGCGGTCCACACCGCGTAGAGGTCCTGCTTGCGCACGTGCGGCAGCACGAGGTTCTGCGCATGCGTCGCGCGCAGCTCGTCGAACGAGTAGCGCTCGGCGAGATCGGCGACGAGGTCCATCTGGTCAGCCGAGATGTCGCCGGGGATCTGCCCGGTCGGCTTGAGGCTGATGTTGACGATCGCGTAGCCGGGCGCCTTGTGTGCGGCGACCTGGCGGTCGACCCACAGCGCGAAGTCCGGGTCCGAACGGTCGATCTCTTCCGACAGCCCGCTCTCGAACGCCGGCGGCTCGAAGTAGGCCGCGATCCGGTCGTACTCGGCCTGCGGGAAGTCCTCGCCGAACGAGAGGAAGTTTTCGAACTCCTCCTCGACCTGGCGGCGGAATTCGTCCTCGCCGAGCTCGTGGACGAGGATCTTCATCCGCTGCTTGTGGATGTTGTCGCGCCGCGCGTTGCGGTTCCACACGCGCAGCACCGCCTGCAGATACGACAGGATCTGCCCGGTCGGGAGGAACTCGCGGATCTTGTATGCGATGAACGGCGTCCGGCCCATGCCGCCGCCGGCGTAGCACTCGAAGCCGATCTCGCCGGCGTCGTTCTTGACGATGCGTACCGCGAAGTCGTGCCAGCGCAGTGCCGCGCGGTCTTCCGGCGTGGCGATCACGGCGATCTTGAACTTGCGCGGCAGGTAGCTGAATTCCGGCATGAACGTGGTCATCTGCCGGATCATCTCGGCCCACGGGCGCGGGTCGATCACCTCGTCGGCGGCGGCGCCGGCGTACTGGTCGGCCGAGATGTTGCGGATCGACTCGCCGCTGGTCTGGATCGCGTGCATCTCGACCTCGGCCAGCTCGGCGAGGATGTCGGGTGCCTCCTCGAGCTTGATCCAGTTGTACTGGATGTTTTGCCGCGTGGTGAAATGGCCGTAGCCGCGGTCGTACTTGCGCGCGATGTGCGCCAGCCGCCGCATTTGCGTCGAGTTGAGCGTCCCGTACGGGATCGCCACGCGCAGCATGTAGGCGTGCAACTGCAGGTAGAGCCCGTTCTTGAGCCGCAGCGGCTTGAACTGGTCGTCGGTCAGCTGCCCCGCGATGCGGCGGCGGGTCTGGTCGCGGAAATCGGCGACGCGGGCATCGACCATCGCCTGGTCGTATTGGTCGTACTTGTACATCAGATCACCCAGTGGCCGGCTTCGGGGTCGGCGGGCTTGAGGGTCAGGTCAGGGCGCACGGTCGGGCCGTAGGCGCGCACGCGGTCCTTGATATGGGCCGGGCGCACGCCGCGGCCCGAGGGGTCGGGCTCGGCGTCGATCGCGTAGCCGCCGTTGACGCGGCAGGCGGCGTCCTCGCGCGCGAGGATCGCATCGGCTTGGTCGCCGACGTCGGCCGCGTCCTCGACGTGGAGCGACCAATCCTGGCCGTCCCACCAGACCACCCGGCCGTTCTTCAAATTGTTGCCGGTCAAAATCCTCATGCGTGCGCCTCCAGCGCGAATTGGGCGAGCGCCGCGTCGTTGCGCGCGGTGACCTCGCCGATGATGATCAGGGCAGGGCTCTTGACCCGCTCGCGCTCGACAAGCTCGGGCAACGCGGCGAGCGGCCCGCGCAGCACGCGCATGGTGGCACGCGCGGCGTTCTCGATGACCGCCACCGGCATATCGGGCGCAAGCCCATCGGCCATCAGCTTCTCGGCGATCTGCGGCGCGGTCTTGACGCCCATGTAGATCACCAGCGTGCGGCCCTTGCCGGCAAGCCCGGCCCAGTCCTGCTCGGTCAGGCCCTTGCACTGCCCGGCGACGAAGCTGACGATGTTGGCGCTGTCGCGGTGCGTCAGCGGGATCTGCGCGGCGGCCGCGGCGCCGAGCGCCGAAGTTACTCCGGGCACGACCTGGACCGGCACGCCCGCGGCATGGCACGCCTCGGCTTCCTCGCCGCCGCGCCCGAACACGAACGGATCGCCACCCTTCAGGCGTACGACATCGCGCCCGGCGAGCGCTTCGCGCACCAGTAGCGCGTTGATCGCCGTCTGCGGCAGCGTGTGGCGGGCGCGGCTCTTGGCGACCGAGACCAGTTCGGCGTCGGGGCGCGCCAGCGCGAGCACCGCCGGATCGACCAGCCCATCGTGCACCACGAGCCCCGCCGCGCCGAGCAGGCGCGCGGCGCGCAGCGTCAGCAGGTCCGGGTCGCCCGGGCCCGCGCCGACGAGGTAAACTGTGCCCACTTTGGCCATGGCGCGCACATGGCGAGGGGGCCTGTCACACGCCAGCGAGAATGCGTTGGACGGGCGCTAGGCCAGCTTTAGCTGCCGCTCTCGCCCGGCTTCGCCTCGGTCCCGTCCGCAGCCTCGTCAGCCGCCCGCAGCGCCGCGATCAGCTTGCGCAGCGTGGCGCTGTCGCGCAAGTTGAGGTCGCGTTGCGCGCGGTTGGGCAGCTCCACGCCGTCCTGCTGGAATTGATGCCAGATGCGCTTGAGGATGTCGGAGCGGACGTTGGTCAGCCCCTCTTCGGGATCGTCGATCCAGAAGCGGATCTCGAACGACAGCCCGTTCTCGTCGATCGCGGTCAACCAGACCGCCGGCGGCGGGTTCTTGAGCACGCGCGGCGCCGAGATCGCCGCTTCGCGCATGAGCCGTTCGGCGAGGTCAACGTCCGAGCTCGCGGCGATCGTCAGCGGCACGCGGATGCGCACCTCGCGCGAGCTGTACGACCAGTTCTCGACCTGATTGATCATCAGGTTCTCGTTCGGGATCAGGTACTCCTTCTTGTCGCGCGTCGTCACCGAGACCGCGCGCAATCCGATCCGCTTGACCTGGCCGACGGTGCTGCTGACCCCGTCGTTGACCGCGATCACGTCGCCCGGCTTGATCGAGCGGTCCATCAGCAGGATGATCCCGGCGAGCAGGTTGCCGAAAGTCTTCTGCAGGCCGAAGCCGACCGCGAGGCCGAACGCGCCCGAGAACACGGTCAGCGCGGTCAGATCGATGCCGAGGATGTCGACCCCGACGAGCACCGCGAACGTCCAGATCACGATCGACAGCAGCTTCTCGCCGAGAACCCGCACGCCGGGGTCGAGCGCGGTGAAGCGCTTGAACAGCCGGTGGGCGATCTTGCTGCCGATCCGGGCGAACAGGAACAGCCCGACGATGACCACGACGACGACGAGCAGGCTCCACGCCGAGATGCGCGTCGTGCCGACGGTGAAGCCGAACGCGTCGAGCCACGCGATCAGCCCGCCCACGGTATCGCTTTGCTGGGTCACGGCGTCCTTGAACGCCTCGGCGCCGCTGATGTCCTGCGGCACCTTGGTCGCGATTGCGGTCGGCTCGGCGACCGGGGTGGCGACGGGCAGCGCGGTCAAGGCAGGGCCATCGCCGCGAAGCCGCGCTCGAGGTCGCGGATCAGGTCCTCCGGATCCTCGAGCCCGATCGAAAGCCTGATCCCCAAGCGGTCGGCGGGGTTCCAGGCCGACGGCGGCCACGGCGTGCTGGTGCGCGCGCGGGCAGGGTCGAACGGGATCACCAGGCTTTCGTAACCGCCCCACGAAAAGCCGATCCCGAACAGCTCGAGCGCATCGATGAAGCGCGCGCGGGCGGCCGGGTCGCGGCCGGCGAGGACGAAGCTGAACAGCCCGCAGCCGCCGGCGAAATCGCGCTGCCACAGCTCGTGCCCCGGCGCGCCGGGGAGCATCGGGCACAGCACCCGGGCGACTTCGGGGCGGGCCGCCAGCCATTCGGCGATCCTCAGCGCGCTCGCGGTCTCGCGCTCGAGCCGCACGCCGAGCGTGCGCAGTCCGCGCAGCGCGAGCGCGGCATCGTCGGGCGAAACGACCTGGCCGAGCGTCTGCGCTTTGGTGCGCAGCCTGGCGTAGAGTTCGGCGCCCGCCGCGGCCGAGCCCATCATCACGTCGGAATGCCCGCCGACGTGCTTGGTCAACGACATCAGCGTGATGTCGCAGCCGTGCGCAAGCGCGGGGAAGCCAAGCGGGCCGGCCCAGGTGTTGTCGAGCACGCTCACGGCACCCTTGTCGCGCGCGATCGCGGCCAGCGCCGGAACGTCGCACACTTCCATCGTCAGGCTGCCCGGGCTTTCGAGCAGCACCGCCGTGGTCCGCTCGTCGAACAGCGCGGCGAAGCCGTCGGGATCGAGCGGATCGAAGAAGCGCGTTACGATCCCGAGCGGGGCGAGCAGGTTCTTCGCCATGACCCGGCTCGGCTCGTAGGCGTTGTCGGTCATCAGCACCGAATCGCCGGTCTCGAGCACCGACAGCAGCACCCCGGCGATCGCCGCGACACCGCTCGGGTAGAGCACCGTGCCTGCCGCGCCCGGCTCGAGCTCGGTCAACGCCTCGGCCAGCGCCCATTGCGTCGGCGAGCCACGGCGGCCGTAGTAGAAGTGCCCGTCCTCGTTGGGCCGGCCGCGCGCGAGGTCGGCGCTGTCGGCGTAGAGATGCGTGCTGCCGCGCCAGACCGGCGGGTTGACCACCGCCCCGGTCCATTCCTTGCGCCGCCCGGCCTCGACGATGCGGGTCGCGGCTTCGCGCGGTTCCTCCCCGCTCAAGCCGCGGGACCCGTCGCCTTGGGAGTCGTCGGGTCGGCGCCCCATTCGCTCCAGCTGCCGTCGTAGAGCGCGACGTCGTCCTTGCCGAGCAGGTGCATCGCGAACAGCAGCACCGAAGCGGTGACTCCGCTGCCGCACGTGGTCACCACGGGCTGGTCGAGGTCGATCCCGGCCTCGGCGAACGCGGCGCGCAGGCCGGCTTCGTCGCGGAAGGTGCCGTCGGGCTTGAGCATGCGGCCGAACGGCAGGTTGTGCGAGCCGGGGATATGCCCGCTCGCCATGCCCGGGCGCGGCTCGGGCTCGGCGCCGGTGAAGCGTCCAGCGCCGCGTGCGTCGAGCACCTGCTCGGCGGCGCTGGCGACGTTGGCGAGCACCTCGGCCTTGCTGCGCACCATGCCAGGGCCGCGCCGCGGGGTGACCGCGCCCGGCGCGTTGTCCGCCGCGCCCTTCGCGAGCGGGCGCCCCTCGGCGCGCCACTTGCCGGCGCCGCCGTCGAGGATCGCCACCTGCTCGATGCCGTGCATCCGGCAGATGAACCACGCGCGCGCCGAAGTCTTCACCGCGCTGTCGTCGTAGATCACCACGCGGTCGCCGTCGCGGACGCCGAGCTCGGCCATCCGTGCGGCGAACTGTTCGGCGGTCGGCAAAGCGGCGGGGACCGGGCTGTCGAGGTCCTTGAGGCTGTCGAGGTCGAGGAACCGCGCGCCGGGAATGTGCGAGTACTCGAACTCGGCGCGGGCGTTGCGGCCGGCATCGGGCAGGTGCGCCGAGGCGTCGATCACCACGAGGTCGGGCTCGCCGAGCCGGTCGGCCAGCCATGCGGTGGAAACCAGGTCATCCATAGATGGGCGAGGTAGCCGGTCGCGCTGGCGCGGTAAACCGGGGGGATTCCGCCCGGCCATCTCCGCTGGCCACCCGGGGTCGGTCAGGCGAACACGTGCTGCGCGAGGCGCGGATAGACGCGCGGGCCGAGGTCGAGGCGGAACGGCTGCAGCCCGCTGCCTTGCCCGGGCTGGCCGACGACGAACGTCCGCATGATCGGCTGCGCTCCCTCGGCTTCGACCCGGAAGCGCGCGAGCGGCAGCAGCAGCGCGGCATTGCCCTGGCGGATCGGCACGATCTGCGGGAAGGGCAGGCGGAACTCGCCCTCGACCACGCGCGTCTCGCCAGGCTCGAGTCGCTCGATCCGCTGCGTTGCGGCGCCTTTGCCGGGTCGCGGACCCGAGAGCTGCTCCTCGCGGCTCATCGAGGCATGCGCTGCGATCATGTCGGCGCCGATCGCGACACCGGTGAGCGGAGTCGGGCCGTGGTTCGCCAGCGCGAGTCGGTAGGCCAGTGTTGCGTTCATCAGCGTCAGGCTCAGCCGCAACGGCTCGAGCGAGACCTGCAGCGGCTCGACTGGCGCCACCGGGCTCGATCCGGACTGCGGCGGCGCGGGGCCGAGGCGCGGACGCTCGATCTGCGGCACCGCCACCGGCCCGGCCGGTCGGCGGACCCACAGGCGAGCGCCCCACAGGCCGAGCGACAGCATGGCCAGCAGCAGCGCGACTCCTGCGAGCAGCCATGGCCATGACCAGCCGGATTCCGCCGGAGGCGGCACGGGTGCCGGTGCGGCGGTCGTCGGCAGGGGCGCCGGCGCGGGCGTTCCCGCTCGAGGTGCCGTGGTCGTCGGAGCCGCGGGCAAGGCGATCGGCGCGGTGGTCGTTGCCGGCGGCGGGGAGGGAGACGCTGCAGGGCGCCGGGTAGCGGTCGGCTGCGGCCGTGTCTGCAGGCCCGTCGGCACTTCGACCGGCGGCGCTGCGGCCGGCGCCGGAGTCGTCGCGCGGCTCGTCGGTGTCGGTGTGGGCGTCGGCGCGGCAGGGTTGCGGCGCGAGGCGGGGACGTCGGGCGCGACCGGGCCCTGCACATCGGGCGGTCGCTGCTGCGGCGGCGGCTGGTCGCCTGGCAGGCGGAAAGTGCTCACCGAGCCAGCGGCCGGCGCGGCGAGCGCGACAGCCGACAAGGCAACGGCGAAGGCGAAAGTCCTCGAGCGCATCGGTCGTCCCAGCCGCCTCGTCGGAACGTGCTGAATAGCCGGTTAACCCGTGCCGGCGAGGCGTGTCCATCTTGTGCCCGACGGCCTCTCGCGGCAAGACCGTGGCCGATGAGCGACACTCCCGCCCCCCGTCACCTCGGCCAGGCGAGCACGCTGCCCGCGTCGCCCGAGGAGGCCGAGCTCGACTACGTGCCCAACCCGCGCGCCGGCACGCTGTACCTCGTGCGCTTCGCTGCGCCCGAGTTCACCTCGCTGTGCCCGGTCACCGGCCAGCCCGACTTCGCCCACCTGGTGATCGACTACGCCCCCGGCGAGACGATCGTCGAGAGCAAGAGCCTCAAGCTGTTCCTCGGCGCGTTCCGCAACCACTGCGGGTTCCACGAGGACGTCACGGTCGGCATCGGCCAGCGCCTCTACGACGAGATGCGGCCGAAATGGCTGCGTATCGGCGGCTACTGGTACCCGCGCGGCGGCATCCCGATCGACGTGTTCTGGCAGAGCGGCGCGCCGCCCGAGGGGCTGTGGCTGCCCGAGCAGGGCGTTGCGCCCTATCGCGGGCGCGGGTAGGGCCGCGGCCAGACGCGACCGAACCGGGTCGCAATCCTGTCAAAATTCGCCAGCAGGGGATCGGGATGCGAATCGTCATGATCGGCACGGGCTACGTCGGGCTCGTCTCCGGTGCCTGCTTCTCCGACTTCGGCCATCACGTGTGCTGCGTCGACAAGGACGCGGGCAAAGTCGCGGCGCTGCGCGACGGGCGCATCCCGATCTTCGAGCCGGGGCTCGACGAGCTCGTCGCGCGCAATGTCGCGGCTGGGCGGCTCGAGTTCACGCTCGACCTCGTCGAGGCGCTGCCCGAAGCCGACGCGGTGTTCATCGCGGTCGGCACGCCCTCGCGGCGCGGCGACGGCCATGCCGACCTGAGCTACGTCCACGCCGCCGCGCGCGAGATGGCGCCGCACCTAGAGCCGGGCGTGGTCGTGGTGACCAAGTCGACCGTTCCCGTGGGCACCGGCGACGAGGTCGAGCGGATCATCCGCGAGGCGCGCCCGGACCTCGCGTTCTCGGTCGCCTCGAACCCCGAGTTCCTCCGCGAAGGCGCCGCGATCGAGGACTTCAAGCGCCCCGACCGCGTGGTCATCGGCGTCAACGACGAGCACGCCGAGGACGTGCTGCACGAGATCTACCGCCCGCTCCTGCGCAACGAGGCGCCGCTGCTGGTGATGAAGCGCCGCGCCGCCGAGCTGACCAAGTACGCGGCCAACGCCTTCCTCGCGACCAAGATCGGCTTCATCAACGAGATCGCCGACTTGTGCGAGAAAGTCCGCGCCGACGTGCACGACGTCGCCCGCGGCATCGGGCTCGACAGCCGCATCGGCGCGCGCTTCCTCCAGCCGGGCCCGGGCTACGGCGGCTCGTGCTTCCCCAAGGACACGCTCGCGCTGCTCAAGACCGCGCAGGACAGCGAGGCTTCGCTGCGCATCGTCGAGGCGGTCGTCGCCTCGAACGACAACCGCAAGCGCTCGATGGGACGCAAGGTCGTCACCGCGCTCGGCGGTGACGCGCAAGGCAAGGTCGTCGCGCTGCTCGGGCTGACCTTCAAGGCCAACACCGACGACATGCGCGATTCGCCGGCGATCTCGATCGTCCGCGCGCTGCAGGACGCGGGCGCGCAAGTCCGCGCTTACGACCCTGAAGGCATGGAGCAGGCCAAGGCCGCGCTCGACGACGTGGTCTATTGCGAGGACGCCTACGAGGCGATGGACGGGGCCGACGCCGCGGTGATCGTGACCGAGTGGGACACGTTCCGCGCGCTCGACTTCGAGCGCATGGGCGAGCTGCTGCGCGAGCGCCTGCTGGTCGACTTGCGCAACCTCTACGACCGCACCGACATCGAACGGCTCGGCTTCCGCTACGTCGCCGTCGGCCGGTAGTTGCGTGCGATACCGTCCGCGGCTTAAGGCTCGCGGATGAACACCCAGGTCTGCATCATCGGCGCCGGTCCTGCCGGGCTTCTTCTCGGC
>CBHWED010000103.1:0-10609 GCA_966112795.1 uncultured bacterium
CAGCACGCTGTGCACCGGGTTGCGCGCGAAGATCACGAACACCGACGATGCGATCATGACGACCGAGAATAGGTAAAAGGCGAGGAGAGCGATCAAGTCTTGGACCCTGTTGCGGCGCGCTTATCGGTAGGCCGCATCGGCGGCAAGGTTCGCGGCAATCGCGCGTTCCCAGCGGTCGCCGTTGGCCAGCAATTTCGCCTTGTCGTAGAGCAATTCCTCGCGCGTTTCGGTCGCGAATTCGAGGTTCGGCCCTTCGACGATGGCATCGACCGGGCACGCCTCCTGGCACAGCCCGCAATAGATGCACTTCACCATGTCGATGTCGTAGCGCGTGGTGCGGCGGCTGCCGTCCTCGCGCGGCTCGGCCTCGATCGTGATCGCCTGCGCCGGGCACACCGCCTCGCACAGCTTGCACGCGATGCAGCGCTCCTCGCCGTTGGGATAGCGACGCAGCGCGTGCTCGCCGCGGAAGCGCGGAGAGAGCGGGTTCTTCTCGAACGGGTAGTTGATCGTCGCCTTGGGCTTGAAGAAGTACTTCAGCGTGAGGGCGTGCGCCTTCACGAACTCCCACAGGGTGAACGACTTGATGAGCTGGGCGACGGTCATTGATCGCTGTCCTTGGCCTCGCAGGCGCCACTCAGGTAGATGACGAACGGCTCGCGGTGCCCGTCCTCGTAGCTCGTCAGCGCAATCGGATGCAGCTGCACCTTGAGCGATCCATCTTTCTGCTTGGCGAAATGGAGCGAGGTTCCACAGTGCATTTCGGTGAACAGGCAAGGCCCCTGGCCGACGAAGAAGCCGGCATAGGAATCTTCGCTTGTCGGAATGAGGCCCGACTTACCGGAAAGCTGCATCGGGCTGCTCGGCCATACGATTTCGGCTTCGCGGGTTTCCCACCTAAGGGTGAAACGCCACGGCTCTGCGCCGGCATCGTCCCCGAACCGGATGGGATTGGCCTTAACCTCGCCCGCGTCACTGAAACGGATCGATCGGGCGTCGTCGAGAACGCAGTCGTAATCGGCGGCTGCCGCCGCAGTGGGCGCGAGCAAGCCGGCCGCGAATAGCACCGCCCGCCTCATACCCCATACCTCGTCAGCATCAGCCAGCCGCTGATCAGGACCACGAACGCGAGGCTGAGCGGCAGGAAGACCTTCCAGCCGAGGCGCATGAGCTGGTCGTAGCGGAACCGCGGGACGGTCGCCTTGACCCAGCTGAACACGAAGAAGAAGAAGAAGATCTTGGCGAACAGCCAGATCCAGCCCGGGATCCAGTACAGCGGCGCCCACTCGAGCGGGGGGAGCCAGCCGCCGAAGAACAGCACCGCGTTGAGCGCGCACATCAGCAGCACGTTGGCGTACTCGCCGAGCCAGAACAGCGCGAAGCTCATCGACGAGTATTCGGTCTGGTAGCCGGCGACGAGCTCGCTCTCGGCCTCGGTCAGGTCGAACGGCGCGCGCGCGGTCTCGGCCAGCGAGGAGATCAGGAACACGACCCACATCGGGAACAGCAGCAGGTTGAAGAAGAACCCGTTGACGATCCCGAGCCCATGCCCGCGCTGCGCCTCGATGATCGCGTTCAAGTTGAAGCTGCCGGCCCACAGGACCACGCAGATCAGGATAAAGCCAATCGAGACCTCGTAAGAGATCATCTGAGCAGCGGCGCGCATCGCGCTGAAGAACGGGTACTTCGAGTTCGAAGCCCAGCCCGACATGACCACCCCGTAGACCCCGAGCGAGCTGATCGCGAGGATGTACAAGAGGCCGACGTTGATGTCGGCGAGCACCGCGCCCGAGTTGAACGGGATCACCGCCCAGGCCATCAGCGCGACGGTGAAGGTGATGATCGGCGCGATCAGGAAGATGCCCTTGTTCGACGCCGAGGGGACGATGGTTTCCTGGAGGAACACCTTGAGCCCGTCGGCGAAGCTCTGCAGCAGGCCGAACGGGCCAACCACGTTGGGACCGCGCCTGAGCGCCATCGCCGCCCAGATCTTGCGGTCGACGTAGATGATCATCGCCACCGCCAGCATCAGCGGCAGCGCGATCAGCAGGATACCGGCGACGGTCGCGGTGAACCACGCCCATTCGTAGGTCATGCCGAGGGAGACGAAGAAATCGGTCATGAGTTGCTATGCCCGTCGCCATGAATGCCGCTCGCGTCGGGTCGCGCGCGCTTCAGCTCGTCTGTCGACTTTCGATCGGTGATGCCCATCGAGATTCGCGTGATCCCGAGGACGGCGAAAGCGGCCACGACCGCGCCCGCAACTATGGCAAAGACGTAGCTCATTCCGCAGCCTCCGCGAGGGGCTCGCCGTGGAGCAGCTCGGCCGAGCAGCGCTGCATCGTCGGGCTCGAGCGGGCGATCGCGTTGGTCAGGTAGAAGTCCTTGATCGGGTAGGCGATCTTGCCCTCCGCCTTGGCTTTCGCGTCGGCCTTGGGCAGCGCGCCGTAGTCGGCGAGGCCTTCCTGGCCGAGCGCCGGGACTGCAGCGATCATCGCCGCACGGAGCTGGTCGAAGCTGTCGAAGCCGACCTTGACGCCGAGCGCATCGGCGAGCGCGCGCAGGATGGTCCAGTCCTCGCGCGCATCGCCAGGGGCGAACACCGCCTTGTCGGCAAACTGCACGCGGCCTTCGGCGTTGACGTAAGTGCCGGCCTTCTCGGTGTAGGCGCTGCCGGGCAGAATGATATCCGCCGCGTGCGCGCCCTTGTCGCCGTGGTGGCCGATGTAGACCTTGAGCGCGCCGTCGAACTGGCCGAGGTCGGCCTCGTCGGCGCCGAGCGCGAGCACGACCTTGGGCTTGGCCGCGACGAGGTCGGCCATGCCGCCCTTCTGCGCGAAGCCGAGCATCAGCGAACCCATGCGGGCCGCGGCCATGTGCAGCACGTTGAAGCCGTTCCAGCCCTCGCGGACGAGCTTCCAGCTCTCGGCCAGCGCCAGCGCCGGACCGAGCGCGCCGGCAACGAGCCCGCCCGCGCCCAGGATCACCGCCGGGCGCTCGGCCTTCTGCATCGCCTCGGCAACATGCGCCGGGAGCTTGCCGAGCAGGGCCGCGTCGTCACCGAGGAACTCGGCCGGGTAGGTCGTGTCCCAGTGCGGACCGACGATGTAGACCTTGGCCCCGCGCTTGGCCGCCTTGCGCAGGCGGACGTTGAGCAGCGGCGCTTCCCAGCGGACGTGGCTGCCGACGACGAGCACCGCGTCGGCTTCCTCGATCCCGGCGAAGGTGGTGTTGAAGTTGACCGCGGCGAGGTTGTCGGCCGGATAGGCCATCCCGCCCTGGCGGCTCTCGATCAGGTTCGAGCCGAGCGCGCCAAGCAGCGCCTTGGCGGCGAACATCGTCTCGCAGTCGAGCAGGTCGCCGGCGATGGCGGCGATGCTCGCGCCGGGCTTGGCCTTGGCGATCGCCTGGAACGCCTCGTCCCAGCTGGCCTGCTCGAGCTTGCCCTTCCTGCGGATCCACACCTTGTCGAGCCGGCGCCGCGTCAGGCCTTCGACCTGGTAGCGCGCCTTGTCGCTGAGCCACTCCTCGTTGACGTCGTCGTTGTTGCGCGGAAGCACGCGCAGCACTTCGCGGCCGCGCGAGTCCACGCGGATGTTCGAGCCCATCGCGTCCGACACGTCGATCGACAGCGTCTTCTTGAGCTCCCACGGCCGCGCCTCGTAGGCATAAGGCGCGCTGGTCAGCGCCCCGACCGGGCACAGATCGATCACGTTGGCCGAGAGCTCGTGCTTGGCCGCGTGCTCGAGGTAGGTCGTGATCTGCATGTCCTCGCCGCGGTACAGCGCGCCGATCTCGTCGACGCCGGCGATCTCCTCGGAGAAGCGCACGCAGCGGGTGCAGTGGATGCAGCGGGTCATGATCGTCTTGATCAGCGGGCCCATATACTTCTCGGTGACCGCGCGCTTGTTTTCCTCGTAGCGCGAGGCGCCACGGCCGTAGGCGACCGCCTGGTCCTGCAGGTCGCACTCGCCGCCCTGGTCGCAGATCGGGCAGTCGAGCGGGTGGTTGATCAGGAGGAACTCCATCACACCTTCGCGCGCGGTGCGGACCATCGGGCTGTCGGTGCGGATCTCCTGACCCTCGGCGGCCGGCAGCGCGCAGCTCGCCTGCGGCTTGGGCGGCCCGGGCTTCACCTCGACCAGGCACATCCGGCAGTTGCCGGCGATGCTCAGCCGCTCGTGATAGCAGAAACGCGGGATCTCCTTGCCGGCCAGCTCGCAGGCCTGCAGCACGGTCGCCCCGTTGGGGACCTCGATCTCGACGCCGTCGACTTTGACCTTGGGCATTACTTCACTTCCGCCAATTCAGCCGGCACCGCCGTAGCGGACGTCCGCTTGTACAGCGCTTCAGCCAGCGCGCCCTGCAGCACGGTTTTCGAAAACCGTGCTTGATTCCCCGGAGCCAGGCACCGGCCGAACGACGGACCGAGCTTGGCGACCGCGTCCGATTCCTCCACCGACGCCGGCCGTGCCACGACGAAAGCTCGCGTCTGCTCGGCGTCAAGCCTCGCGACGCAGTCGCCGAAAACCAGCATCGGATCGTCCGCTTGGGGCAACGCACCATCGCCACCCGGCAACGCGGAAAGGCGGCCGAAATCGCGGATATACAGCGCGCGATAGATCGCCCCGCGAAAGAGCGACTCCCCCATGATCAGATCGCCGCCGGCGAGGCACTCGCCGCCGGCCAGTCGGGCGAGTTGGGCGTTGGCGCCCTCGTAGGTCGGCTGCGCCAGCGCGCGGCGGACCGCGGCGGCATGCATTTTCACGATGCATTCGGCGTAACGGTTCATCGTATCGCGGGCCTGTCCGCCGGGCGACAGGTCGCGCGTGGATACAGCCGCCGAATGATCAATGCGCGCCTGCGCGTTCACGGCCACTGGCGCCAGCGCGCTAGCCGCAGCAGCAGACATGGCCAGGGCCGCCCTCACTGGGCCGTCTCCTGGCCGGCGACCGCGGGCGCCGGCGCGCTGTTGTTGGCCGCGTGCCACAGCGCCTCACCGAGCCAGAGGCGCAGGAGCGAGGGTTGCAACTGGATCTGCTGGCCCTGCGGCAGGCACGGGCCGAGCGCGGGCGTGAGCGCTTGGATGGCGCGCTTCTCGTCGTCCGAGCCGCCTTCGGTGCGGAAGAAGAAGTCGGCGGTGAACGGGTCGGTCGCAACAACGCAGTCGGCGAAGTCGACGGGTCCGCTGACGGCGGGATTGCCGGCCGATAGCGGAAAAGCACGCGCACCAACCACGTTCCCCGCGCGAACCCAGCTCGGCCCCTCGGGGAAACGGTCGAAATAGGCCTCCTGGACCAGCCACTGCCGCAGGCCGCCGGCGCTGAAGCGCAGCTGCACGCCGGTGCTGTGCGAGGACGCGACGCGGCCAAGGCAATCGTGAAAGCCGAACACCCTGATCGCGCGATCGTTGGTCATGTCGATCTGCGCGAAATCGTTGAAGCCGTAGTCGGTCTTCTGCAGCAGCGCGAGCGAGCCTTCGCGCGAGCGGTTGTAAACGCACTTGCTGAACTGGCTCAGCATCGCCCGACTGCGGTTGCGGCTGACGGCGTTGGTTTGGTCGCCCCACGGGTTGTGCAGGTCGGTCGGGAACTGCCGCTCGCGGCGGATGCGCGAGTTGAGCGGCGTGTAGTCGTTGTTGTTCGACTGCGCGCCAGCATCGGTCGCCAGCGTGCAGGCGGCCGCGATCGACAGCAGAAGCGTGACGAGCCTCACTCGGCCGCCTCCTGCAGCGCCGCGCCACGCTCGGCGATCCGGCGCTCGAGCTCGGGGCGGAAATGCTTGATCAGGCCCTGGATCGGCCACGCGGCGGCGTCGCCGAGCGCGCAGATCGTGTGGCCTTCGACCTGCTTGGTGACCTGCTGCAGCATGTCGATCTCGGCGACGTCGGCATCGCCGGTGCGCAGGCGCTCCATCATGCGCCACATCCACCCGGTGCCCTCGCGGCACGGGGTGCACTGGCCGCAGGACTCGTGCTTGTAGAAGTAGCTGAGGCGCGAGATCGCGCGGACGATGTCGGTCGACTTGTCCATCACGATCAGCGCCGCGGTGCCGAGGCCCGAGCCGACGTCCTTGCAGCCGTCGAAGTCCATCGGCACGCCGCGCATCATCGCCGCGGGAACCAGCGGGACCGACGAGCCGCCGGGAATCACCGCGAGCAGGTTGTCCCACCCGCCGCGGATGCCGCCGCAATGCTTCTCGATCAGCTCGTCGAACGGGATCGACATCGCCTCTTCGACGACGCACGGCTTCTCGACGTGGCCGCTGATCTGGAACAGCTTGGTGCCCTTGTTGTTCTCGCGCCCGAAGCTCGCGAACCACGCGGCGCCGCGGCGCAGGATCGTCGGGACGACCGCGATCGATTCGACGTTGTTGACCGTGGTCGGGCAGCCGTAGAGCCCGGCGCCGGCCGGGAACGGCGGCTTGAGCCGCGGCTGGCCCTTCTTGCCCTCGAGGCTCTCGATCATCGCGGTCTCTTCGCCGCAGATGTAGGCGCCCGCGCCGCGGTGGACGAAGACGTCGAAGTCGTAGCCCGAGCCGGCCGCGTTCTTGCCCAGCAGGCCTGCGTCGTAAGCCTCGGCCACGGCAGCGAACAGCGTCTCCGCCTCGCGGATGTATTCGCCGCGGATGTAGATGTACGCCGCCCGCGCGCGCATCGCGAAGCCGGCGATCAGCGCGCCTTCGATCAGCTTGTGCGGATCGTGGCGGATGATCTCGCGGTCCTTGCACGAGCCGGGCTCGGATTCGTCGGCGTTGATGACCAGGAAGCTCGGACGCCCGTCCTTGCTTTCCTTGGGCATGAACGACCACTTCATGCCGGTCGGGAACCCTGCCCCGCCGCGGCCGCGCAGGCCCGAGGCCTTGACCTCCTCGATGATCGCGTCCTGGCCGATCTCCATCAGCTTCTTGGTCTGGTCCCAGTCGCCGCGCGCCTGCGCCGCCTTCAGGCGCCAGTCCTGATAGCCGTAGAGATTGGTGAAGATGCGGTCCTTATCGGCCAGCATTGTAGTACCTCTGCAAACCGAAGCGCACCGCGTAGCCGCCGAGCAGGCCCGCGGGCAGTGCCCACCACGCCGCGCGGTCGGCGGTCGGATCCATGGCAAACGCAACGATCAGGCCGACGAACACGCCGGCGATCGGCAGGAAACGAGCGACTTCCGGAGACATCAGGCGAACCCTCCGCTCTTGAAGACGTACAGCGCGGCGAGCGCGAGGATGCCGACGAGGGCGACGGTCTTGACCGCGCCCTTGAGCACCTTCCACGCGACGACCACGAGGACCAGCGCGATCGCGAAGGGGACGATGAGATCGGTCACCACTCGCTCCGGTAGTCATGGTTGGCCGAGACCATTTGGGTCAGCGAGGTCGGCCCGTCGAGCGGCTCGACGGTGTGGCGGCCGGGCTCCTGGGTGCCGGTCTTGGGCTGGCGGCCCGCGGCGAGCTCGTCGAGCACGTGGTCGAGGCGCTCGGCCGTCAGGTCCTCGTAATTGTCGTCGTTGATCTGGACCATCGGCGCCGACGAGCAGTTGCCCATGCACTCGACCTCGGTCAGCGTCCACAAGCCGTCGTCGGTGGTGTGGCCCTTGGCCATGCCGCGCTTCTTGCACGCGGCGATGAGGTCGTCCGACCCGCGCAGCATGCACGGCGTCGTGCCGCAGACCTGCACGTGGAAGCGGCCGACCGGCACGAGGTTGTACATGAAGTAGAACGTCGCGACCTCGAGCACGCGGATCACCGGCATGTCGAGGTAGCGGGCGACGTATTCGATCACCGGGATCGGCAGCCAGCCCTGGGTCTGGGTCTCTTCGCCGACCTGCCGCTGGGCATAGTCGAGCAGCGCCATGACCGCGCTGCGCTGCCGCCCTTCGGGATAGCGCGCGACCGTTTCCCTGGCCTTGGCGTCCCACGCCGGCGTGAACGCGAACGCGCCCCAGCGGGCGCGCAGCTCGGGAGTGTCGGGCTCGAGGTGACGGTCAGCCATTCGAACCCCCATCGGCGCGACGGCGCCGCCGGACGGCGTCGATCACCATGAAGATCTCGAACCCGGCGATCGCCGAGATCAGCATCGGCAGCCACTGCGGCACCGGCAGCTCGAGCCCGTCCGAGACGAACACGATCGCCAGCAGCACGAGGCCGGTGACGCACGACAGCACCGAGAGATTGGCGAACTCGCGTTCCCTCACCGGTCGCACTCCCCGAACACCACGTCGATCGCGCCGAGGATGGCGGTTGCGTCGGGCAGCATGTGGCCTTTGCTCATGAAATCCATTGCCTGAAGGTGGCTGAACGCGGTCGGGCGGATCTTGCAGCGGTACGGCTTGTTGCTGCCGTCGCTGACCAGGTAGACGCCGAACTCGCCCTTGGGGCTCTCGGTGGCGACGTAGACCTCGCCGGCCGGGACGTGGAAGCCCTCGGTGTAGAGCTTGAAGTGGTGGATCAGCGCTTCCATCGACTGCTTCATCTCGGCGCGCTTGGGCGGCACGACCTTGCGGTCGTCGCTCGCCACCGGGCCTTCGGGCATCTCGGCGAGGCACTGCTTCATGATCCGGGCCGACTGGCGCACTTCCTCGACACGGACCATCATCCGGTCGTAGCAGTCCGAGTTGGTGCCGACCGGGATCTCGAAGTCCATCCGGTCATAGACGTCGTACGGCTGGCTCTTGCGCAAGTCCCACGGGATGCCCGCGGCGCGGATCATCGGGCCCGAGAAGCCCCAGCGGATCGCGTCTTCCTTGCTGACCACGGCAATGTCGACGTTGCGCTGCTTGAAGATGCGGTTGTCGACGACGAGGCTCATCGCGTCCTCGAACAGCCGCGGCAGGCGCGTGTCGAGC
Source organism: uncultured bacterium (assembly GCA_966112795.1). Taxonomy (GTDB): domain Bacteria; phylum Pseudomonadota; class Alphaproteobacteria; order Sphingomonadales; family Sphingomonadaceae; genus Croceibacterium_A. The sequence goes on from CBHWED010000103.1 coordinate 8,835, forward strand.
CAGTCGCCGATGTCGGTCAGCAGCTTGAGCGGCACGTCCTGATGCACGCCGCCCGGACGGAACCAGGCCATGTGCATGCGCGCGCCGGCGGCGCGCTCGAAGAAGTTGAGGCAGTCCTCGCGGATCTCGAACAGCCACAGGTTCGGGGTCATCGCACCCACGTCCATGACGTGGCTGCCGATGTTGAGCATGTGGTTGCAGATGCGGGTCAGCTCGGCGAACAGCACGCGCAAGTACTGCGCGCGGATCGGCACCTCGATGTTGAGCAGCTTCTCGATCGCGAGCACGTACGAGTGCTCCATGCCGAGTGGGCTGCAGTAGTCGAGCCGGTCGAAGTACGGCAGCGCCTGCAGGTAGGTCTTGTACTCGATCAGCTTCTCGGTGCCGCGGTGGAGCAGGCCGACGTGCGGATCGATCCGCTCGATGATCTCGCCGTCGAGCTCCATGACCATGCGCAACACGCCGTGCGCGGCCGGGTGCTGCGGGCCGAAGTTGATCGTGTAGTTGCTGATGACCTCGTCGCCGGTGGTCGGCGAGGTCTCCTGGATGAGCGCGCTCATGCGGCGTCTCCGTCAGTCTTCTTGGCGCGCGGCTTGCGCGGGGCCTTGGCCTTCGGCTCGGTCGCCTCGGCGGTGTCCGGGCTCTTGCCCTTGCGCGGCTTCTTGGCCGGGCGGGCTTCGGTCGGCTCGGGCGCCGCGGGCTCGTCCTTGCCGGTCACGATCGGCGCGGGATCGCCCTGCCCCGGGTTCACGTTGCCCGTCGACGAGCCCGGCGCGACCTTCTCGGCGGCCTTGGCGTCGGTCTTCTCGCCCGCGCCGGTCTGGGCCGGCTTGTCGGTGGTCTTGACCTCGACGACCGGCGGGATCGCGGCCTTCTCGTCGCCAGGCAGCGGATAGTCGGCGCCTTCCCAGGGGCTCATGAACTCGAAGGTGCGGAAGTCCTGCGCGAGCTCGACCGGCTCGTAGACCACGCGCTTCTCCTCCTCGGAGTAGCGCAGCTCTTGGTAGCCGGTGAGCGGGAAGTCCTTGCGGAACGGGTGCCCCTCGAAGCCGTAGTCGGTCAGGATCCGGCGCAAGTCGGTGTTGCCGTCGAAGATCACGCCGTACATGTCGAACACTTCGCGCTCGAGCCAGCCGGCTACCGGCCACAGCGTGGTCACGGTCGGCACCGGGGTGTCTTCCGCGGCGCGCACCTTGACCAGCACGCGGTGGTTCCTGGTCAGCGAGAGCAGCATGTAGACCACGTCGAACCGCTCCTCGCGGCTCGGGTAGTCGACCCCGGCGATCTCCATCAGTTGCTGGTATTCGTGCTCGTCGCGCAGCAGCCGTAGCGCGTCCTCGACCCGCTCGCGCTCGACGCCGAGCACGATCTCGCCGTGCTCTTCCTTCGAGGCGAGCAGCATGTCACCGAGTGCGGTGCTCAGCGCCTCCCTCACGCCTTCGTTGGAAGCGAAGCGCGGGGCCGGATGCAGGACAGTCGCCATGTTACCGCTCGATCGTTCCTTCGCGGCGGATCTTCCGCTGCAGCTGCATCACGCCGTAGAGCAGCGCCTCGGCGGTCGGCGGGCAGCCGGGGACATAGATGTCGACCGGAACGATCCGGTCGCAGCCACGCACCACCGAGTAGCTGTAGTGGTAATAGCCGCCGCCGTTGGCGCACGAGCCCATCGAGATGACGTACTTGGGGTCCGACATCTGGTCGTAGACCTTGCGCAGCGCCGGAGCCATCTTGTTGCACAGCGTGCCGGCGACGATCATCACGTCCGACTGGCGCGG
>CBHWED010000104.1:0-10583 GCA_966112795.1 uncultured bacterium
GAAAGCGCGATCGTGTTCAGCGAGCAAAGTCCGGCCGAAGTCGAGAGCGCGGTCGAGGCGGCGCTGCGGCAGATGCGCCGGGCGGCGATCGAGGCCGGCAACTGAACCGCGGGCTCGCGCGTTGATCAGGCATGCCCTCGACCGTGATCCGCCGCTTCACCTACCTTCCGGAGAGCCGCTCGCTCGACGTCGAGTTCGTCAGCGGCCGGCGCTACCGTTACGCCGGGGTGCCCGAGGAGGTCGCCTCGCGCTTCCGCGGCGCGTTCTCCAAGGGCCGCTTCTTCAACGCCCATATCCGCGACGACTACCCGTTCGACGAGCTGACCGAGGACGAGCCGGATGCCTGGGCGCTGGTCCCCGGACACCCTTGACCGGGCCGGCGCGGGTCAGTGCTCGGTCGGCCAGTCGATCAGGCCGATCGCCCGGGCGCAGCCGTAGCTGTCGAACATCTCGAGGAAATGCACCGCGCGCCCGTCGCGCACGGTCCACACGTCGACTTTGGGCCCGGAAACCAGGCGCAGCGTCTTGAGGTTGCGCCAGGTCGCGTGGCCGATGCTGACGATCTTGTTGCCCCGCGCGATCATGTCGTCGATGCGCGCGTCGAGCATCTCCCATTGCTCGGCGATCGCTGCGAAGTAGGCGATTGCCGCGTCCTTGCCGATAAACGGTCCGCGCATCGTGTCATTGAGCGAAGACTCGAGGATCGAGTGCAGCTCGATGTCATCGGAGTAGAGCGCGAAGAACCTGTCGGGCGTTCGACCACGAGATTCGTGCCACGCTTGGTAGGCCGCAGCGAGCCGCGACTCGAACTCTTCCATCAGGCTCGCTTTCTCTACTTATTGGGCGAGATCGACCCGGCGCGCCGACTAACACGGATCAGTCCGGCTTGCGAGGCTGACCGCGCTCGCACCGGGCATTGCCGGGTTCGCGCACAGGCCTTATTGCCCGCGGCCATGACCGCCTCCGAAGACCAGAGCGATACCGGGCAGATGCTCGCCAAGGCGGAGACGCTGATCGAGGCGCTCCCCTATTTCCAGCGCTATGCCGGGCGCAGCTTCGTGGTGAAGTACGGCGGCCACGCGATGGGCGATCCCGAGGCGGCGGAGGACTTCGCCGAGGACATCGTGCTGCTGAAGGCGGTCGGCATCAATCCGATCGTGGTTCACGGCGGCGGTCCGCAGATCGGTGCGATGCTCAAGAAGCTCGGTGTCGAATCACGTTTCGTCGACGGCCTCCGGGTGACCGACAAGGCGACCGCCGAGGTCGCCGAGATGGTTCTGTCGGGCGCGATCAACAAGCAATTGGTCAGCTGGATCATGCAAGCCGGCGGCAAGGCCATCGGCCTCTCGGGCAAGGACGGCGGGCTGGTCACCGCGACCAAGGTCACCCGCACGACCAAGGATCCCGACAGCCAGATCGAGCAGGCGGTCGACCTCGGCTTCGTCGGCGATCCGGCCGAAGTCGACACGACGATCCTCGACACGCTGTGCGCGGCCGGGATCATCCCGATCATCGCCCCGATCGCCGCCGGGCGCGACGGCGAGACCTACAACATCAACGCCGACACGATGGCCGGCGCGATCGCCGCGGCGCTCGGGGCCGCGCGGCTGTTCCTGCTGACCGATGTCCCGGGCGTGCTCGACAAGCAGGGCAAGCTCATGACCGACCTGACTCCGGCGGACATCGGCCGGCTGACCGAGGACGGGACGATCAGCGGGGGGATGATCCCCAAGCTCGAGACCTGCGTCCACGCGGTCGAGGCGGGGTGCGAGGCGGCGGTGATTCTCGACGGGCGCGTCGGCCATGCGATGCTGCTCGAGTTCTTCACCAGCCGCGGTGCGGGCACCTTGGTCCGCGCCGGATGACGCGTACCGCGCTCCTGGTCGCCACCGCGCTGCTGATTTCCGGCTGCGGCACGAACGAAGCGCCGGCGCCCGACGAGACCGCGGCAACACCCGCTGCTCCAGCGGCGTCCGCAGCCACAGCGACCGTGTCACCCGCGCCGGCGCCGGCGCCGGCCCCGCGCGTCGCCGACTTCCCCGCGCTCGCCAGTAAGGACTGCGCCGAAGTCGTCACGTTCTATCTCGAGGCGCTCGGCGGCCGCGAGTGGGCCAAGGCCGCACTGGTGTGGAACGATCCCGCGATCGACGGCGCGCGGCTCTCGAGCGTATTCGGCGGCTACAAGGAGCTGCGGCTCGCCTGGCCCGACCCGTCGGTCGAAGGCGCGGCCGGTTCGGCCTACTGCACGGTCGACGGCACGCTGACCGACGCCGGCGATCCGGCGAAGTCGTCCGTCAGCGGCACCATGGTGCTCAAGCGGGTCAACGACGTCCCCGGAGCAACCCCCGACCAGCTGCGCTGGACGCTGCGCTCGAGCACGTTCGTCGAGCCGCTCGAGCGGTCCGACGGGGGCAAGCCTTGATGCGCCGCCCCCGGCTCGGCTAGGCAGGCGTCAGGCAACAGAGAGGCCAGCAAAACTCGTGCTCTTCGCAATGCTTTCCCAGATCGTGGGCTACCTGATCTCGATCATCATCGTGCTGGTGATCGTCCAGTTCGTGCTCAGCCTGCTGGTCGCCTTCAACGTGGTCAACATGCACAACCAGTGGGTCGGGGCGATCTGGCGCTCGATCAACGCGCTGCTCGAGCCGCTGCTGCGGCCGATCCGCCGGCTGATGCCCGATACCGGGGCGATAGACTTCTCGCCGCTGGTGCTCATCGTGCTGCTCAACATCGTCAACATCATCTTCGCCAACCTCGCCTACGCCTCATGAGCGCGGCGGGGCGCCCGGCGCTGATCGCGGCGTTGGCGCTGTTGGCGATCGCGAGCGCGGCCGAGGCGCAAGGGCAGGGCGATCCCCGGGACTTCACGCTGCAAGACGAGGGCCGCGAGCGCGAACGGGACTTCCGTCGCGCCGATTCGGCCGCGGTCGTGGCGAGCGAGCTGGCCTTCGCCCGCGCAGCGCAGGACAAGGGCCAGTGGACCGCGTTCGCCGAGTTCGCCGCCGACGACGCGGTGATGTTCGTGCCTGAGCCGGTCAACGCGCAAGCCTGGCTCAGGAGGCGGGCCAACCCCGCGCAGGCGGTGCGCTGGCAGCCGCATCAGGTGTGGTCGAGCTGCGACGGCTCGCTCGCGGTGACCAAAGGCGCTTGGCAGCGGCCCGACGGCTCGACCGGCTACTTCACCACCGTTTGGCAACGCCAGCGGAAAGCCAAGGACGGCTACCGCTGGGTGCTCGACCAGGGTGACGCGCTTGCCGAGCCGCTTTCTCCGCCGGAGATGATCGAAGCCAAAGTGGCGGAGTGTCCACGCCCGATGCGGCGCGACACGGTCGCTCTCGATGCCCCCGCGTGCACCGGCCAGGTCTGCACCGGCGGCGGTCGGAGCGGCGATGGCACGCTCGCGTATCGCTATGAAACGCGGCCCGGTGGCGCGCGCACCTTGCGGGTGTCGATGATGGTCGGCGTCCAAATGGAGGATGTGCTCGTCAGCGAGGTCGCCGCCCCGTAGCGGCCCGCCATGATCGAGCTGTTCCTCTCGGCCTTCGTCACGCTGTTCGTGGTGATCGATCCGCCAGGCTGCGCGCCGATCTACGCCGGGCTGACCACGGGCGCGAGCGCCGCGCAGAAGCGGGCGATGGCGCTCAAGGCCTGCGTCATCGCCGGGGTGATCCTGCTGATCTTCGCGCTGTTCGGCGAAAAGCTGCTCCGGGCGCTGCACATCGAGCTCGACGCATTCCGCACCGCCGGCGGGATCATGCTGTTCCTGATCGCGCTCGACATGGTGTTCGAGAAGCGCACCCAGCGGCGCGAGGCGCGCGCCGAGAAGATGCGCGAGACGCCCGAGATCGAGGACGTCTCGGTGTTCCCGATGGCGATGCCGATGCTCGCCGGGCCGGGCGCGATCGCTTCGGTCATGCTGCTCGTCGGCAACGCGCAGGGATTGCCGCAGACGCTCGTGGTGCTGGCCGCGCTGCTGACGGTGCTGGTGCTGACGCTGCTCGCGCTGTGGGCGGCGAGCCCGCTCATGAAGCTGGTCGGGGCCCAGGTCGAAGCGGTGATCACCCGGCTGCTCGGGGTGCTGCTGGCCGCGCTCGCGGCGCAATACGTGTTCGACGGGATCCGCGGCAGCTTCGGGCTCTAGTCCCGCGCGGCTACTGCAGCGTCACCGCCCCTTCGTCGGGATCGCTGCGGCCGAAGAACTGCATCAGCTGCACGAGCAGCTCACAGCGCGTGCGCAAGTCCGAGGCTTCGAGCAGCGCCTGCTTGGCCGCCGCGTCGAACGGGGCGATCTGGCTCACCCCGTTGATCAGCGAGGCGTCGTCGAGCCGCTCGATCGAATCCCAGTCGATCGCATAGCCCTGCAGGTCGGCGAAGACGCGCGATTCGCGCTCGAAGCTCGCCCGCTCGGCCGGGCTCAGCACTTCGTCGTCGCGCTCGGCGATCAGCTCGGCCTCGACCTGGCGGAACGGCGTCGCGACCTCGAGCTCGCGCAGCACGCGGAAGCGCGCCTCGCCTTCGAGCACGATGTTGTAGCGCCCGTCGTCGAGCGCCTCGACTTCGCCGATCCGGCCGACGCAGCCGATGTCGTAGAGCGGGGCGCCTTCGGCCGCGGTCTGCGGCTGGATCATCGCGATGCGCCGGTCGCGCGCGAGCGCTGAGCCGACCAGCGTGCGGTAGCGCGGCTCGAAGATGTGCAGCGGCAGCTGCAGCCCCGGGAACAGGATCGCGCCCGGCAGCGGGAAGATCGCGAGGCGGGTGGCGGCCACGCGGGCAGGCCTCAGCCGAACAGCAGCAGCGAGAGCTTGCGGCGCTGCGCCGAAACCCACGGATCCTCGAGACCCACGGCCTCGAAGATCTGCAGCAGCTTGGCCTTGGCCGCGCCTTCGTTCCACTCGGGTTCGGAGCGGATCATGCCGAGCAGCGTCTCGGCCGCTTCGTCGCGCTGGCCGGCGGCGAAGGCGGCCTGGGCGAACGCGAGCTGGGCCTCCTGGTCGGCCGGGTGCTCGGCCGCGGCGGCGCGCAGCGTGCGCAGCTCGCTGTCGTCCACGCCGCTGGCTGCCAGCGCCAGCGCGCTGCCGGCCTGCGCCACCAGCGGATCAGCGCGCAGCGATTCGGGCAGGGCGTCGAGCGCCGCCTGCGCCTCGTCCCGCCGGTCCGCCGCGATCAGCGCGCGAATCAGTCCCGACTGCACGCCGGCGTCGTCGGGAGCCATCTCGGCGATCTGCGCAAATATCGCCGCCGCCCGCTCGCCGTCGCCGTCGGCGAGCACTTGCTCGCCCATCGCCACCAGCGGCGCGATCTCCGCCTCGCGGCCGGCAGCGCCGACCGGCAGCTGCTCGAGCAACTGGTCGAGGACCTCCCGCAACTGCGATTCGGTCCGCGCCGACGTCAGGTCGGCGACCGGGCGCCCGTCGAACATCGCGTATACGGTCGGGATCGAGCGCACCTGGAACTGCGCGGCGATGAACTGCTCCTCGTCGACGTTGAGCTTGACCAGCCGCACGCCCTTGCCGGCATATTCGCCCGCGACTTTCTCGAGCACCGGGGCGAGCGCCTTGCACGGCCCACACCATTCGGCCCAGAAGTCGAGGATCACGAGCTCGTCGCGCGAGGGCTCGACGACCTCCTTGCGGAACCGGTCGACCGCCTTCTGTTCGTCGAGGTTGAGGCCCATGCTTGCCACGTTATGCACCTTCCCTGTCGCGCTGTGCGCTCGGCTCCATCGTCTATTTGGCCCTTGGGGGGGATTTGTGAAGGGCGCAAGGTTTGCCCTTGCGGCGCCTGCGACCCTTTGCTAACCGCGCGCCTCCCACGGAGCGCTGCGGCGCTTCGGACGCCAGTGAGCGGGCGTAGCTCAGGGGTAGAGCACAACCTTGCCAAGGTTGGGGTCGAGGGTTCGAATCCCTTCGCCCGCTCCAGTTTCTTCCAAATCGGTGTTATCGACAGGCGCCCGCGCGGGCGCTAGCGGCGCGCGTCAGGAGGACTCCGGAATGGGCATACTCGACGGACAGGTCGCGCTGGTCACCGGCGCCGGGCGCGGGTTCGGGCGCGCGATCGCCGAGCGGCTCGCCGCCGAAGGCGCGGCGGTGGCGCTGCTGGCGCGCTCGCTATCGCAGCTCGACGACGTCGCGCATGCGATTCGCAATGCCGGCGGCCACGCGATCGGGGTGCGCTGCGACGTGACCGATGCGGCCTCGATCGAAGGTGCGGCACGCAAGGCCGAGGAGCTGCTCGGGCCGATCGACCTGCTCGTCAACAATGCCGGCGTGCCGGGCCCGTTCGGCCCGATCTGGCAAGTCAGCCCCGAGGAATGGTGGCGCGCGCAGGCGATCCACATCCGCGCGCCGATGCTGTTCATGCACCACGTGCTGCCGGGCATGGTCGCGCGCGACCGCGGCCGGGTGATCTGCGTCTCGGCGATCGCCAGCCGCCTGGTCGCCCCGCACCTCTCGGCCTACTGCACCGGCAAGATCGCGCAGAATCGCCTCGTCGCCGAGGCTGCCGCCGAACTGGCCGAGACCAAGGTCGCGGTGTTCGCGATCGATCCGGGCTTCGCCGCGACCCAGCTCGCGCGTGACACGGCCGCCGATCCCGAAGCGCGCAAGTACTTCGCGCCGCTGATCGCGCGCATCGAGAACCATCCGCACGCCTATGGCGAGGATCCCGATCTCGCCCGCTGCGCCCAGCGCTGTGTCGATCTCGCCTCGGGCCGCTACGACGAGCTCTCGGGCGGCTATTTCGAGCTGCCCGACGATCTCGACCTGGCGCTGGCGGAGAAGCGCATCAACGCCGCCGCCTAGCGGCCTAGCCCTCGTGCGCCTCAAGCTCGTCGCCCGCGAGGGTGACGACGTGCAGCAGGTTGGTCGCGCCCGAGATGCCGAACGGCACCCCGGCCATGACCACGAGCTTGCTCCCGGCGGTGCCGAGGCCGTGGCGCAGCGCCATGCGCTTGCCCTTGCCGATCATCTCGTCGAAGCTGCCGATGTCGCGCGTCGCCACCGGGTGCGCGCCCCACAGCAGCGCCACGCGGCGGGCCACGGTGACCGACGGCGTCAGCACCAGCACCGGCACCGAGGGCCGCTCGCGAGTGACCCGGCGCGCGCTGGTGCCGGTCGAGGTGAACACGGTGATCGCGCTGATCGCCACGGTATCGGCGATCGTCAGGCAGGCATGCGCGAGCGCGTCGGCGATCGTCGGGTCCGGCCGCGTATCGAGCAGCCGCACGCGCTGGCGATAGAGCTCGTCGCGCTCGACCTGGCGGCCGATCGAATCCATCATCAGCACGGCTTCTTCGGGCCACTGGCCCGCGGCGGTCTCGGCCGACAGCATGACCACGTCGGCGCCGTCGTAGACCGCGTTGGCGACGTCGGACACCTCGGCGCGGGTCGGCGCTGGGCTCTCGATCATCGATTCGAGCATCTGCGTGGCCACGATCACCGGCTTGCCGGTCAGCCGCGTGGCATTGACGATGCGCTTCTGCAGCGGCGGCACTTCCTCGGGATTGAGCTCGACGCCGAGGTCGCCGCGCGCGACCATGATCCCGTCCGAAAGCGCGATGATCTCGTCGAGCCGGCGCACCGCCTGCGGCTTCTCGATCTTGGCGCAGAGCGCGCCGTGCCCGCCCATCAGCCGCCGGGCCTCGGCCAAGTCCTCGGGCCGCTGGACGAAGCTCAGCCCGATCCAGTCGGCGCCGTTCTCCATCGCGAAGGCGAGGTCGCGGCGGTCCTTCTCGGTCAGCGCCGGGATCGGCACTTCGGCGTCGGGCACGTTGACGCCCTTGCGGTCGGAGATGACCCCGCCGACTTCGGCCGTGCAGACGATCCGGTCGGGATGCGCCTCGACCACGCGCAGGCGGATCTTGCCGTCGTTGATCAGCAGCCGCTGACCGACCTCGAGCACTTCGAAGATCTCGGGATGCGGCAACTGCACGCGCGTCGCGTCGCCCGGCGTCGGGTCGCGGTCGAGCGTGAAGCGGTGCCCGTGCGGGATCACCGCGCGCTCCTCGGCGAACGTGCCGACGCGCAGCTTGGGGCCCTGCAGGTCGCACAGGATCGCGATCGGGCGGTTGAATTCCTTCTCGAGCGCGCGGATCGCCTTGATCGCCTCGGCGTGGGTCGCGTGGTCGCCGTGGCTGAGGTTGATGCGGAACGCGTCGGCCCCGGCGCGGAACAGCCGGCGGAGCATATCGGGATCGCGGCTCGCGGGCCCGAGCGTGGCGAGGATCTTGACCTTGCGGCCGCGCGGATCGAGCTTTGTCGTCATGCCGCTGCGCCGTATGGCAGAGCTTGGCGACAACACAAGGACGTGAAATGCCCGACCCCCTCGACGACCTTCCCGACCCTGTCGCGGCCGCGGCCTTCCGCCGGCTCGTGCGCCATTTGCGCCATCGCTCGGATGCCGAGAACATCGACCTGATGGGGCTCGCCGGGTTCTGCCGCAACTGCCTCGCCGACTGGATCAGGGAGGGCGGCTACGAGGGCGACAAGGCGGCGGCCCGCGAAGTCATCCACGGCATGCCGATGGACGAGTGGAAAGCGCGCTTCCAGAGCGAGGCGACGCCCGAGCAGATGGCGCGGATGCAAGCGAGCCTCGCCCGCAACCAGGGAACCTGAGAAAAGTTCTCCACACCGGTTCACCGGCCCGCGGTGGCTGGCTATCGAGCGGTCAACCGATTCTCGGAACTGGACTGGAGATACTGACCGATGGCCGAAGCCACCGACGACCGCCTGCGCCTCCTGATCGAGCGCGTCGAACGCCTCGAGGAAGAGAAGAAGGGCATCTCGGACGACATCCGCGACGTCTACGCCGAGGCCAAGGCGGTCGGCTACGACGCCAAGATCATGCGCCAGATCGTCCGCCTGCGGAAGATGAAGCCCGACGACCGCGCCGAGATGGAAGCCATTCTCGATACTTACAAGGCGGCGCTCGGCCTCGGCTGAGCGGCGGGCTGACGGAACGGGCGCGGCCGCCCGTCATTGGTCCGGCGAAAGGAATTCGCCATGGCCGATGACACCCAGACCGTCGACAAAGCCCACGTCGAGGAGATTCCCGAGGAGCCCAGGCTCCCCGGGCACGAGACCGAGCTCGAGCCGAAGCCCGACTGGGAGCCGCGCTATCCCGGGTCGGGCCGGCTCGAGGGCAAGGTCGCGATCGTCACCGGCGGCGACAGCGGCATCGGCCGCGCGACCGCGGTGCTGTTCGCGCGCGAGGGCGCCAACGTTGCCATCGCCTATCTCGAAGAGCACGACGACGCGCACATCACCGCCGACGCGATCGAGCAGGAGGGCGGCGAGGCGCTGACCTTCGCCGGCGACCTCGGCGATCCCGAGGTGGCCAAGACGCTGGTCGACCAGGTCATCGCCAAGTGGGGCCGGCTCGACGTGCTGGTCAACAACGCTGGCGAACAGCATCCCGACAAGGACATCCGCGACATCACCCCCGAGCAGCTGCAGCGGACGTTCCAGACCAACATCTATTCGATGTTCTACGTGACCCAGGCGGCGCGACCGCACCTCAAGAAGGGCGCGGCGATCGTCAACTGCACCTCGATCACGATGTACCAGGGCAGCAAGGAGCTGCTCGACTATTCGAGCACCAAGGGCGCGATCACCGCCTTCACCCGCTCGCTCAGCGAGAACCTGATCGGCGACGGCATCCGCGTCAACGCGGTCGCGCCCGGGCCGATCTGGACGCCGCTCAATCCCTTTGGCGGAGCCAGCCCGGAAAAGCTCGAGAGCTTCGGCAAGGACACCCCGATGGGTCGCCCGGGCCAGCCCAACGAGGTCGCCCCGGCTTTCCTCTTCCTCGCCTGCGAGGATTCCTCGTATATGTCGGGCCAGGTGCTGCACCCGAACGGAGGGACGGTGGTCAATGGCTAGAGGCGGCGTCTGACGCATATTCGCCCCGCCACGGCAGGCGACGCGCAGGCTTGCGCGGCGATCTACGCGCCGTTCGTCAGCGAGACCTGCATCAGTTTTGAGCTCGACCCGCCCGCCGCGGACGACATGGCGCAGCGGATCGCGAAATACGGCGCCAGCCACGCGTGGCTCGTAGCCGACGCAGGCGGACGGGTGACGGGCTACGCCTACGGCTCGCCGCATCGCGAGAGGGCCGCTTACGCGAGCTCGTGCGACGTGGCCGTCTACGTTGACCCGGATCATTCGCGCCAAGGGATCGGCCGCGCGCTTTACGGTGCGCTTCTTCCCCTGCTGGCCGCCAAAGGCAGCCACGCCGCGTTCGCCGGTATCGCCTTGCCCAACGAAGGCAGCATCGGCCTGCACGAGGCGATGGGGTTCACGCCCGTCGGCATCTACCGCGAGGTCGGCTGGAAGCTCGGCGGCTGGCGCGACGTCGGGTGGTGGCAGCGGTTGCTCTAGAGCTTGCGCCCGGTGTAAGGCGCCGCATCCTTTTCAGCCACGAGATCAAGCGAACCCCATGGCCGGCCATTCCAAGTTCAAGAACATCATGCATCGCAAGGGCGCGCAGGACAAGAAGCGCTCCGCCGCGTTCTCCAAGCTCAGCCGCGAGATCACCGTCGCCGCCAAGATGGGCGCGCCCGATCCCGACATGAACCCGCGCCTGCG
>CBHWED010000105.1:0-10506 GCA_966112795.1 uncultured bacterium
CGCAAGCCGACGGCTCCCGCGACTGGCCCGGTCCGCGCTTCCCGCCCCGGCAGCTGCCTGGTACGCGCCCCTTCCGCTGCGTCGCCGGAGTGATGGTTCTCGCCGGTCTCATCTCGCTGGTCGGTCAGGTCGTCGACCTCGTTCACGACGCGCCGGCGTAAGCCGACGCCGGACTTATCGCTTGCATATGCACGATGTTTCTGTTATGTTCTCATCGGCTCTTTGAAATTGTTGGATTCGCACCCCCCCCAAACCCCGGCCGCTTATCGCGCGCGCCGTATGCGTTACGTCAACAAGCCCGCCGCCGACGCAGCAAATCGCCGCCGGACCTGGTCCGACGGCGATGCGTTTCTGCCTAAACTTCCCTAAACTTCGGCCCGGTCAGGCCGCGGCCGGCGCCGCGTTGCGGACCCCCTCGTCGACGTGCGCCTCGAACTGGGCGAAGTTGTCGACGAACAGCTGGACCAGCTTGTGCGCCATCGCGTCGTAGGCGTCCTTGTCGGCCCAGGTCTGGCGGGGATCGAGGATCGCCGGATCGACGCCCTCGACCGCGACCGGCACGTCGAAGCCGAAGTTCGGGTCCTTGCGGAACTCGGCGCCGTTGAGCGAGCCGTCGAGCGCGGCGTTGAGCAGCGCGCGCGTCGCCTTGATCGGCATGCGCTTGCCGACGCCGTACTTGCCGCCGGTCCAGCCGGTGTTGAGCAGCCAGCACTGCACCTGGCCCTTGGCGATGCGCTCCTTGAGCAGATTGCCGTAGACGCTCGGGTGGCGCGGCATGAACGGCGCGCCGAAGCAGGTGCTGAAGGTCGCCTCGGGCTCGGTCACGCCGATCTCGGTGCCGGCGACCTTGGCGGTGTAGCCCGAGAGGAAGTGGTACATCGCCTGGTCGGGCGTCAGCCGCGCGATCGGCGGCAGCACGCCGAACGCGTCGGCGGTGAGCATGACCACGTTGGCCGGGACCGGACCGAGGTTCTTTGCGCTGGTGTTGGGGATGAACTCGATCGGATAGGCGCCGCGCGAGTTCTCGGCGAGCGAGGCGTCGTCGAAGTCGAGCTCGCGGGTCTCGGGGTCCATGACCACGTTCTCGAGCACCGTGCCGAACATCCGGCTGGTCGCGTAGATCTCGGGCTCGGCCTCGGCCGAGAGGCGGATCATCTTGGCGTAGCAGCCGCCCTCGAAGTTGAACACCGCGGTGTCGGACCAGCCGTGCTCGTCGTCGCCGATCAGCGTGCGGCTCGCATCGGCCGAAAGCGTGGTCTTGCCGGTGCCCGAAAGGCCGAAGAACACCGCGGTCTTGCCGTCGGCGCCGATGTTGGCCGAGCAGTGCATCGGCATCACGCCCTTGGCGGGCAGCAGGTAGTTGAGGATGCCGAACACGCTCTTCTTCATCTCGCCGGCGTACTTGGTGCCGCCGATCAGGATCAGCTTCTCCGAGAGGTTGACCGCGATCACGGTCTCGCTGCGCGTGCCGTGGCGCTCGGGGTCGGCCTGGAAGCTCGGCAGGTCGATGATCGTGTACTCGGGAGCGAACGAGGCGAGCTCGTCGGCGCTCGGGCGCACGAGCAGCGTGCGGATGAACAGGTTGTGCCAGGCGAGCTCGTTGATCACCCGAACGTTGACGCGGTGCTCGGGCTGCGAGCCGCCGAACAGGTCGGCGACGTAGAGCGTGTCCTTGGTGCCGAGGTGGGCGAGGAAATCGGCCTTGAGCGTGGCGAAGTGCTCGGGGGTCATCGGTACGTTGACCTTGCCCCACCACACGGTGCCCTCGGTCTCGGCGTCGCGGACGATGAACTTGTCCTTGGCGCTGCGGCCGGTGTGCTTGCCGGTCTCGACCACCAGCGGGCCGTGCTTCGCGAGGCGGCCCTCGCCGTTGGTCACGGCATGCTCGACCAGCGCGGCGGTGCCGAGGTTGGCGTGGATCTCGGCCTTGGTGCTAATGCCTTGATCGGACAGCGAAACGGTAAGCGAGCGGGTCAACGTCGAAGTCTCCCAAGTGTATATCACGGAAAGAGATGGCCCCGTTTTCGGTTCCGGGCCTTGCCGTGGCGCATAGTCGGCGAGCGTGCCGGCGTCAAATTCGCCAATGATTCGATGCAATTGTATGAGTTTTTGCAGTTACAACCGAAACCTGCCGCGGGGCCTCCCCAATTGTCTCCGCGAAGTTAACGCGTTAGGTCGCAGCGCATGGTCGAGGACGAAACAGCCCCCGCCGGAGAACGCCAGCGCAGCATCGCGCTGGTCGACGACGACCGCAACATCCTGACCACGCTGTCGATCGCGCTGCAGGCCGAAGGCTACGCGATCCGCGTCTATTCCGACGGCGAGGCGGCGTTGAAGGCGCTGACCGAGAACCCGCCCGACCTCGCGGTGTTCGACATCAAGATGCCGCGGATGGACGGCATGGAGCTGCTGCGCCGGCTGCGCGAGACCTCCGATCTGCCGGTGATCTTCCTGACCTCGAAGGACGAGGAGCAGGACGAGGAAGCCGGCCTCGCGATGGGCGCCGACGACTACATCGCCAAGCCGTTCAGCCAGCGCCTGCTGCTCGCCCGCATCCGCGCGATCCTGCGCCGCTCGGGCCCCGTGCGCGAGGCCGATCCCGAGGAGGAGCGCACCGCCGTGCCCGAGGGCCCGTTGCTCGAGCGCGGCCGGCTGTCGATGGACCCGGCGCGGCACCGGGTGACCTGGGGCGGGCGGCCGGTCTCGCTGACGGTGACCGAGTTCCTGATCCTCGAAGCGCTCGCGCAGCGGCCCGGGGTGATCAAGAGCCGCAACCAGCTGATGGATGCGGCCTACCCCGACGACGTGTTCGTCGACGACCGCACGGTCGACAGCCACATCAAGCGGCTGCGGCGCAAGTTCCGCGCGGTCGACGGCGAGTTCGGCGCGATCGAGACGCTCTACGGCGCGGGCTACAGCTTCTCCGATGGCTGACGACGCGGCGCGCGAGGGCCGCTTCCGGCGGCTCGCGTTCAACACCTCGCTCACCACCCGCATCCTCGCGGTCAACCTGATCCCGCTGATGCTGCTCGCGGGCAGCCTGTTCTTCCTCGATACCTACCGCCGCCAGCTGCTGTTGGAGCGCTACAATCTCGCGCGGATCGAGGCGCAGATCACCGCCGAGGCGCTCGCCGGGGCGAGCCGCCAGCGGCAGGAAGCGCTGCTGATCCAGATCGGCAAGGAGCAGCGCATGCGGCTGCGCATGTTCGACGCCGAGGGCAACCTGTGGGCCGACAGCTTCGCGCTCGCCCCGCCCTCGTTCCAGCTTGCCGATCCGGTCGCGGCACCATGGCCGCAGGACTTCGCCCGCGGGATGGACCGCGTGGTCGACTTCCTCGTCGGCGCCAACGCCCCGCCCGACTTCGTCGAGCCCGAGGAGCAGGACGCTGCGGCCTGGCCTGAGCTCGTCGTGGCGCGCGAGCAGGGTCGCACACAGATCAAGCTGCGCCGCGCTCCCGACCGCACCCCGGTGATCACCGCCGCGGCGCCGGTCGGCCTGCACGGGGCGACGCTGCTGACCACCCGCAACGCGGTCGACATCACCCAGGCGGTGCGCGATGCGCGGACCAACCTCCTGATCATGATCGCGCTCGCGCTGGGCGTCTCGACCGTGCTCTCGCTGTACCTCGCGCGCACGATCATCGAGCCGCTGCGCCGGCTCGGCCGCGCCGCGGTGCGCGTGCGGCTCGGCCGCGCGCGCGAGGTCGAGGTGCCGCGGATGCAGGAGCGCGGCGACGAGATCGGCGTGCTCGCCGGCGCGGTCAGCGACATGACCGCGGCGCTGCGCCAGCGGATCGACGCGGTCGAGGCGTTCGGCGCCGACGTCGCGCACGAGATCAAGAACCCGTTCGCCTCGCTGCGCAGCGCGGTCGACTCGCTGGCGCGGGTCGAGGACCCTGCGCTGCGCAAGCAATTGCTCGACATCGCCCAGCACGACGTGCGGCGGATCGACCGTCTGGTGACCGAGATCGCCGAGGCCAGCCGGATCGACGCCGAGCTGAGCCGCGCGACGTTCGAGCCGATCGACCTCGCGGCGCTGGTCGAGAATCTCGTCCGAGCACGCGACGAGCGCGGGCTCAACGGCGGGCGGCGGGTCGCGATCGCCTGCGAAACGGGCAAGACCAAGGTGCTCGGCGTGCCGCTCAGGATCGAGCGCGTGGTCGAGAACCTGCTCGACAACGCCGTCTCGTTCTCGCCCGAAGGCGGGCAGATCGACGTCTGCCTGCGCGACGTCGACGGCCGCGTGCGCGCGAGCGTGTGCGACGAGGGCCCAGGCATTCCCGAGGCCGAGCGCGAGAAGGTGTTCACCCGGTTCCACTCGGTGCGGCCCGAAACCGAGGGGTTCGGCGATCACAGCGGGCTCGGCCTCGCCATCGCCCGCACGATCGCCGAAGCGCACGACGGTTCGCTGCGGGTCGCCGAGCGGCCCGACGGGCGCACCGGCGCCTGCCTCGTGCTCGAGCTGCCGGCCGCATGAGCGCGGTCCCGCACCAGGCGAGCTGCGTCGCGATCGAGGGGCGCGCGGTGCTCATCGAGGGGCCGCCGGGGAGCGGCAAGTCGAGCCTGGCGCTGGCCTTGATCGACCGCGGCGGGCTGCTGGTCGGGGACGACGGCGTGCTGTTCGAGGTGCGTCGCGGACGCTTGTGGGCGCTGCCTCCGCCGAACATCGACGGGCTGCTCGAGATCCGCAACGTCGGCATCGCGCGGATGGCGCCGGTGACCGCGCCGGTGGCCCTGGTGCTCCGGCTCGACCCCGCGGCGCCGCGTCATGTCGAGGCGGCCGAGCAGGTCGCGCTCGCCGGCAGCACGGTTCCCCTGATCCGCCTGTGGCCCGACACCCCGGCGCTCGCGCTGCGCGCCGAGTGGGCGCTCAAACTGCACGGTCTGCCTTAACCGTCCCCCCTTCCCTTTTGCCGGGCGCGGTTGCACAGGGCTGCCGATGGATGGCGAGTCCCCCGACGAACGGCAGCGCATCCTGCTCGTCACCGGCATGCTCGGTGCCGGCAAGACGACCGCGCTCAACGCGCTCGAGGACCTCGGCTGGGAAGCGGTCGACAACTTCCCGATCCGCCTGCTCAAGAACCTCGTCGGCATCGATTCGACCCACCGGCCGCTGGCCATCGGGTTCGACTGCCGCACGCGCGACTTCGTCCCGACCGACATGATCGAGCGGGTCAAGCGGCTCGAGGGGCGCGACGACGTGGTCATGACCACGCTGTTCCTCGACTGCGCCGGGCACGAGCTCGAGCGGCGCTTCAACGAGACCCGCCGGCGGCACTTCCTCGCTCACGATCTGCCGGTGGCGACCGGCATCGCCGCCGAGCGCGAGCTGCTGAGTCCGCTCCGGCGCTGGGCCGAAGTGCTGATCGACACGACCAACTATTCGACCAACGACCTGCAGCAGCGCATCCGCGAGCTGTTCGCCGTCGGTGCGCCGCAAACGATGACGGTGACGGTGTCGAGCTTCGGCTTCTCGCGCGGCATGCCGCCGGTCGCCGACGTCGTGTTCGACATGCGCTTCCTCGACAATCCGCACTGGGACCCGGCGCTGCGCGAGCTCACCGGGCAGGACGAGGGGGTTGGCGAATACATCGAGCGCGACCCGGCATTCGCCTCGATTTTCGAGAAGATCCGCGACCTTCTGCTCGAGCTGCTGCCGCGCTACGCGGCGCAGGGAAAGAGCTATGTGAACATCGCTTTCGGCTGCACCGGTGGCAGGCATCGCTCAGTGTTTGTCGCTGAAAGGATGGCCGAGGCCTTGCGCGAGGGAGGGTTTTCCCCCACTGTGCTGCACCGCAACCTGGGGTCGCGCGCTGCCGACATGATTGAAGGGCCGCACCAGCCGTGACCTGTTCGATTTCCGATTGGACGTATCCCACTCACGTCCTTCGTGCGGGCCCGCGATACGTGAGAATCTTCCCGGCATGATCGGCATGATCCTGGTAACCCACGGCCGCCTGGCCGAGGAATTCGTCCATGCGATGGAGCACGTGGTCGGCACGCAACCCGACGTCGCCACCGTGTGCATCGGCCCGCAGGACGACATGGAGCAGCGGCGCAAGGACATCGCCAAGGCGATCAAGCAGGTCGATTCGGGCAACGGCGCGGTGATCCTGACCGACCTGTTCGGCGGTACCCCGTCGAACCTCGCGATCTCGCTGCTCAAGGCCGGCAAGACCGAGGTGATCGCCGGGATCAACCTGCCGATGCTGATCCGCCTCGCCGGCGCGCGCAAGGACATGGACCTCGCCGCCGCGACCGCCGCCGCTCGCGACGCGGGGCGCAACTACATCACCATCGCCTCCGAGTTCCTCGGCCAGGTCGCGTAACAACAAGGGGAAAGGCCTTGGGAGAGGCCAGCCAGGAAGTCACGATCGTCAACAAGCGCGGACTGCACGCGCGGGCCAGCGCCAAGTTCGTCGCCGCGGTCGCGGCGATGGCCGGGTGCGAGGTGCGCGTGGCCAAGGACGGGCATTGCGCCGCCGGCGGGTCGATCCTCGGGCTGATGATGCTCGGCGCGGCCAAGGGCGACGCGGTCGAGCTTTCGGTCAAGGGCGACGCCGCCGAGGAGCGCCTCGCCGAGCTCGTGGCGATGGTCGAAGGCGGCTTCGGCGAGGACTAGCCCGCCATGCGCCGCACGATCACCGGTTTCTCCAATCCCACGGTCAAGTTCCTCCGCTCGCTGCGCGACAAGAAGCACCGGCGGCGCGAGGGCAAGTTCCTCGCCGAGGGGCTGCGGCTGCTGACCGATGCGCGCGAGAGCGGGCATCTCCCCGAGATGCTGGTCATGGCCAGCGAGCGCGACCCGCATCCGCTGCTCGACGCGCTCGAGGCCGAAGTCGAGCGCGCCGGCGGCGAGGTGGTCGAGACCAGCGCGGAAATCCTCTCGAAGATCAGCGGCAAGGACAACCCGCAGGCGGTCGCGGGCGTGTTCGCCGAGTTCGACACTTCGCTCGCCGCGCTCGACCGCTCGGCGGCGCCGATCTGGCTGGTGGCGCAGGCGCTGCGCGACCCGGGCAACCTCGGGACGATGCTGCGCACCGGCGACGCGGTCGGCGCCGGCGGGCTGATCCTGATCGACGACTGCGCCGACCCGTTCTCGGTCGAGGCGGTGCGCGCGAGCATGGGCGCGGTGTTCACCCAGCGGGTCGCGCAAGCCCGGTGGGACGAGTTCCTGCCGTGGCTGCGCTCGGGACCGGGCCAGCTCGTCGCGGCGAGCCTGCGCGATGCCCTGCCCTATCGCGAGGCGCCTTATGCGGCGCCGTGCTTCGTGCTCGTCGGCAACGAGTCGCGTGGGCTGCCCGAGGAGTACGAGGCGGCGTGCGACCTTCGGGTGACGATGCCGATGAAGGGCCGCGCCGACAGCCTCAATGCGGCGGTGGCCGGCGCGGTGCTGGCCTACGAAGTGCTGGCCAGGCTGGACCCGTCCAAAGTTTAGGAAAGTTTAGGCGAAAACGCCTCGCCGCCGGCGCCTCTGCCTTGGCTTGTTGACGTCATGCATACGCAGCGCGGAACTACGCGCGCTGGGCTTGGGGTGCGAATCCGACGATTTCAAAGAGCCGACGAGAACATAACACGAACACGGCATCGGCGCAAGCGAATTCATGTGGCGGGAGCGACCATTGAGCTGTGCTCGCGGTGGGGGTTCCAGCCGCGCTGGTGGCTCCGGGCACCCTCCCCCTTCGTCACCCCCGCGAAAGTGGGGCCCCGCTTTGCTCGAACGCCGCGCCGGAGGAAAAGCGGGGTCCCCGCTTTCGCGGGGATGACGGTAGGGGGAGAGTGATGACGGTGGAGGGAGAGTGATGGCGGTGGAGGGAGGACGAAGAAAGACTGCTAGTCCCCCGCGACGAAGCTGATCACGCTCCAGTGGCCGTTGCGGCTCGAGGCGGTCAGGCGGTAGTCGATCAGGCTGCGCAGCTTGTCGGTGGCGACGAAGCCGACCTTGCCGCCTTCGAGTTCCACGCGCTGGTAGGCGCTCTCGGGATTGAGCGTGGCGATCTCGACCAAGTCCCACGAGATCGTCTGCAGCGGCTTCGCGGCAGGATCGGGCCGCTCGAGCAACGGCACGTCCTCGCCGGTGACGAGCATCGCGAAGTAGGGATCGTGGTCGCCGAGGTCCTGGTCGAAGAACCACGGGATGGTGATGCCGCCCTGGTCGTTGGCCGAGCAGCCGAGCGCCATGAGCTCGTCGAGCTCGCCCCACAGGTCGAGCGACGGGTCGGCGAGGCGCTTGCGCAGCTCGGCGCTGCCGCCGCCCCCGCCGAAGTCGAGCTTCACGTCATCGGCGGCGAGCGCGACGAAGCCGTCGACGTCGCGCGCCTTGATCGCCGCGGCGAGCCGGGTGCGGAACGCGTCGGCGCCTTCGAGCTCGGCGCAAGTATCCTGCGGCGCCCACTTGCCCTTGGCGAGCGGCGACGGCGACACGGGAGCGACGAGCTTCTCGGCCGCCTGGGCGACGTCCTCGGCCGGCGCGTCCTCCTGGTTGCAGGCGGCGCAGCTGAGCAGCAGGGCGAGCGCGAGCGGAATTCTCATCCCGCGCTTCGTGCATCCTCGTCGGTGGAAGTGTCAACAAGGCGCGGCTTCGAAGCTTCGTCGCTCTCGGTGTAGCGCGGGGAGCTTTCGACCAGCGGCACCTCGTCGATCTCGGCCTTGCCGATCTCGATGTGCTTCTCGCTGAGGCGGCGGCCCGAGGACAGCACGTTGCGCTCGAAGCTGCCGACGAAGTCGTTGTACTTGCGCACCGCGCGGTCGAGCCCTGCCCCGACCCCCTTGAGGTGATCGGCGGCAACGCGCAGGCGGTCGTAAAGCTCGCCGCCCATGCGGCCGATCTCCTTGGCCTCGCGCGCGAGGCCGTCCTGCCGCCAGACCTGGGCGACGGTGCGGCAGATCGCCACGAGGTTGGTCGGCGTGGCCAGCAGCACCTTGTTGCGGAAGGCGAAATCCCACAGCTCGGGATCCTGCTCGAGCGCCGCGGCGACGAAGTGTTCGCCAGGCACGAACATGACCACGTAGTCGGGCGCGTCCTCGAACTGCGCCTGGTAGGCCTTGGTGCCGAGCGTCTGCACGTGGCCGCGCATCGACTTGGCGTGCAGCTCGAGATGGCGCCCGCGCTCGCCGTCGTCGTTGGCCTCGAACGCGGCCTGGTAGGCGTTGAGCGAGACCTTGGCGTCGATCACGAGCTGCTTGTTGCCGGGGATGCGCACGATCGCGTCGGGGCGCAGGCGGCCGTCTTCGGTGTCGATCGAATGCTCGGTGTGGAAGTCGGTGTGCTCGGAGAGGCCGCACTGCTCGAGCACGTTCTGCAGCGCGCGTTCGCCCCAGCGCCCCCGCGCTTTCGGCGCATTGGTCAGCGAGTTGCCGAGCCGCTGCGCCTCGCGGCGGACGGCTTCCTGGCCGGTGCGGATGCCTTCGATCAGGCCGGCGAGCTGGCCGAACGCGTCGACGCGCTGCTTCTCGAGCGCCTCGACCTGGTCCTCGTAGCGCTTGAGGCGCTGGTTGACCGGCTCGAGCAGCGCGGCGACCGCTTCCTTGTTGGCCTTCTCGGCGCCGCCGAACTTCTCCTCGGCGCGCTTGAGGAACTCCTCCTGCGCTTTCGACAGCACCTCGCCGCCGGCGACCTTGAACTGCCGCAGCAGGTCCTCGCGCGCCTGGTTGAGCTGGGCGATCTGCTTGTCGAAGTTCTCGGCATTGGCCTTGAGCGTGGCGTTCTCGATCTGCGCGCGGCCGAGCTCGGCAATCGCCTGCCTGAACTGCGCCTCCTGCTCTTTCGCCGCCGCGTCGCGCTCGGCATGACGCGCTTGCCAGTCGGCGACCGGGCGCGAGCCGAGCATCCAGCCGAGCCCGATCCCGGCGATGAGCGCGGCAATCACGAAAATGACGGCAAGCAGGTCCACACTACCTCCATGGACGGGAACGAAGCGCGAACCTATCGAGTGGCGACCCGGGACACAAGCCGCGCCCGGCCACATGTCCCCAACGCACCGTTAACGCCGCGCGAGAAACGGCTTGAGCATCGGCCCCGCAAGATTGTATGGGCCACTTACAAATTCGTGATTGCGAAAATTTCGTGATTGCGAAAAATTTGCCGCCAGCAACCGGAGTGAGGACGCCCCATGGCCAGTGACATCGAAATCGCCCGCCAAGCCAAGATGAAGCCGATCGGCGAGATCGCCACCCGCCTCGGCATTCCGGACGAGTCGCTCGAGCCCTATGGCCGCTTCAAGGCCAAGATCGCCATGGAGTGGATCAACGAGCAGCAGGGCCGCGAGGACGGCAAGCTGATCCTGGTCACCGCGATCAACCCGACTCCGGCCGGCGAAGGCAAGACCACCACGTCGGTCGGCCTGACCGACGGCCTCAACCGCATCGGCAAGAACGCCGCCGTCTGCCTGCGCGAGCCCTCGCTCGGGCCGTCGTTCGGCATGAAGGGCGGCGCGGCCGGCGGCGGCTTCGCCCAGGTCGTGCCGATGGAGGACATCAACCTCCACTTCACCGGCGACTTCCACG
>CBHWED010000106.1:0-10482 GCA_966112795.1 uncultured bacterium
GGGCATTGGCGCGGGCGACGTCGACTTTGCCGGTCTCGAGCGGCTGGCGCAGCGAATCGAGCACCGGGCGCTGGAACTCGGGCAGCTCGTCGAGGAACAGCACGCCCAAGTGCGCGAGGCTGACCTCGCCCGGGTGCACGCGCAGCCCGCCGCCGGTCAGCGCGGCCATCGAGGCCGAGTGGTGCGGCGCGCGGAACGGGCGCGTGCGGCTGATCCGCCCGCCTTCGAGCGTGCCGGCGACCGAGGCGACCATGCTGACCTCGAGCGCTTCGGCCGGGGCGAGCGGCGGCAGGATGCCGGGGAGGCACGAGGCGAGCAGGCTCTTGCCCGCGCCGGGCGGGCCGACCATCAAGAGGTTGTGCGCGCCGGCGGCGGCGATCTCGAGCGCGCGGCGCGCGGTCTCCTGGCCCTTGACCTGCTTGAGGTCGGGGCCGGGGACCGGCTCGGCGACCTCGCCGGGGCGCGGCTCGGGCAGGCGCTGGACGCCCTTCAGGTGGTTGAGCAGGCTGACGAGGTTGGGCGCGGCGACCACCGGGATGCCGCTCGCCCAGCGCGCCTCGGCGCCTTGCCCGGCGGGGCAGATCAGGCCCTTGCCGATCTCGCTCGCATGCAGCGCGGCGAGCAGCACGCCGGGCGAGGGGGCGACGCGGCCGTCGAGCGCGAGCTCGCCGACCGCGACCCAGTCGGCGAGCTGCTCGGCGTCGGTCACGCCCATCGCGGCGAGCAGGGCGAGCGCGATCGGCAGGTCGTAGTGGCTGCCTTCCTTGGGCAGGTCGGCCGGCGAGAGGTTGACCGTGATGATCTTGGGCGGGAGCGACAGGCCCATGGCGGCGAGCGCGGCGTGGACCCGCTGGCGGCTTTCGGCGACCGCCTTGTCGGGCAGGCCGACGACGTGGAACTTGGGCAGGCCCGGCGCGACCTGGCACTGCACCTCGACCGCGCGCGCGTCGAGCCCGAGATAGGCCACCGTCGAGACCAGTGCGACCATGGCCGCTCCCCCGTTGCGCAAGTCCGGGTGATAGCGGGCCGCCGGGGCGAGTCGAGCGCAGATAGGTCCAGCTTGGTGGATCTCGCGATCGTGCTGAATCGCGCTTCAACCCTGTTCCTTCACCCCGCTGCAGCGAGCGGCCGAGCAGCCTTGCCGGCATGCGTCGCCTGCTCCTGCTGCTGCTTCCCGCGCTCGCCCTGCTCGCCGCTCCGGCGACGGCCGAGACCCGCTACGTCTACTACTGGGTTCCGGCCGGAGTGCAGCTCCCGGCGATCCGCTACCTCGCGCCGCCGAGGCCCGCCGAGCGGCCGGCGATCGCCGCCTATGGCCCGTTCCGCGTGCTCGACGAGAGCACGGCGGCGCTCGTCGCGGTGACCGATTCGCGCTCCCCGGCGTGGTTCGCGGCGATGCTGCGCGACCATCCCGGGATTGCCACGCTGCGCTTCCTCGAATGCCCAGGCACGCGCGACGACCGCGCCAATTTCGCGCTCGGGCGGATGATCCGTGCCGCGGGACTCGCGGTCCACGTGCCCGCGAACGGCTCGGTCCGTTCGGGCGCGGTCGACCTCGCACTGGCCGGCACCTCGCTGACGATCGACGACGGCGCCGAGTTCGCGGTCCATGCCTGGCTCGACGAGGACGGCTACCAGGCGACCGACTATGCGGCCGATTCGCCGGAGAACCGCCGCTACCTCGCCTACTACCGCGAGATGGGCATGAGCGAGGCCGAGGCGGCGTCGTTCTATGCGATGACCAATTCGGTGCCCTTCGAGAGCGCGCGCTGGCTCGACGGGCGCGAGATGCGCGGCTGGATGCACCGCACCGGGCCGGCAGTGGCGCCCGCGCCCGCACCGCGCTACGCGCTGGCGGCGGCGGAGCCGGTCTACCGCGCGGCGTCGCCGGTGACCGAGCCGGCGTCGGCGCTCGTCGACGAGGCGCCCGAACCAGGGAAGGCGCCGCGGCTGGCCTACCTTGACTTGGGCCTGACTCTCTTCTAACCGCCCGCACCGTAATTGGAGGCCGCCCCTCAAGCGGGCGGCCATTTTCGTTGAATTCAGGACCAAGACGATGAAGCGCACTTTTCAGCCGAGCAACCTCGTTCGCGCGCGCCGGCACGGCTTCTTCGCCCGCAAGGCGACTCCGGGCGGCCGCAAGGTGCTGCGCGCCCGCCGCGCGCGTGGCCGCAAGAAGCTCAGCGCCTGAGCTGAGCGAAAGCTCTCCCATCGCGGTGCTCACCCGCCGCGCCGACTTCGTCGCCGCGAATCGCGGACTCAGAGTCGCGCGCCCGGGGTTCGTGCTGCTCGCGCATCCGAACGGCGGCCTCGGCAAGCGCTACGGCGTCACCGTCACCAAGAAGATCGGCAACGCGGTCGTCCGCAACCGCATGAAGCGCCGCTTCCGCGAGCTGCTCCGCGCCGCGCTGCCTGAAGCCGGCCTGCCCGACCACGACCACGTATTGATCGGCCGCGAAGGCGGCATCGAGCGCGACTTTGCGGCGATGCGCGACGAGCTCGCGGTGGCTCTCGCCCGCGCCGCGGCGGGCAAGGGCGACAAGCCCCGTCCGCGCAGCCCCGGCAGGCGATGAAGCAGGTCCTCATCCTCGTCGCCCGCGCCTGGCAGCTCGGCCCCTCGCGCATGCTGCCGCCGACCTGCCGCTACCAGCCGAGCTGCAGCCAGTACGCGATCGAGGCGCTCGAGAAGCACGGCGCGATCAAGGGTGGATGGATGGCGGCCAAGCGGCTAATGCGCTGCCACCCATGGGGGGGACATGGGTACGACCCGGTGCCGTGAGGCACGAACTTGAACGGCCGGGCCGGACTTCTCACTTAGGATCGCATCTTGGACAACCAGCGTAACCTCATCGTCGCCATCGTGCTGTGCCTGGCGCTGCTGCTTGGCTTCGACCTCGTCGTCGGCAAGCTCTACCCGACGCCGCCGCCGAGCGAGCGGGTCACGCGGACCGCGGCCGCTCCGGCCCACGACAACGCCCCGGTGCGGCGCACGCGCGAGGGCGGGCTGACCGATCCCGGCGAGATGGCGCTCGAGGCGCGCGACCTCGAGACCGAGCTCGCCTCGCCCAACCGGGTCAGGATCGATGCGCCCGAGGTGGCCGGTTCGATCAACCTCATCGGCGCGCGGATCGACGACGTGGTGCTCAAGACCCACCGGCAGACGGTCGAGAAGGATTCGGGCCCGGTACGGCTGTTCTCGCCTTACGGCACGCCGGCGCAGCAGTTCGCACAGTTCGGCTGGGTCGGTGAAGGCGTCGCGCTGCCGGGGCCGCAGACGCTATGGCGCGCCGAAGGCGGCCCGCTCGCCCCGGGCCAGCCGGTCACGCTGAGCTGGGATAACGGCCAGGGCCAGCAGTTCCGCATCCGCTTCACGATCGACGAATTCTACATGCTCGCCGCCGAGCGCACGGTGATCAACCGCGGCGCCGCACCGGTCAGCGTCCAGCCCTATGCTTTCGTCAACCGCACCAGCCGCACCGCGAGCCAGGACACCTGGAACCTCCATTCCGGTCCGATCAGCGCGACCGGCGGCGCGGTTAACTTCGCGGTCAGCTACGGCGGCTGCAGCCGCTTCTTCGCGTTCCTGTCGGACTGCGTCGACCTGACCGAGGAAGGGCAAGTCCCCGTCGAAGGCCAGCCCGACTGGGTCGGCTTCACCGACATCTACTGGCTCTCGGCGCTGATTCCGCAGCCGGGCCTTGCCGCCGACGCCGAGTTCCGCAAGCTCGACAACGAGCATTTCCGCGCCCAGCTGCTCTATAAGCCGGTCACGCTGGCGCCCGGCCAGCAGGCCACCACCGAGACCCGCCTGTTCGCCGGCGCCAAGGAAAGCCGCGTCCTCGATCATTACGAGGACGCCGGCGTGCCGAGCTTCGGCCTCGCGATCGACTGGGGCTGGTTCCGCTGGTTCATGTACCCGATCTTCTGGCTGCTGCGCGAGCTGTTCGCGCTGACCGGCAACTTCGGCGTGGCGATCATGCTGCTGACGGTGGTCGTGCGCGGGCTGATGTTCCCGGTGGCGCAGAAGCAGTTCGCCTCGATGGCGGCGATGCGCGCGGTGCAGCCGAAGATGAAGGCGCTGCAGGAGCGCTACAAGGACGACAAGGTCAAGCTCAACCAGGAGATGGCCAAGCTCTACAAGGACGAGAAGGTCAATCCGCTCGCCGGGTGCCTGCCGATCTTCCTGCAGATCCCGATCTTCTTCGCGCTGTACAAGACCCTGCTGGTGGCGATCGAGATGCGCCACAAGCCGTTCATCCTGTGGATCCGCGACTTGTCGGCGCAGGACCCGCTGCACATCCTCAACCTGTTCGGGCTGCTCGACTTCACCCCGCCCAGCTTCCTCGGCATCGGCGTGCTCGCGCTGCTGCTCGGGATCACGATGTGGCTGCAGTTCAAGCTCAACCCGGCGGCGATGGACCCGGCGCAGCAGCAGATGTTCATGATCATGCCGTGGGTCATGATGTTCGTCATGGCGCCGTTCGCCGCGGGCCTGCTGCTCTACTGGATCACCTCGAACGTGCTCACGCTGGCGCAGCAGAAGTATCTCTACTCGAAGCACCCGCAGCTCAAGGCCCAGGCCGAAAAGACCACGGCCGACCGGGCGCGGGCGGCCGAGCGGGACAGCAAGGCCTAGCGCTCCCCCCCGCTTCCGGCGGGGGAGGCGCAAGGTATCGAGGATCGCGAATGGACGAGCCCGATCTCACCGAGGATGCGCGCCGGCTGTTCGCCGGGCGGGTCGAGTTCCTGCTCTCGGCGCCCTCGCTCGACTTCCTGCCCGAGGCCGACTTTCCCGAGGTCGCCTTTGCCGGACGCTCGAACGTCGGCAAGAGCTCGCTGATCAACGCGGTCACCGGCCGCAAGGCGATCGCGCGCGCCTCGGTCACGCCGGGCCGCACGCAGGAGCTCAACTTCTTCGAGGTCGGCGCGCCGACCCAGCTGCGGCTGGTCGACATGCCCGGCTACGGCTTCGCCAAGGCGCCGGTGAAGGTGGTTGAGCGCTGGCGCTGGCTGGTACGCGACTTCCTGCGCGGACGGCAGGTGCTCAAGCGCACGCTCGTGCTGATCGACAGCCGCCACGGGATCAAGCCGCCCGACGAAGAGATGCTCAAGATGCTCGACGAGGCCGCGGTCGGCTACCGCCTGGTCCTGACCAAGGCCGACAAGGTCAAGGCGAGCGAGCTCGCGGCGACCCTGGCCAAAGTCGAAGCACAGGCGCGCAAGCACGTCGCCGCCTATCCGGTGATCCACGTGACCAGCGCCGAGAAGGGCATGGGCATTCCCGAGCTGCGCGCCGCGATCCTCGCCGACGCGCAAGTCTGAGGCCCCGGGAACGCAGTCGCGCCTCCGGTATTTTACCCAGTGGCGCGACGGGATTTCGCCCGCCGCCGGCGGCGGATATCAGCTCATTGAACTTGCTCGAAAAAGCTCCCGAACGGTGCGTTTCGCGACAAGCAAGGTCGGTTTGCGGTACACGGCCGTCCCCACACGGTGAACCGAACCGGTACCCCTCGAACCTCGGGTTTCTCCCGATTTTTTGCGTCGAACAAAGTTGGTCAATGCCAATGGGACTGTGTGCCAGGACGATCCGACCGAACGCGCAGCCCGGCTAGCTCTGAAGGGGAGTCGTGCACATGACGATGACAACAAGAACCCTCGCAAACGTCGCCCTCGCGGCCGCCGGCGTCCTGAGCCTCAGCGCCTGCGCCACGACCGATTACGTCGACGAGCAGATCGCCGCGGTGAACCAGCGCATCGACGGCGTTGAAGCCACGGCGCAGCAGGCGTCCACCGCCGCCGCCGCCGCCCAGGCCCAGGCACAGGCCGCGGCGACCGACGCGCAGAACGCCAACCGGCGCATCGACCAGCTCACCGGCCGCGTCGACCGGCTCGAGCAGGCCGCGGCCGCGCAACGGCGCCCACGGAACTGATCGCGCGCGTGCGTCGTCCGGGACCGAGGCAAAGTTTGGATAGCTTGGTTCGATCGGGTATCGCTGCATCGTGATGGCCGGAGCCGAATGAAGACATTTCCGAACCTGGTCCTGGTCCTGGCGGCGCCAGCGACCCTGATGATGGCCGCCGGCTCGGCGGCGCAGCCGAGGGCGGCAGCGCCCGCGGCGGCGCGCACGCCTGCTCCGGCGCCGTCACCTTCGCCGACGCGGGCCACCGCGCCTGCTCCCACGCCGACGCCATCGCCGTCGCGAGCGGCGGCCGCGAGCCCCGCACCGGCGCCATCGCGCGCGGCCGCTTCGCCCCGCGCGGGGACGCCCACGCCGTCGCCGTCGCGAACGCCGGCCCGCACCCCTCCCGCGCCGCCGCCGGTCCAGCCCGCGGCCGTCGCCGGGTGGTCGGCGCTCGAGGACGCCCAGGCGTCCGAGGCCGCGAACCGGGTCACCACGTGGATCGCCGCCTCGCACGACAACGGCACGCTGCCGTACATGATCATCGACAAGAAGACCGCCTCGGTCCTCGTCTACGACGCCAAGGGCAAGCTGCAGGGCGCGAGCCCGGTGCTGATCGGCGTCGCGCCCGGCGACGATTCCTCACCGGGCATCGGCAGCAAGGATCTCTCGAAGATCGGCCCCGCCGAACGCACCACGCCCGCCGGACGCTTCGTCGCGCGCTACGGCGCGGCCGCGGGCGGCGAGCAGGTCTTGTGGGTCGACTGGGCGACCTCGGTCGCGCTGCACGCGGTGGTCACCGGCAACCGCAGCGAGCGCCGGCTCGAGCGCCTGCTGTCGCCCTCGCCGATCGACAACCGGATCAGCTTCGGCTGCATCAACGTGCCGACCAACTTCTACCGCGACAAGGTCCGCCCGCTGTTCCGCATGTCGGGCGGCGTGGTCTACATCCTGCCCGACACCAAGCCGCTCGAAACGGTGTTCCCCGGGGTGCTCGTGCACTCGGCGGCAGCACGGACCGCATCGAACGCCACGCCGAACCGGCGCTGAGCCGGCGCTATTCGTCCTCGTCTTCGGCCGGATCGCCCGCCGGACCGCTCTGGCCGCGCTCGCGCGGGCAGACGAAGTGCGCACACCCTTGCCGGTCGTCGGGGCCAGGCGTCGGGGTCTCGCGCGACGGAATGGTGATCGTCCGCGCGCCGCTGCCGCTGCAGATCGCGATCGTCAGCGAAGTCCCGGCATGCGCAGTCGCCGGCATGACCAGCGCGGGCAGCGGCAGCACGGCCGCGGCCAATTGCATCCGGCGGCGTCCGAGGCGGCGGGTCGAGCGGGCAATCGGCATGAGGTCTGGCACGTGTCCTGTCACAGGGCTGCAAGAATTGGTTCGCGGCAACGACGCAAGGCCCGCAGAGCAGCTTTAGTCTAGGAGCGCCTTGAGGGTCGTCAAATCGGCAATTCGGCCTAGGCCGGTTTTCCGAATTGTCCGCAAAATCGGCTCGCAATATCCCCGTTTACGCCCGGAATACTGTCTTCCCGGGCACGGAGGATTTGATCGCCATGACCCCTGACCAGCCGCCGCGCGTGCGCCGTTCGATCGCCGATCTCCAGGCCGACTACGAGGCGGGCAACAAGGCCGAGCTCGAGGCGCTGATGCGCGCGTGGAAGGGCATCAAGGAGCTGCCGCCAGGCGATCCCAACTCGTTCTTCACGCTCGGCGGGTTCCACGGCGAGCCGTTCCGCGGCCCCGGTGCCTATGCCAACGCGTGGTGGGGCGGCTATTGCCAGCACGCCACGGTGCTGTTCCCGACCTGGCACCGGGTCTACCTCTACCAGCTCGAGAACGCGCTGCGCTCGATCCCCGGGTGCGAGAGCGTCACGCTGCCGTTCTGGGACGAATGCAGCGAGGCCTCGCAGGCGAACGGCATCCCCGGCGCGCTGACCTGGGAGAAGTTCGAGCTCGACGGGGTGCTGATCGACAACCCGCTGCGCTCGTTCGTGCTGCCGGTGGCGATCGTCGACCAGGTCCAGCAGGACAATGCCAGCGATCCGAACAGCCCGAGCTATTCGAAGCCGCAGGGCTACGAGACCGTGCGCTATCCGCTGTCGGGGCTCGTCGGCACGCCGTCCGACCAGCAGGCAACCCAGCAGCACAACGCCGGCTTCCCCAACTACGCGGCTAACGTGAAGACGCTCGACGCCAACATCATGGCCTGGCTGACGATGCCGGTCTGGGGGTCGAAGGGCGGCGAGCCCTACGAGCGCGGGCTCGTGGTCAACGCGTTCCGCCAGTGCCTCGACGCGCCGACCTACACGCTGTTCTCGAACACCACCTCGATGCGCGCGTGGAACACGGCCAACCCGACCAACCAGGTGACCGCGCTCGAATCGCCGCACAACTACATCCACCTCGCGGTGGGCGGCTTCGACATCCCGGCCTACAACGCCTCGCCGATCTCGGGGGCCAACGGCGACATGGGCGAGAACGATACCGCCGCGCTCGACCCGATCTTCTACTTCCACCACTGCTTCATCGATTACACGTTCTGGATCTGGCAGCGGCGGCAGGGCGCGACCAAGGCGTTCACGATCGACATGCAGGACCCGGGCGCGTCCTATGCCAACAACCAGCCGCCGGCGGGCGCCAACCCGGGCGACATGCTGACCATGGCGACCCCGCTGATCCCGTTCGTGCGCAGCGACGGCAGTTCCTACGTCAGCAGCGACTGCATCGATATCGAGGGTCAACTCGGCTACACTTACGGGCCGGGCTCACTCGACGAGTTCGCGGTGCCGCCGCAGCAGGCGGTCTCGCTCGCGGCCGTCGGGCCGACGCGGCAGATCCGCGTCAGCGGGATCGACCGTTCGAAGATCGCCGGCTCGTTCATCATCGCCGCCTACGCCGAAGTCGACGGGGCGCATCGGCTGGTCGGCGCCGAGGCGGTGCTCAGCCGCTGGAACGTGACCGGCTGCGCCAACTGCCAGACCCGGCTCAGCGCGGGGAGCGAGTTCCAGGTCGCCGCGGCGCGGGCCGAGAGCGGCGTGCAGGTCGTGGTCCACACGCGCGGCGGGCCGATCGGCCAGGTGCCGCCGGCGTTCCAGTCGGCCGGCCAGCTGCGCGCGCTGGCGACCCAGGCCGACGTGCCGTTCCGCGTCGAGATCGTCTGATGGCGACGCGCATCCTGGTCCCGCTGTACCAGGGCTTCGACCTGCTCGACGTGTGCGGGCCGGCCGAGATGTTCAACTGGGTCGAGCCGTTCGGCAGCTACCAGGTCGATCTCGTCGCCGAAGTGCCGGGCAAGGTCACCGCGGGCAACGGCTTCGTGCTCGACGTGCCCAACGGACTGCCCGCGCAGGCGCAGCCGTACGACGCGCTGTGGGTTCCGGGCGGTTCGCCCGACCAGCTCACGCGGATCATCAACGACCCGCAGCGGCGCTACCTCGGGTTCATCGCCAGGCAGGCGGCGCAAAGCACCTGGGTGTGCTCGGTCTGCGAAGGCGCGCTGCTGATGGCGGCCGCGGGCTTGCTCGACGGCTACAAGGCGACGACGCACTGGGCGTTCATCCCGTGGCTGATGCAGAACTACCCGAAGGTCACCGTCGCCGATGGGCACCCGCGCTTCGTGGTCGACCGCAACCGGCTGACCGCCGGCGGGATCTCCTCGGGGCTCGACGAATCGCTGCAGCTGATCACGCTGCTGTCGGGCGAGGCCGCGGCGCAAGGCGTGCAGCAGACGACGCAGTATTACCCCGATCCGCCGGTCTCGAGCGAGATCCCCAACGTGATCACCACGCCGATGATGCCGCCGCCGGCCTGACGCTTGAGAACCGCGCGCCCGCGTGGAACACGGGGGCGATGGAGCGCGAAGTTCTCGTCAACGACCGGATGCAGCAAGGCTACCGCTATCGCCGGACGGCGCGGGCGGGCGAGGATTTCGACCCCGCGTTCGCGCCCGAGCTCAGCCCGGCCGAAATGCTCGCGCTCGGCGTGTTCTGCGGCAAGTACCTGACCGATTGCCGCGACGAGTTCCCCGCCAGCTGGTTCGCGCACGCCAGGCTGGCGACCGGCGCGCGCGACTGCGCGCTCAACTATTTCGGCGTCGACGCGAGCCAGCCGCTCGCGGAATGGCGCCGCAAGGGCTGGCTCCATCCCGACGATCCGCGCGGCTGGTTCCAGTGGTACTGCCGTTACTGGACGGGCCGGCGGATGGAGGACGATGCCCGGCAGATCGTCCGCTGGAGGGCGTTCCGCCGCCATGCGGCCCAAGTGCGCAAGCACTGCGAACCGGGCGACCCGTTCTGCCGCCCGCGGCAGCGCCAGGCCTTGTTGCAGTGGGCTTACGACAGCCGTGCGTTATGAGCGCAAACTGTCTGCCCGCGGCCGCCGGCGCCTAGTCCCAGGTCAGGATCACGCGACCGTTGGCCGGCACGTGGAAGTCGACGCGGTCTTCGGTCGCCGCGTGCGGCCGGATCGCGTCACCGCCGGCGGTGACCACCGAGGCCGGCGTGAGCTTGCGTCGCTTGAGCCGCACCAGACTGAGGTTGGCGACGCAGGTCTCGCCGCCGTCGAGCATCAGGCTCAGCG
>CBHWED010000107.1:0-10478 GCA_966112795.1 uncultured bacterium
TAGGCCGCTTCGCGACCAAGTCTCCGTATCCTTCTCCCGCCAGCGGGAGAAGAAAGAGCGGCGCCGAGTCCTTCTCCCACTGGTGGGAGAAGGATAGCGGAGCTTGGATGAGGGCCGCCGCCCTTTAGTCAGCCATCGCCGGGACCGAGCCCCAGACTTCCTCGGCCACCTCGATCACCAGGCGGATCTTGTCGGCCTGCTGCTCGGTGGTGATGTCGTTGCCGTGGACCGTCGAGGCGAAGCCGCACTGCGGGCTCAGCGCGAGCTGGTCGATGTCGACGAACTTCGTCGCCTCGTCGATCCGGCGCTTGATGTCGTCCTTGCTCTCGAGCTCGCCGAGCTTGGTGGTGACGAGGCCGAGCACCACGGTCTTGCCCTTCGGCAGGAACCGCAGCGGGGCGAAGTCACCCGAGCGCGGATCGTCGTATTCGAGGAAGAACGCGTCGATATCGAGCTCGTTGAACATGATCTCGGCAACGGGCTCGTAACCGCCCTCGGCGGCCCAGCTCGAGCGGAAGTTGCCGCGGCACAAGTGCACCGCCTTGATCAGGTCGGACGGCGCGCTGGCGAAGCTGTCGTTGATCAGCTTGGCATATTGCCGGGTGGTCGCGTCGGGATCGAGCCCGCGCTTGGCCGCGTCGGCGCGCTGCTCGTCGTCGCACAAGTAGGCGAGATTGGTGTCGTCCATCTGGATGTAGCGGCAACCGGCGGCAACCAGGCTGTCGACCTCGTCGCGATAGGCGGCGGCGACGTCGGCGTAGAACTCGTCCATCGTCGGATAGACGGCCTCGGGGATGCCCGCGCGGCCGGCGCGGAAGTGCAGCATCGTCGGGCTCGGGATCGTGACCTTCGGGGTCTCGCTCACGAGGCCCTTGAGGTAGTTGAAATCGGCCAGCTGGATCGGCTTGTTGTGCGCGATCTTGCCCGTGACCACCATGACCGGCGGGGCGAAGTGGACATCCTTGCCGGTGTCGTTCTTGAACGCCTTGTTGAGCCCGCCGCGCTCCTCGACGCCGTCGAGCTGGAGCAGGAAGTCGGTGTGGAAGAAGTAGCGGCGGAACTCGCCGTCGGTGATCGCCTTGAGGCCGAGGCTTTCCTGCCATTTGACCAGTTCGGCGATCGCCGCGTCCTCGATCGCACGCAGCTCGGAGTAGTCGATGTTGCCGGCGGCGCGGTGCTCGCGGGCCTCGATCACCGAACGCGGACGGAGGAAGGAGCCGACGTGGTCGGCACGTAGAGGCAGCTTGGTAGGCATGGGATGTCCTGTCTGGCTAAAGATAGAGCAAAGCCAGGGTCATAACGCGGGCTCGCGCTCGACTGACGCCGACTCAATACGCGCAACTTATGTTGCACTGCAACCGGGAATTACCCCGAGTGCCGCCTGCGGCGAGCGCTTGACCGGCACAAATATGCGACCGTAAGCAGTGCATACAAATAGACGCCGCGCGTGGGATCGTCGCGGAGGAGAGGACGGGATGAAGTTCGGAACCTGGATCGTCGCGGCGGGCGCCGCGCTGGCGCTGGCGGGTTGCAGCAAGGGCGCGAGCGAGCCCTCGCCGGTGCCGACTGAAGGCGTGACCGATGCGATGATCGCCGCGGCCGACGGCAACGAGTGGCTGACTTACGGCCGCGACTACGCCGAGCAGCGGTTCAGCCCGCTGACCCAGGTCAGCGACAAGACCGTCGGCCAGCTCGGCCTCGCCTGGTTCGCCGATCTCGACACCGCGCGCGGCCAGGAAGCGACGCCGCTGATGCACGACGGCACGCTCTACGTCTCGACGGCGTGGTCGATGGTCAAGGCGTTCGACGCGCGAACCGGCGCGCTCAAGTGGTCGTACGATCCGAAGGTTCCGCGCGAGACCCTGCCGGTCGCTTGCTGCGACGCGGTCAACCGCGGCGTCGCGCTCTACGGCGACAAGGTCTTCGTCGCGACGCTCGACGGCTACCTCGTCGCGCTCAACCAGAGCGACGGCTCGGTCGCCTGGCGCAAGGAAGTCGTCCCCGACCACACCAACTACACGATCACCGGCGCACCGCGGGTGGCGCACGGCAAGGTGTTCATCGGCTCCGGCGGCGCCGAGTATCGCGCGCGCGGCTTCCTCGCGGCGTTCGACTGGGCGACCGGCGACGAGCTGTGGCGCTTCCACACGGTGCCCGGCGATCCCTCCAAGGGTTTCGAGAACCCGGCGATGGAGCAGGCCGCCAAGACCTGGGGCGGCAAATGGTGGGAGCTCGGCGGCGGCGGCACCGTATGGGATTCGATCACTTACGATCCCGCCAACAACCTGGTGATCTTCGGCACCGGCAACGCCGAGCCGTGGAATCCCGGTGCGAACGGTCGCAACAAGGCCGCGGGCGTCGAAGGCTCGGGCGACAACCTCTACACCTCGTCGATCGTCGCGGTGAACGCCGACACCGGGGAATATGCCTGGCACTTCCAGGAGACGCCCGAGGACCGCTGGGACTTCGACAGCAATGCGCAGATCACGCTCGCCGACCTGACGATCGACGGCAAGCAGCAGCACGTCGTACTGCACGCGCCGAAGAACGGCTATTTCTACATCCTCGACGCGAAGAGCGGGAAGTTCGTCTCGGCGACGCCGTGGACCGATATAAACTGGTCGACCGGGATCGACCCAGCGACCGGCCGGCCGACGATCAACCCCGACGCGCGCTACGAGCAGACCGGCAAGCTGTGGGTCTCGGTCCCCGGTGCCGGCGGCGCGCACAGCTGGCATCCGATGAGCTACTCGCCGGCCACCGGCTTGATGTACATCCCGGCCAACCTCGCCGGGTTCCCCTACCTCGCCGACAAGGATTGGGAGGCGTCGGACATCGGCTTCCAGACCGGCATGGACGGGGCGGGCACCGCGATGCCGGCGATCGAGGCGGTGCGCCAGCAGACCCTGGCCGCGACCACGGGCGCGCTCGTCGCGTGGGACCCCGTGGCGAAGAAAGAGGCCTGGCGCGTGCCGTACAAGGGCCCGTGGAACGGCGGCACGCTGGCGACCGCCGGCAACCTCGTGTTCCAAGGCACCGCGACCGAGCAGTTCGCTGCCTACAGCGCCGACAGCGGCAAGCAGCTGTGGACCTTCCCGACCCAGAGCGGGATCATCGCCGCGCCGATGACCTATTCGATCGACGGCGAGCAATACGTCGCGGTGCTCGCCGGGTGGGGCGGGGTGTGGGACATCGCCCCGGGCATCCTCTCGGCCAAGTCGGGCTTCCCGCGCAACATCAGCCGCCTGCTGGTGTTCAAGCTCGGCGGCACCGCCAAGCTGCCGCCGGCGCCGCCGCTCAACAAGCTGGTGCTCGACCCGCCGGCGTTCACCGGCACCGAGGCACAGGTGACCCGCGGTGCGCACGTGTTCGGGCGCTACTGCTCGGTGTGCCACGGCGATGCGGCGATCGCCGGCGCGCTCAACCCCGACTTGCGCCGCTCGGGCGCACTCAACAGCGCCGACGCGCTCAAGGCGATCGTGCTCGACGGCGCGCTGCACGAGAACGGCATGGTCTCGTTCAAGTCGGCGCTTTCGGCCGAGGACGTCGAGGCGATCCGCCAGTACGTGGTCAAGCGCGCCAACGAGGACAAGGCGCTCGAGCAGCGCGGCGGCTAGCCGCCATAGGATTCGACACCCATCGTAACGGTCGTTAGGAAAGCGGTTAATGGCCAGTCGTTCCCCGCCTTGCTAGACAGCGGCAAACAGACTCGCCCCGGGAAAGGAGCCCCCAGATGAACGAAGTCACCACCATCAGCCGTACGCAGCTCGAATATTCGGATGCGGTGAAGAAGGCGCTCGCGCGCAAGCCGCAGCTCTACATCAACGGTGAGTGGGTCGACAGCTCGGGCGGCGCGACGATCGACGTCGAGGATCCCTCGTCGGGCAAGGTGATCTCGCAGGTCGTCGAGGCGACCGACAAGGACATCGACCGCGCCGTCGCCGCCGCGCGCACCGCGTTCGACGACGGCCGCTGGCGCAACCTGCCGCCGCTCGTGCGCGAGAAGACGATGCACGCGATCGCCGACCTGATCGACGCGCATGCCGAAGAGCTCGCCGAGCTCGAGGCGATCGACGTGGGCAAGCCCAAGGGCATGGCCGCCGTGGTCGACGTGCCCGGCGCCGCCGCGCACTTCCGCTACATGGCCGGCTGGGCCGGCAAGATCGGCGGCGAGACCCAGGCGCCCTACTCGATGCCGGGCGGGATGATGTTCGCCTACACGCTCAAGGAGCCGGTCGGCGTCTGCGCGCAGATCGTCCCGTGGAACTTCCCGCTGCTGATGGCCTGCCTCAAGATCGCCCCGGCGCTCGCCGCGGGCTGCACGACGGTGCTCAAGCCGGCCGAGCAGACCTCGCTCACCGCGCTGCGCCTCGCCGACCTGATCGACCAGGCGGGCGTGCCCGCCGGCGTGGTCAATATCGTCACCGGTTACGGCCACACCGCCGGCGACCGGATGGTCAAGCACCCCGACGTCGACAAGGTGGCGTTCACCGGCTCGACCGAGATCGGCAAGCTGATCAACCGCAACGCGACCGAGACGCTCAAGCACGTCACGCTCGAGCTCGGCGGCAAGAGCCCGGTGGTGGTGATGCCCGACGTCGACGTGGCCGAGACCGCGCCGGGCGTGGCGGGCGCGATCTTCTTCAACTCGGGCCAGGTCTGCGTCGCCGGCAGCCGGCTCTACGCGCACAAGAGCGTGTTCGACAAAGTCGTCGAGGGCATGGCGCAGACCGCCGAGTTCTGGGCCCCGCGCCCGTCGCTCGACCCGGCCGCGCACATGGGCCCGCTGGTCAGCAAGGAGCAGCACGAGCGCGTGCTCGGCTACATCGAGGCCGGCAAGCGCGACGGCGCCTCGGTGCTGATGGGCGGCGACGTGCCGGCGAACGACGGCGGCTACTACGTCAGCCCGACGATCCTGACCGACGTCAACCCGCAGATGAGCGTGGTGCGCGAGGAGATCTTCGGGCCGGTCGTGGTCGCGCAGCGCTTTGAGGACCTCAACGACGTGGTCAAGGAAGCCAACGACACGCCGTACGGCCTTGCCGCGGGCGTGTGGACCAAGGACGTCAGCGCGGCGCACAAGATCGCCAGCCAGCTCAAGGCCGGCACGGTGTGGGTCAACTGCCACGCGATGATCGACCCGGCGCTGCCGTTCGGCGGCTACAAGGAAAGCGGCATCGGCCACGAGCAGGGCCGCCTCGGGCTCGAGGCCTACCTCGAGACCAAGTCGGTGCTGATGAAGCTCTGATCTGCCGGCTTCGGCAAATGCTGAGCCCCTACGTCCGCAACGCCTGGTACGTCGCGGCGTGGAGCCATGAGCTCGAGGCGGGGACACCGGTCCCCGCCTCGATCCTCGACGAACCGATCGTCCTCTATCGCGCCGAGAGCGGCCGCCTGGTCGGGCTCGAGGACCGCTGCGTCCACCGGCTCGCCCCGCTCTCGCTCGGCCGCTGCGAAGGCGAGCGGCTGCGCTGCATGTACCACGGGCTGCTTTACGACCCGGACGGCAAGGTCGCCGAAATCCCGGGGCAGGACCTCGTGCCGAAGCAGGCGCGCGTGAAGAGCTACCCGGTCGCCGACCGGCACGACTGGATCTGGGTGTGGATGGGCGACCCGGCGCAGGCCGACGAGGCGCTGATCCCGCCCGCAGTCGGCCTCAGCGATCCCGACTACATCCTCGGCCACGGACAGCTCGACTACGCAGCCGAGGCACGGCTGATCAACGACAACCTGCTCGACTTCAGCCACCTGTCTTACGTCCACGCGAACAGCTTCGGCGCCGGGCCCGAGTTCGCCGAGAGCCTGCCCAGGCTCGAGCCGCTCGAGCGCGGGGTTCGTTACTCGCGGTGGATGGTCGACACCTACGGGCAGTCGTCGCGCAAGTCGGACGTGCCGATCGACAGCTACATGACCTACGACTTCCTGGTCCCCGGCGTGCTGCTGATGTGGAGCGGGAACTACGAGCGCGGGACGGCGAAGAAGCTCGAGTTCGGCGTACCGCGGCTCGAGGATGCCGTGCAGGGCGTGACCTTCACCAGCCAGGCGGTGACCCCGCTCGGGCCGAAGTCGTCGCGCTACTTCTTCAGCTGGGGCCCGCACCGCAGGCATGGCGACGAAGCGCTGCGCGACACGCTGATGGACCTCGCCGGCGTGGCCTTCGGGGAAGACAAGGTCATGATCGAGGCGCAACAAAGGGTCGTCGACCGCACCCCCGATCAACGGATCATGCCGACCGCACACGATAAGGGCGTGACTTTGTTCAACCGGCTCGTAGAGCGCTTGGCGAAACAGGATGCCATGGGCCCCACGGAGAAGTCCGCTTGCCGATAGACCTTTCGAAGATCCGCGCGATCGACGTCCACGTCCACGCCGAGGTCAGCTGCCACGATCCCGAAGACCCGGTGATGGGCCAGTACTTCGACGCCGCCAGCGCCTATTTCAAGGCGCCGCGCGAGCGGCCGAAGATGCCCGAGATCATCGAGCTCTACCGCGAGAGCAACATCGCGCTGGTGCTGTTCACGGTCGATTGCGAGAGCGGCATGGGCGCCAAGCGGGTCAGCAACTACGAGGTTGCCGAGCAGGCGCTCAAGAACGACGACATCTGCATGGCGTTCGCCTCGATCGACCCGCACAAGGGCAAGTACGGCGCGCGCGAGGCGCGCGACCTGATCGAGAACCATGGGGTCAAGGGCTTCAAGTTCCACGGCATCGCGCAGAACGCGCACCCGGCGGACCGGATGGCCTACCCGATCTACGAGGTGATTGCCGAATACGGGCTGCCGGCGATCTTCCACACCGGGCATTCGGGCATGGGCACCGGCATGCGCGGCGGCGGCGGCATGCGGCTCAAGTACGGCCAGCCGATCCTGATCGACGACGTCGCGGTCGACTTCCCCGACATGAAGATCATCCTCGCGCACCCGAGCTGGCCGTGGGTCGACGAGAGCCTGTCGATGGCGCTGCACAAGACCAACGTCTACATCGACCTCTCCGGCTGGAGCCCGAAGTACTTCCCCAAGCAGGTGATCCAGTACGCCAACACCCAGCTCAAGCATAAGATGCTGTTCGGCACCGACTTCCCGCTGATCCATCCGGACAAGTGGATGGCCGCGGCGGCGGAAGTGGGCTTCCGCGACGAGGTCATGCCGCTGATCATGAAGGACAACGCGGCCAAGGTGCTGGGGCTGGCTTGAGCCGCCAATCCGTCCGACCCGGCCCGTCATCCCCGCGCAAGCGGGGACCCCGCTTTTTCCTTCGGGCCCTGCGCCTGGGGCAGAGCGGGACCCCCGCTTTCGCGGGGGCGACGGGGTAAGGGAGGAAAGGTATGGTGGGAGATCCGACCGACATCCGCGGCTGGCAGCGGCTTTCGGAGCGCGTGACCACCTCGGGCCGACTACAGGAGCCTGATCCTGCCCGGATCGCCGCGATCGGGGTGCGGCATGTGATCAACCTGGCGATGCCCGATCATCCCGAGGCATTGCCCGAGGCGGACACGGCCTTCGCGGCGCAGGGGATCGGCTACACGCACATCCCGGTGCCGTTCGGCGCGCCCGAGGAGGCGCACTATCGCGCGTTCGTCGAAGCGTTCGAGGCTGCGGAGGGCCCGGTCCACGTCCATTGCATCGCCAACTGGCGCGTCTCGGCGTTCTTTTACCGTTACAACCGCGACGCTTGCGGGATGCCCGAGGCTGAGGCACGGGCGCTGATGGAGCAACAATGGTCGCCCGAACGAAGCGACCACCCGGATGCGCCCACCTGGGCCGCGTTCATCGGGGAGAGAGGGCGCTGATGGATTTCCACGGGCAGCATATCGTCGTCACCGGCGGCTCGAGCGGGCTCGGGCTGGTCAGCGCGCAGCTGCTCGCCAGCCGCGGCGCGCGGGTCTCGCTGATCGCGCGGCGCAAGGAGCTGCTCGACGAGGCGGTCGCCGGGATCGGCGAGCATGCCGCCGGCTACGCCGCCGATGTCGCGGTGAAGGCCGAGCTCGATGCCGCGCTCGATGCGGCGGCGGCGCATTTCGGGCCGGTCCACGGCTTGTTCGCCAATGCCGGCCTGACCGGCGGGTTCACCCCGGCCGTGGCGTTCGACAGCGACGTGTTCGAGCAGACCCTCAAGGTCAACCTGACGAGCGTGTTCTGGGCGATCCAGAAAGTGCTGCCGGCGATGATCGAGGCGAGGAGCGGGGCGATCCTGGTCACCGGCTCGATGGGCTCGAAGCGCGGCATGGCGATGAACCCCGCTTATGTGGCGAGCAAGCACGGGGTGCTCGGGCTGACCCGTGCGATCGCGGTCGAGATGGCGCCGCACAACGTGCGCGCCAACTGCATCATCCCGGGTTTCATCGTCACCGAGGCCCTCGAGCGCATTCCCGACGAGCAGAAGGGCAAGATCGCCGCGCGCGTGCCGCAGCGGCGCATGGGCACGCCGATGGAACTGGCCGAAGTCGCCGCGTTTCTGCTCAGCGACGCGGCGAGCCACGTCACCGGCCAGGACTGGGCGGTCGACGGCGGCGTGCTCGAGAGCATCGAGGTCTGACGATGGCATTGAAGTACTACCACGCCGAGCCGCTGGCGAACTCGCTCAAGTCGATGATCCCGCTCAGGGAGAAGGGGCTCGCCTACGAGAGCGTCTACGTCGACCTGCACAAGTTCGAGCAGCATTCCGACTGGTTCGTGGCGATTAATCCCGAGGGCCAGGTGCCGGTGCTCGACCACGACGGCACGATCATCACGCATACGACGGTGATCAACGAGTACCTCGAGGACGTCTTCCCCGAGGTGCCGCTGCGGCCGCGCGACGCGGTCGGCGCGGCGCGGATGCGGTACTGGAACAAGTTCGTCGACGAGCACGTGATGAACCACGTCTCGATGCACGGCTGGCACCGGCTCGTCGGGGTGATCGCGCGCAACATCGACGAGGGCACGTTCGAGGAGCTGCTGAGCCACATCCCGCTGCCCGACCAGCGCAAGAAGTGGGCGACCGCGCGCTCGGGCTTTTCCGAGGCGGACCTCGCGAACGCGAGCGACAAGATCGATTACGCGCTGGCCAAAGTCGAGAAGCAGCTCGGCGAGACGGCGTGGCTGGCCGGCGAGGCGTACACGCTGGCCGACATCAACTTCTATTCGCATTGCGGGATGATGGTCGAGCGGATGTTTCCCGAGAAGGACGTCGCCGCCAAGTATCCGCGGCTTGTCGAATGGCGCGAGCGCGTGACCGCGCGCCCGGCAGTGTCCGCGGCGCTGAAGAGTGAAGACCGCACGCAACCGGGTCTGCGGACCTGGAGCGGCGACCGGTAACAGGCAGGGGGACGAACAATGCGCGCATGGCGGTTGCCGGCAGGGTCCGACGGGTTCGACAAGCTCGCGCTCGAGGAGCTGCCCGATCCGACGCCCGGACCGGGCGAGGTGCTGATCCAGGTCCACGCCTGCTCGATCAACTACCGCGACTTCGCGGTCGCCGCGGGCAAGTACTTCGGCGGCGCGCTCAAGGCGCCGGCGGTGCCGCTCAGCGACGGCGCGGGCCAAGTCGTCGCGGTCGGGGCCGGCGTGAAGCGGTTCAAGGAAGGCGACCGCGTGCAGAGCTCGTTCTTCCAGGCGTGGGAGGAAGGTCCGCCGCGCATGGGCCCGGCGCTCGGCGACGGCTTCGCGCCGGGGATGTTGGCCGAGCTGGTCGTGCTGCCCGAAGCGGGCGTGGTGCCGATGGCCGAGAGCCTCGACTATGCCCAGGCCGCGTGTCTGCCGTGCGCGGGCGTGACCGCGTGGAACGCGCTCTATGAGGGGCCGCGCGCGCTGGTGCCCGGCATGCGGGTGCTGGTGCTCGGCAGCGGCGGGGTGTCGATGCTCGCGCTGCAGCTGGCGCGCGCCGGCGGCTGCGAGGTGATCGCAACCTCGTCGAGCGACGACAAGCTCGCGCGCGTACGCGAGCTCGGGGCGGCGCATACCGTCAATTACAAGAGCAACCCCGAGTGGGGGCCGTTTATCGGCCGCGAGCTGGGCGGAGTCGACAAGGTGGTCGAAGTCGGCGGCGCAGGCACCACCGAGCAGTCGATGGCCGCGTTGCGCACTCAGGGCGAGGTCGCGCTGATCGGCGTGCTCCAGCCCGAGGGCGGGCCCAACCCGCGCGGGCTGATGATGACCGCCGGCAGCATTCGCGGGATCTTCGTCGGCTCGGCCGCGATGGCCCGGCGGCTCAACGCGGCGATCGACGCCAACGGCATCGCGCCCCTGATTGGCGCGCGCTTCGGGTTCGAGCAGGCCAAGGAGGCCTATGCGCACGCCTGGGGGCCGGACAGCTTCGCCAAGACGGTGATCGAGCTGGCCTGACGCGAAGGTAGGTGCCCTCATCCAACTCCGACTAAGGCCCGCTTCGCGGACCTAAGTCTGCGTATCCTTCTCCCACCAGTGGGAGAAGGAGGGAACCAAGCCCCCTTCTCCCGTTGACGGGAGAAGGATACGAAGACTTAGCCACGAAGTGGCTTA
>CBHWED010000108.1:0-10448 GCA_966112795.1 uncultured bacterium
CTGGGCGGCAACAGCGGGATGGGGCTCGCTGCCGCCAGGGCCTTCGCGGCCGAAGGCGCCAAGGTCCACCTCACCGGCCGTGACCAGGCGACGATCGACGGCGCGGTGGCAAGCATTCCTTGCAGCACCGGCTACCGCTCCGACATCGCCGACGTTGCTTCGACCGACGCCGTCGTCAGCGCGATCGAAGCCGCC
The DNA here is from genome assembly GCA_966112795.1 of uncultured bacterium. Lineage (GTDB taxonomy): Bacteria > Pseudomonadota > Alphaproteobacteria > Sphingomonadales > Sphingomonadaceae > Croceibacterium_A. The sequence goes on from CBHWED010000108.1 coordinate 196, forward strand.
GATGGCCGCATCGACGTGCTCTACATCAACGCCGGGGTCGGCGGTTTCGCGCCGTTGCGCGGGATCACCGAAGAGGCGTGGGACCATGTCCATTCGATCAACCTCAAGGGTTGCGTGTTCGCGTTGCAGAAGGCGGTGCGGATCATGGATCGCGGCGGTTCGGTGGTGGTGACCGGCTCGATCGGGGCGCACGGCGCGCTCGAGGGCAACGGCGCCTATGCCGCGGCCAAGGCCGGGCTGTACATGGCGATGAAGGTCTTCGCCAAGGAGCTGGTCGGCGAGGGCATCCGCGTCAACGTGGTCAGCCCGGGGCCGATCGACACGCCGCTGCTCCACCGCAACCCGGGCATGAGCGACGAGGACGTGGCGAGGCTGAAAGAGATGATGATCCACAACATCCCGATGCACCGCATGGGCGAGAGCGAGGAGGTGGCCAAGGCGGTGCTGTTCCTCGCGTCCGACGATGCCGCCTTCATCACCGGGGCGAACCTGTTCGTCGACGGTGGCCTGATCGAGCTGCGCTGATGACTGACTTCAACGACACCACGCCCTTCGCCGGCCCGTTCTCGACCCTCGACAACCCGCGGCTCGAGTTCGTCATGGAAGTGCGGCTGACCTTTCCCGAGGTCTACACGCTGGCCCCCGTGCCGAGCGGCGGCATGCGCAGCGCGGTGCTGGTCAGCGGCGGCACCTTCGAAGGGCCCTTGCTCAAGGGCCGCGCGGTGCCGGGCTCGGGCGGCGACTACGCCTACTTCCGCCCCGACGACGTCGCGGTGTTCGACGCGCGCTACCTGCTCGAGGAGCAGGACGGGACCATGATCCTGCTGACCAACAAGGGCTACCTGTGGGGCCGCAAGCCCGACACGATGCAGCGCCTGCGCGACTGGGCTTTCGCCGGCGGCGCGCCGGTGGGCCACGAGGAGTATTACTTGCGCGGCAACCCGACATTCGAGGTGCCGACCGGCAAGCACGACTGGCTGACCAAGCACGTGTTCGTCGGCGTCGGCGAGCGCCGTTCGGACGGCAACCTGTTGCGGTATTACGCGCTGGTTTGAGGAAGGCAGGAGCCCTCATCCAACTCCGGCTAGGCAGCAAGCTGCCAAGCCTCCGTATCCTTCTCCCACCAGTGGGAGAAGAAGGAGGATGGCGCCCAACTTCTTCTCCCGTTGACGGGAGAAGGATACGGAGACTTAGCCACGAAGTGGCTTAGTCGGAGTTGGATGAGGGCCGCCTTCGGCTCCTACTCCCCCGCGTCGATCTTGTAGTCCATCCGCGGCTCATAGGTCGCCTTGTAGCGCTCCGGCAGGCCGCTGTCGGCGATCACCACGCGCTTCTTGATCCGCCACTGGCCGTCCTGTCGCACCAGCAGGTCGTACTCGCGGCCCTGCTCGAGCAGCGCCGGGGGGCCTTCGAGCGTGCCGTTGATGACCCCGGTCCACATGAACTCGGCCGTCGCGGTGTCGCCGTTCACGTCGATCACCGGGTTGCTGATCATCATGTGGAAGGTGCCCTTGGTCGCCGGCGCGTCGGGCTCCTCGGCGGAATCGGCGTAGAACTTCTCGATCGCCTCGCGCCCCTGCGAGACGATGCCGTTGACGTCGAACACCGCGTCCTCGGTGTAGAACGCGCCGAAATCGTCGGCCGCGTCCTGCTTGCCGAAGTTCGCGTAGTAGCGCGTGACCAGGTCCTCGATCGCGATCCGGTCGACGAGCTTCGCGTCGACGCTTGGCGCGGCCGTGCTCGCCGCCAGCCCCGGCACGTGCGGCCCGACCAGCGCGCCCGCGACGAGCCCGACGACGCCCGCGACAACGGCAATCCCTTTTCCGTTCATGGCATTCTCTCCCTGTGTTTTTCATCCGTGAGAGTGCCGCAGGATCGGGGACAAACGCAATATCCCCAGCAACGCCTGCCGGAACTGGACGCGTTCTAACGATGCAGCTAGCTTCGCGCCCGCGGACGGAGTCAACTCCGCCGTCGCCACAACGATAACGCATGGGGGAGTTCTGATGTCTGGATATCTCGCGCTTGCTCTGACGGTCGGCGTGCTCGCCGTCCTCGATACCTGGCTCTACATCGGCCCGTTCGCGACCACCCTGCTCGCCGGCCTGGTGTGGGTCTCGTTCATCGCCTGGGGTTGCCACTTCCATTCGGGCGGCGGCACCAAGGGTGCCACGACCACGGTCGCCTGCATGAGCTGGGGCGCAGTGGTCGGCCTGGCCGCGGTGCTGCTCGCAACCGGTCCGCTCAAGGCGCTCGATGCCCCTGTCGCCTTCGGCATTGCCGTCGGTCTCGGCGCGGCCGTGATCTGCCTGTCGAGCAAGATCCCGCTCCTCGCGACGATCCCGGCGAGCGTCTATGGCTTCGCCTCGATCGCCGGCGCCCTCGCGGTCAACGACAACGACCCGACGAAAGCGATCCTGCCGACGATCCTGTCGGTGATCATCGGCGCCGCGTTCGGCTACGTGTCCGAGATCGTCTCGAACGCGCTGACCAAGAAGACACCCGCCGCCTGATCTGCACTCTATCGGTGGGAGCTGCCCAAACGGTTCCCGCCCATTTCGCCAAGCCGCCCCGCGTCCGCGCCGGGCGGCTTAGCTTTGCTTGGGCACGCTTAAGCGAGTCTCGATTGCCTTCTCAAGTAGATTGGTTGAGAAGGGGCATGCCTGCTCGCAGGCCGCGGCTTTTGATGGATGTCAGCTTGCTCCGCGTCACCAACGGCTAAAGCGCACGAACCGACGCGACCACGCGGGCTCGTGCTCCCCTGAGAAGGAGAATACGCATGCCCAACCTCACCCGTAATCCGACCTCCCGCCACGCGCCCGAGCGCTGGCTGCCGCCGCTGCCGCACCCGTCTTGGAGCGGCGAGGCAGTGCTGCCCGATCTCGCCGAGCCGCTCATCGCCGCCGAATTCTGGAAGCGGCTCGGCCTCTAGCCATGAGAGGAGTTTCGCGCATGTCCACCCCCGAACCTCTGGTGCTCATCGTCCCCGGCCTCAACGACAGCGGGCCCGACCACTGGCAGACGCTGTGGCAGCAGGCGCTGCCGCAGGCCGAGCGTGTCGACCTCGGCATGTGGGACGACCCGCATCGCAACACCTGGGTCAACCAGCTCAACCTCGCGATCCACAGGGCCGGCCGGCCGGTGATCCTCGTCGCGCACAGCCTTGCCTGCCACGTGGTCTCGTGGTGGGCCGAGTACGAGCGGCCCGATGCCGACGGGCCGGTCACGGGTGCACTGCTGGTTGCCCCGCCCGAGGTCGAGCAGGGCAAGGTCGACCCGCGGCTCGCGCGGTTCGCCCCGGTCCTGCCGCGCGCGCTGCCGTTCCCCTCGATCCTCGCCGCGAGCCGCGACGATCCGTGGATCGCCTTCGGCCGCGCGCGGCGGCTCGCGCGGATCTGGAAGAGCCGCTTCGTCGATGCCGGCTGGCTCGGCCACATCAACGCCGATTCGGGCGTGCGTGACTGGCCGTTCGGGCAATACCTGCTGCGCCAGCTCAACGCCGCGGCCGAGCCGCGCAACCAGCCGCTTGCGGGTGGCCGGAACTATGCGACGCTGATCGAGCAGCGGGCCGGATCGCCGGCGCCCGCCTGGTAACTCCACCTCGTCATCCCCGCGAAAGCGGGGACCCCGCTTTCGCCTTCAGCGCTGCGCTCGAAGAATAGCGGGGCCCCCGCTTTCGCGGGGGTGACGGGAAGGAGTCAGGGGTTCGAGGGCGGAATGCTCAGCGCGTAGTCGGGCAGGCCCTTCCACACGATCAGCGGGAAGAAGTAGTGGCGCCACGGCCAGGCGAGCACCGCGTTGAACGCGATGCTCAGCGCGCCGAAGGTCCACTCGACCGCGCCCGTGTCGAGCACGAAGTTCCAGTAGACGATCACCACGTTGAGCGGGACCAGCGCGATCACTGTCAGCGGCATCGCCCGGTTGAGCAGCATGGTCACGCCGAGCACGACCTCGATGACCTTGATCCAGTCGAACAGCCCGCTCGCCATCAAGGCCTTGGTGAAGGCGATCGCGGCCGGCTCGTCGCCGAGCGGCTGCAGCCCGGGCCACAGGAAGTGCATCAGGCCGGAAAACAGCCACCAGCCGCCTAACACCAGCCGGCTGGCGTGATAGAGATAGCGGAACATGGACCCGTCCTTCCCTCATCCCTGCCTTTTCCCCCTCCCCGGCGGAAGGGGGTAGGGGGTGGGGGAGCGCGGCGAAGCCGCGCGTCGACCCCAGCGTCGAACACCCCACCCCACCCTCCCCCTCAAGGGGGAGGGGTTCATTGGGTTCAGCCCAACCTGAAAAGCTTAGGGCGCACCGCCGGGGCCGGCTTCGATCGGCGAGGGCTCCTCGCCCTGCTTGGCCCATTGCTCCTCGCGCAGCTTCTGGAACCGCGGGCTGGTCGAGGTGATGTAGCCGCGGATCTGCACGTTGCCCTCGTGGCAGGCGTATTCGAAGAACTCGTAGTTCGGGTTGCGATGCCACGGCATGTCGATCTTGTACGGCGCGGTCAGCATGACCGGGTCCTCGATCCACGCCTCGTAGCGGATCTGGTCGGGGCCGGTCGGCGTGAACCGCTCGCGCAGCTTCATCTGCGCGCTGTTCGGCGAGGCGCCGTTGCTCATGCCGGGGGTGAAGTTGGTCGTCTCGACGACCAGCGTGTCGCCTTCCCAGTGGCCGCGCGAATAACCGAGATACTGATTGACCGCCTCGGGCGGCGGCTCGCGCCCGTCGAGGTAGATCATGCGCGTCTCGTGGACCATCTCGATCGCGATCACCACGAGCCCGGGGCTCTGCATCACGCGGATGCCCATGTTGTAGGCGCCGGGCATGAACGAGCCCGGCATGCCGCGCGTCAGGCAGCGGTCCCAGTTGCCGAAGTCGCTCAGCGAATCGAACACCTGCGTGTTCCACGAATCGTGCACTGCGGCACGCGCGCGCTGGCCTTCCTCGGTCAGCGGCGGCGTGCGGCCGTTGGCCGGCTGGGTGATCAGCGAGGTCTGCCACAGCGGCAGCCCGTCCTCGCGCCAGTGGCCCATGCCGAGGATGCCGAGCTTGTCCTGCGCCGCTTCGAGGCCCTGGCGCTGCTCGGCCTGGGCGAACCGCTCCTTGTACTGGTCCTCGGTCCATTCGGTCTGCGTGGCGACTTCGGGCGGCCGCTCGCGCGGGGTCGCGGCGAGGTAGTCGACCGGCCACATGCCGCGCAGGTCGGGATCGCCCCATGGGGTGCGGGCGACGTGCCAGCCAGCGGGCGGCGGCGGGTAGTCCTTGGCCGACGGCACCGGATCGCTGGCCTGGGCGGACGCGGAGACCGGCAGCACGAACAGCAATGGCGCGGCCAGCGCAGCTGCGATGCGCGTGATTGTCATGGCACTCTCCCCGTATTTTCACGGGAGTATGCCGCGCCCGGCGGCGTTTGCAATCCGCCACGTGCCGCCTTCGCGCGGCGCCGATTGGCAAAACCATGGCGCGGCCGGGCAAACCCCGCCTCGCGCGCGATGCTAGGGTGGCAGCTTCGAGGCAGCACGCCTCTCACCGAAGGAACCTGTGCCCATGACGGTCGACGACAGCGTCGTCCCCGACGAAATCGCCTGGCGCGAGCGCCAGGATTACCGCGCCCGCTTCTGGCGGCTGGCCCTCGGCGGGCTCGGCCTGTTCTGGGTCGGCGTGCTGATCCTGCTGATGCGCTGACGCGCGGCGCCTACCCCTTCAGCTTGCTCGCCGCGAGCCGGTCGCGGCCGACCCACGCGCCGTGGACCTGGCTGCGCAGCGCGAGCCCGGTCTTGACCTTGGCGATCGGGCCCTTCTCGATCTCGTCGGCCTCGACCACCCACAGCTCCGACGCATAGTCGTGCGGCGCGCCGGCGCCCGGAGGTCCGTTGGGCACGTCGACCACGGTCAGCAGCCAGCCGCCGTGGCTCGGGTCCTGCGACGGCACGTGCGCGGGCTCGCTGATCGCGGCGCCGGGCGGCACGCCCATCACCGACAGCCGGCCGTTGCCGGGCTCGAGCCGCATCAGCGCGTTGAAGTTGATGCCCACGGGCCCGCCGAGCATCGGCGGACCGCCTTGCGGGTTCATCGAGAGGTACCAGGTGCGGTTGTACGGCCGGCCCTGGTCGGCGTCGGCGAGCCGCGGCAGGTCGCCCGGAGGGCCGAGCGGGCGCTCCTCGATCGTCGGCTCGTCCTTCGACATGTCGATCGTCCAGCGGGTCAGCGCGCCTTGCAGGCTCTGCTGGTCGCGGTGGATGCCGCCCGCCTCGCGCATGAAGCCGAACGCATTGGTGTCGGTCAGGCACAAGTCGATGTGGACCAGGTCGCCGTCATCGTAGGCGTTGACCTCGTGGAACACCGAGACCCCGACCGGGCCCTTGATCCACTTCATCTCGCTGACGTCGCCGTAGCGCGGCATGATCGCGAGCCAGGATTCGAGCTCCTGCTGGTGCGCCCAGTGCGCGCCGCCGGCCTTGAGCCGGTCGAGGTCGGCGGTGGTCGGGAAGATCGGCCAGATCGCGTACTTCTCGGTGATCACGAAGTCGTGGATCGTCGCGCAGTACGGCTGCTTGAACCACTGCTCGGAGACGAGGTTGCCCTCGGCGTCGGCGATCCCGTAGGCGATGTCGAGCGAGCACAGCCCGCCGGCCTCGTAGCCGAAGAAGAACAGCTCGCCGGTCACCGGATCGACGCGCGGGTGCGCGGTGAAAGTCTCGCTCTTGAGCGCGCCGTACCAGTCCCACTTGCCGCGCGTCGCGAGCGTTTCGGGATCGATCTCGTAGGCGCGGCCGTCCTCCTTGGTCATGAACAGGCGGCCCGCGTGCCACACCGGGGTGGTGTTGGAGACCGTGCGGTCGACCCCGGCGACGCTCGGATCGTCGGTGAACGGGTTGCGGTAGCGCCCGAACAGCGCGCGGCGGGCCTTCTTCTCGGCGAGGTAGCGTTCGGTCTCGACGTACTTGATGTCGAAGTCGACCGCGCCCTGCTCGATGTTGAAGCGCGCGATCATCCCGTCGGCGTTGAGCGCGATGTCGTCGTCGAACATCGGCGCGTGCGCGTTGTCGGGCACCGCGCGGAAGAACGCGCCGTCGATCTCGGCCGGGATCTCGCCTTCGACCTCGAGGTCGCGCACCGAAATCTCGGCGCGGCGCGGGAAATTGCTGCCGATGAAGTGAATGGTCTGCGGAAAGGCGTTCATGGCGTCCTCTGCTCCCGGTGATTCCGGTGTTACGTTTAGCGTGGGCGAAACGCTAACGACTGTTATAATCGATGAAAAGGGCGCGGTGGTTTGCGCGCGCTCAAATGGGGAGGGTTTGGTTCTGAAACACAAGGAGGACGAGGCGGCGGCCGGCGACAAGGTCGAGATGCTGCACCAGCTGCTCAAGCTGACCAACCGGCTCATGGCGCCGTTCTCGACGCACCTCGCGCACCGCTACAAGATCAGCCTCAACGAGTTTCGCCTGCTGATGACGATCGGTGCGCTCGAGAAGACCGCGAGCCACGAGCTCGCCGAGCTCACCGGGGTCAACGTGATGAGCGTCAGCCGCGCGGTCGCGACGCTGCAGCGGCACGGGCGCATCGAGGTCGTGCGCGATCCGGCCAACCGCCGGCGCAAGTGGCTGACGCTGACCGAGGAAGGCCGCCGGCTCTACACGATCATGCGGCCGCAGAGCGAAAAGGTCGCCGATTACCTGTTCTCGGAGCTCGCGCCGTCCGAAGTCGAGCAGCTCGGGTCGATCCTGACGCACCTGATCGACACGCTCGAGGCCAAGGACGCGCAGGGCAAGTCGCTGTTCCTCGAGAGGACCAAGCCCGAATGACCGAGGACGAACGCCGCGCGATCGAGGCCGATTGCGAGCGGCTGATCAAGCACTACGTCAACCTGAACGACGCGCAGGACTGGCCGGCAGTGGCCGCGCTCTACACCGAGGACGCGCGGTTCGCGCGGCCGAGCCAGCCCGGGGTGTTCATCGAAGGGCGCGCGGCGATCCTCGCGAGCTTCCTCGCCCGGCCGGCGCGCGCGCAACGGCACGTGATCGCCAACGTGGTGGTCGACGTCGAGGACGGCGACCACGCGCGCGCGTTCAGCGTGATCGTGCTCTACATGGGCGATACCGCCGAGGACGGCGGACTCCCCGTGCAGGATCCGAAGTCGCCGCTGATCGGCACCTTCACCGACAGGCTGGTGCGCACCGGCGACGGCTGGCGTTTCGCCGAGCGCGTCGGCGGGCTAGACTTCCGGCCGTGAGCACACCCAAGCTCCTGTCCGGCGGCAATCCGCAGATCCCCAAGGGCGAGGGCGAGGCGCCGGTGCAGGCCTATATCGCGGCGATGCCGGGCTGGAAGAGCGAGGCCGGGCGGCGCCTCGACGCGCTGATCGTGAAGACCGTCCCCGGCGTGCGCAAGGCGGTCAAGTGGAACTCGCCGCTCTACGGCGTCGAGGGGCCTGACGGTTTCGGGGGCTGGTTCCTCAGCTTCCACTGCTTCGCCAGGTATATCAAGGTGACCTTCTTCCGCGGCGCGAAGCTGGAGCCGTTGCCGCCGGTCGGCTCGAAGGATCCGAATACCCGCTACCTGCACATCGAGGAGGGCGAGCCGGTCGACGAGGCGCAGCTCGCCGAATGGATCCGCCAGGCGGCGGCGATACCTGGGTGGATGATCGGATGAGCGTCGCGAGCTGTATCCCGATCGTGCCGAGCGTCGACCTCGAGCGCAGCCTCAGGCTGTGGCGCGAGGGCCTCGGCTTCGACGAAACCTGGTGGGAGCAGCACCGCGACGGCAAGCTGGTCGGCTGCGGCATCCGCAAGGGCCGGATCACGGTGATGCTCAACATCCGCGCCGGCGATCCCGCGAGGCCCGAAGGCTACGAAGGCGTCCGCTTCTACTGGGCGCCCGACGACCTCCACGGGTTGCGCAGCCACTTGCTCGGCCTGGGCTACGCGGTGTCGGAGGTCTGGCACCGCGACTACGGCCAGAGCGAATTCACGCTCGTCGACGACGATGGTTTCGACCACTGCTTCGGCGTGCCGACCGAAACACCGGGAGCGCCCGCATGACCGACGACAATCCTTCCGCGCTGATCGACGCCAAGCTTGCCGGCCTCGGCGACTGGCGTGGCGCTGCGCTGACGCGGATGCGCCAGCTGATCCGCGAGGCCGATCCCGAGGTGGTCGAGACGGTCAAGTGGCGCAAGCCGACGAACCCGAGCGGCGTGCCGGTGTGGGAGCACGCCGGCATCCTGTGCACCGGCGAGGTCTACAAGGGCTACGTCAAGCTCACGTTCGCGCGAGGCGCCGCGCTCGACGATCCGTCAGGGCTGTTCAACGCCGGCTTCGGCGGCGGCACGCGCCGCGCGATCGACATCCGCGAGGGCGAGAGGGTCGACGCCGACGCATTCAAGGCGCTCGTGCGCGAGGCGGTGGCGGCGAACGTCGGCGGCGGCCGGGCGTGATGGCACGGCGCCGCGGGCCGGGGCTCGCAGCGCCTGGCCGAGGTCACGGACGAAGCGAGCTGAACGGCTTGACCAGCCGCACCGGGGTCCCGTTCACGTTGGTCAGCTGCCCGCTCCACGCGAGTTGATAGAGCGACTTCAGGTCGTCGCGGTCGGTCTGCGTGAGCACGCTGAGATCGCCGTAGTTCATGATCGACAGTTCGTCGTGGTGGCCGAAGATTTCCGCGGGCCACGCTGACTCGCGGACCTGGGCGAAGAAATGGCGCAAGCCGAAGATGTGCCCGACCTCGTGGGCGAGCGTCTCGACTCGCTCGGCCGGGTCGAGATCGAACATCATCGGATAGATCACGAGCTCGTGCTGGCCCTGGTCGGGAAAGAACGCGCTGGCCAGCGTGCAGCCGGCGGGGCCGCACTGGTTGCCGGCGCGCAAGGCGATCTCGAAATCCCACGCTTCGGCCTGCTCGCTGAAGCGCACCGGGCAGGCCTCGCCCCACGCGATCAAGGCGTCGCGAAGCAGCTCGCGGACCACCGCCTTGGCGGCCTCGGGATGGCGGAACGGGGCGAGCGAGCGCTCCTGGAAGCGCCAGCGCAGCGTGATGTCCTTCTCCCACAGCGGGATGAAACCCTCGGTCGCGTCGAGCACGAGCTCGAGCGGCGAGCGGTTGCGCGGCATCGCGTGGCCGCGGCGTTCGGTGTTGCAGACGTGGCCGGTGCGCAGCACGTGCACGTCGGCTTCGCCGGCCTTCAGGGCCTCCTCCTTGTCGAGAAGCGCGAAGGGATCTTGCAGAGCCTCGTCGGCAAGCGCGAGGGGATCGTCTCTGGCCAT
>CBHWED010000109.1:0-10436 GCA_966112795.1 uncultured bacterium
TACATGTCGAACTGCATCTGCGCGTTGACCTTGCCGAAGTCGGGGATGAAGCGGCCGAACACGCCGGCCTCGTTCATCCACCGGAGCACGGTCTCGGGGTCGTTGCGGCCGGTCAGCAGCTTCATGAACAGCTCGTTGGCGCGCGGCTCGCGGCGCACCGAATCCTTGATCAGCACCGAATCGCGCCGCGCCATGCGCATCGTCTCGGGGTGGATCTCGAGCCCTTCCTCCTCGGCGAGCTGGAACACCTCGATGAGCCGCGCGGGCTCCTGGCGGAACCAGTCGTCGCCCGGGGCACAGATCTTGCCGCCGACGACGCGGTAGCCCTTGTGCATGCGCGGGCGGCTGCGGAAGCTGGCCAGCAGCCCGCGCGGGCGGCGGCTCGAAACCATCTGCTCGTCGATGTGCGCGAGGAACACGCCCGTGAGGTTGCCGACGTGCTGCGCCTGGAGGAAGTAGAACTGCATGAACCGCTCGACCGCGCTCTTCCCCGGGCGTTCGGCATAGTTCATCCGCCGTGCGACCTCACGCTGGAGGTCGAAGGTCAGCCGGTCCTCGGCGCGCCGGGTGATCGTGTGCAGGTGGCAGCGGACCGCGAGCAGGAAGCCCTCGGCGCGGCGGAAGCTCGCATATTCCTCGGGGGTGAACAGGCCGACGGTGGCGAGCTCGGCCGGGTCGCGCACGCGGTGGATGTACTTGCCGATCCAGTAGAGCGTCTGCAGGTCCCTGAGCCCGCCCTTGCCGTCCTTGACGTTGGGCTCGACAACGTAACGGCTGTCGCCCATGCGCTTGTGCCGCGCGTTGCGCTCGGCGAGCTTCTCGGAGACGAACTGCGCCTCCGAGCCGGGCACGACGTCGGCCCAGAAGCGCTTGCTGGCCTGATCGTAGAGCTCCTGGTCGCCCCACAGGTAGCGGCCTTCGAGGATCGCGGTGCGGATCGTCAGGTCGGCCTTGGCCATCTTGACCATCTCGTCGAGCGAGCGGCTCGAATGGCCGACCTTGAGCCCGAGGTCCCACAGGTAATAGAGCATCGCCTCGATCACCTGCTCGCACCATGGCGGGGTCTTGCCCTGGGTGATGAAGGCGATGTCGACGTCCGAATAGGGCGCCATCTCGCCGCGGCCGTAGCCGCCGACCGCGATCAGCGTGAGCTTGTCGGCCTTGCCCCTCGGCGCCGGGAACAGGTCGCCGACGACGTGGTCGTGGAGCACCCGGATCAGCTGGTCGATCAGGAACGCGTGGCCGTGGACGATCTCGTGCCCGGCGCTCGGGCGCGCGGCGAGCCGCCGGGTGAGCTCCTCGCGGCCATGCTCGAGCGCGCCGCGGAGCAGCTCGACCACCCGCGGCCGCGCGTTCCTGGCGCCGGCCTGGGCGACCGCCTCGGCAACCGAGGCGGCAAGGCTGCGGCGGTCGATGACCGCGCGCTGATGCGGGATCCTGAGGGCGCTCACTCCCGTTTCCATAAGCCCAACGCGCGGCCATGCAATCGCCCGTGAGGCTTTGCGCGGAAGGCTTTGCGTATGGGGCGTTCCGTGCCAAAGCGCGCGAGCCTGAGAGGGGAACAGAACGCCGATGCTCGACTTGCTCGCCGCTGCCGCCGGAGAGGCGCTTCGCTGGGACATGGGACCCGAGCCCGGGATCCACCTCGGCTTCTTCACCATCCGCTACTATTCGCTGGCCTACCTCGCCGGCATCGTGCTGGCCTACTGGCACCTGTCGCGGATGATCAAGGCGTCGGGCAGCCCGCTGGCGCAGCGCCATGTCGACGACCTGTTCTTCTACTGCACGCTCGGGGTCATCCTCGGCGGCCGGCTCGGTTACGCCGCGTTCTACACCGGCGGCAACACCGGCAAGCCGAGCCTGTTCACCCACTTCACCCCTGGCGAGACAGTCAGCTGGGACCTGTTGCGGCTGTGGGACGGCGGGATGAGCTTCCACGGCGGGCTGATCGGCACGACGCTGGCGATCGCCTGGGTCGCCTGGCGCAACAAGCTGAGCTTCATCCGGGTGTGCGACTACATCGCGGTCAACGTCGGCTTCGGCATGCTGTTCGGGCGCGTGGCCAACTTCATCAACGGCGAGCTGTGGGGCAAGCCGAGCTCGGTCCCGTGGGCGACGATGTTCTGCGAAGGGCGCGACTTCGCCGGCAACTGCATCCGCTTCGGCGTGCCGCGCCATCCGAGCCAGCTCTACGAGGCGCTGCTCGAGGGTGCGCTGGTGATCGCGGTCATGCTGCCGCTGTTCTGGAAGACCCGCGCACGGTTCCGGCCGGGCCTGCTGGTCGGCGTGTTCGCGGTGCTGATCGCCGCGGCGCGGTTCATCGTCGAGTTCTTCCGCGAGCCCGACGAGCAGCTCGTCGCGTTCGCCGCGCGGACCGGGCTGCACATGGGCCAGTGGCTGACGATCCCGCTGATCCTCGCCGGGCTCGGCCTGATCGCGTGGGCGCTGCGGCGGCCCGAACTCGGCAGCAGCGGCGGGCGCAAGCCGGCCGAGGCATGAGCGCAGCGAACCTGGGTGACAGCTTCCGGCGCCTGATCGCGGCGACCGGGCCGATCAGCCTGGCGCAGTTCATGGGCGAGGCGAACGCCCGCTACTACGCGGGCAAGGACCCGCTCGGCGCCGAGGGCGACTTCATCACCGCGCCCGAGATCAGCCAGATGTTCGGCGAGCTGATCGGGCTGTGGCTGGCCGACCTGTGGATCCGCGCCGGGCGCACCGAGCCCGCGCATTACGTCGAGCTCGGCCCCGGGCGCGGCACGCTCGCGCGCGACGCGTTGCGGGCGATGAAGCGCCACGGGCTCGAGCCGCAGGTGCACCTCGTCGAAGGCTCGCCGGCGCTCAGGGCGGTGCAGCTCGAGGCGGTGCCGCAGGCGCAGTTCCACGACGACCTCGCGAGCGTGCCGCAGGACGGACCGCTGCTGCTCGTGGCCAACGAGTTCCTCGACGCGCTGCCGGTGCGCCAGCGGAGCCGCAGCGACGCCGGCTGGCGCGAGGTTAGGGGGGCGCCCGACGCGGGCGGGCGTTTCGTGCCGGTCGCCGGCGACCGGCCGATGGATGCGGCGGTACCCGAGATACGGCGCATGGCCGAGGAAGGTACCGTGCTCGAGACCTGTCCGGCGGCCGCCGCGGTGCTGTTCGAGGCCGCCGGACGGCTTGCGCAGCAGGGCGGCGCGGCGCTGTTTATCGACTACGGCCACGCCGAGCCGCGCGCGGGCTCGACGCTGCAGGCGATCGCGAAGCACCGCAAGGTCGATCCTTACGCGACGCCCGGCGAGGCCGACTTGACCGCGCACGTCGACTTCGCCGCGCTCGCCGACGTCGCCCGCTCGCGCGGGGCGCGCTGGCTCGGCACGGTGACGCAGGGCGCCTGGCTGCGCGCGCTCGGCATCGAGGCGCGCGCCGAGGCGCTCGCGCAATTCGCCCCGCAGCACCGCGAGGCGCTGATGCGCGCGAAGGAGCGGCTCACCGGCGACGGGCAGATGGGGCTGCTGTTCAAGGTCATGGGGCTCGCCGCGCCCGAGTGGCCCGACGGGGTGGGATTCTAGCGATGCCGCAACGCCACCGGGTCTCGAACCGGTCGATCGCCGTCGCGGCGATGTCGACCGTGGTCGAGTGGTACGACTTCACGCTCTATCTCTACTTCGCGACCGTGCTGGCGCGCGTGTTCTTCGGCGGGGGCGAGGCCTCGCTCGCGGCGACGCTCGGCGGGTTCGCGGTCGCCTACCTGATGCGGCCGGTGGGGGCGGTGGTGTTCGGCCATATCGGCGACCGCAAGGGGCGGCGGCCGATGCTGCTGTTGTCGATGGCGGTGATGTCGGTGGCGATGCTCATGACCGCGCTGCTGCCGACTCATGCGCAAGTCGGCCCCGCGGCGGCGTGGCTGCTGTTCGGCTTGCGCTGCGTGATGGGGTTCTCGGTCGGCGGGGAGTACACCGGGGTCATCGCCTATCTGCTCGAAGGCGCGCGGCCCGAGCGCCGCGGACTGATCGCCAGCCTCGCAGCGGCGGCGAGCGAGGTCGGTGCGCTGCTCGCGGTCGGCGTGGCCGCGCTGACCGTGAGCCTGATGTCCGAAGCCGAGCTGCAGAGCTGGGGCTGGCGCATCCCGTTCGTCGTCGGCGCGGCGCTCGCGGGCGCGGTCTGGCTGGCGCGCTCGACGATGGACGAATCGCCCGATTTCGAGCGCTTGCGCGATGCCGGCGCCCTGGAGCTCAACCCCCTGGCGCACGCGGTGTCGCGCCAGCGCGTGGCGCTGCTGCGCGCGTTCGCGATCTCCGCGCTCGGTTCGATCACCTACTACGTCGGCATCACTTACGTGCCGGCGTTCCTGACCTCGGTCGGGGCAATGGGCGAGGCGGCTTCGCTGTGGCTGTCGACCATCGCCGCGGTGGCGGTGATCCTGGTGACCCCGGTGGTCGGGCTGCTGTCGGACCGGTTCGGACGCAAACCGGCGCTGCTCGTGCTCGCGGTGCTCAGCGCGGCGCTGCCGATCTCGCTGTTCGCGCTGATGGCGGGCGCCTCGGCCAACATGGCGCTGCTCGGGGCGGTGGTGCTTGCGCTGGTCGCCGGCGGGGTCAGCGCGGTCGGAGCGATCGCCACCGGCGAGCAGTTCACCGAGGAGAGCCGCGCGAGCGGGCTCGGGCTCGGCTACACGCTGGCGACGGCGGTGTTCGGCGGACTGACGCCGTACCTGGCGCAGCGGCTCGTTGAATCTACCGGGATTCCGCACATGCCGGGCGTGATGATCGCGATGGTCGCGATCGCCGTGCTGCCGGTGTTCGCGCTGATGGGCGAGACGGCCCCTAGGCGGGCGAGATCGCGTCCTTCGACACGGTGAGCTCGCAGACCAGGCCCTCGGGCTCGAACCGGCGCTGCCACGAGCCGCCGAGCTGGCCGGTCACGCTCATCTCGACGAGGCGCGAGCCGAAGCCTTCCTTGATCGTGCCCGCGGGCGGCGGGCCGCCGTGCTCGACCCAGTGGACCACGAGCGTCTCGCCGGCATCGGCGATCGTCAGGTCGATCGTGCCTTCTTCGGCCGAGAGCGCGCCGTACTTGGCCGAGTTGGTCGCCAGCTCGTGGAACACCAGCGCGAGCGGGGTCGCGGCGCGCCAGGCGATGCGGGCGTCGTCTCCGTGGACGATGACGCGCGCCGAACCGCCGGCGCCATAGGCGCTGAACAGGTCGCCGAGCATGCCATGCAGGCTCGTGCGCCGCTCGCCGCCGGCCGGGCGGACATAGTCGTGCGCGCGGCCGAGCGCGCGGATCGTGCCGATCAGCTCCTCGCCGAAGGCCCGCTGGTCGGGCCGCTTGCGCATCGACAGCGAGACGAGGCTGGCGACGACGGCGAAGATGTTCTTGATCCGGTGCGACAGCTCGCGCGCGAGCAAGTCGCGGCTTTCCGACAGCTGGTGCGCGTCGTGGATGTCGACCGCGGTGCCGAACCAGCGCACCGGGCGCCCGTCGGGTCCCACGACCGGGACCGCGCGCGCCATCATCCAGCGATACTCGCCGTCGTGGCGGCGGATGCGGTGCTGGACTTCGTAGGTCTCGCCGGTGCGCAGGCATTCCTGCCAGCGGCCGTTGGCGTGGGCGAAGTCGTCGGGATGGATCGCCCCGCCGTTCTCGTGCGAGTTGCCGGTGAATTCGATGAGCCGCCGGTTGAAGTAGTCGAACCGCCCCTCGCCGTCCGAAGACCAGGCGATCGCCGGCATCGAATCCGCCATCGCGCGCAAGTGCGCCTCGCGCTTCTCGAGCTCGGCGACGCTCTCGAGCTCCTCGCGCCGCGCGTGGAGCCGGCGCATGACCGCCTGGGCGAGGACCTCGAGCCCGGCGCGCTGGAGCTCGGTCATCCCTTCGGGCCGCGGCGTCGGGCCGACCACGCACAGCGCGCCGAGCGGGATGCCTTCCTTCGACACCAGCGGCCGCCCGGCGTAATAGCGGATCGACGGCTCCCCGGTGACCAGCGGGTTCGCCGCGAAGCGCTCGTCGCGCGTCGCATCGCGCACTTCCATGATCGAATCGTGCAGCATCGCGTGCGAGCAGAACGAGGTGCTGCGCGGGTTCTCGGTCTGCGCGGTGCCCTGACGGGCGAGGAAATGCTGGGTATCGCCGATCAGCAGGCTGACGAGCGAGATCGGCGTGTCGAACAGTTGCGCGGCGAAGCGGGTGATGCCCGAAAGCTCGGGATCGTCCTGCAGCGAATCGATGCCGTAGCTCTCGCACACCGCGGTGCGCTGCTCTTCGATCACCGGATCGAGCGCGGGAAGGGGGCCGGTATGGCCGGCGAAGGAGTGGGCGAAATTCAAGCGTGACCCTCCGAGCGTCTAAATGAATGACTTGGCGGGGGAACGTCAACTCAGGCGAATGCCCGAGGCTCAAGCCTGAGAAACACCGCTTTCATGCGCAACCGGTTTGCGGCGTTCCGAGGGCTTGCTATGGCCGGACCGAGAGGATTCCCAATGCGCGCAACCCCCGAATTCGATTTCGGCCTCGGCGAGGACGCGGCGATGATCCGCGAGACCGTCGCCCGCTTCGCCGACGAGGTCATCGCCCCCCGCGCCGAGGCAGTCGACCGCGAGGACAGGTTCCCGCGCGACTTGTGGCCGGCGATGGGCGAGCTCGGCTTGCACGGGATCACCGTGCCCGAGGCCGACGGCGGGCTCGGGCTCGGCTATCTCGAGCACGTGATCGCGATCGAGGAAGTGAGCCGCGCGAGCGCCTCGGTGGGCCTGAGCTACGGCGCGCATTCGAACTTGTGCATCAACCAGATCGCCCGCTGGGGCACGGCCGAGCAGAAAGCGAAGCACCTGCCGGGGCTGATCTCGGGCGAGCA
This sequence comes from uncultured bacterium, assembly GCA_966112795.1. GTDB lineage: Bacteria > Pseudomonadota > Alphaproteobacteria > Sphingomonadales > Sphingomonadaceae > Croceibacterium_A. The sequence continues at coordinate 6,830 of CBHWED010000109.1, forward strand.
CGTCGGCGCACTGGCGATGAGCGAGCCCGCGGCGGGCTCGGACGTGGTCTCGATGAAGCTCAAGGCCGATGCCGTGCAGGGCGGCTATGTGCTCAACGGCTCCAAGTTCTGGATCACCAACGGGCACGAGGCCGAGACCTTGGTGGTCTATGCCAAGACCGATCCGGCGGCGGGCTCGAAGGGCATCACCGCGTTCCTGATCGAGAAGGACCTGCCCGGGTTCAAGCCGGCGCAGAAGATCGGCAAGATGGGCATGCGCGGCTCGCCGACCTCCGAGCTCGTGTTCGAGGACTGCGAGGTGCCCGAGGGCAACGTGCTCGGCGAAGTCGGCGCCGGCGCGAAAGTGCTGATGAGCGGGCTCGACTACGAGCGCGCCGTGCTCGCCGGGGTCCAGCTCGGGATCATGCAGGCGTGCCTCGACACGGTGATCCCCTACGTTCGCGAGCGCGAGCAGTTCGGCAAGCCGATCGGATCGTTCCAGCTGATCCAGGCCAAGGTCGCCGACATGTACGTCGCGCTGCAATCGGCGCGGGCCTACACTTACGCGGTCGCGCGGGCCTGCGACCGTGGGCAGACCACGCGGTTCGACGCGGCCGGGGCGATCCTGCTGGCGAGCGAGAACGCGTTTCGCGTTGCCGGCGAGGCGGTCCAGGCGCTCGGCGGCGCGGGCTACACGACCGACTGGCCGGTCGAGCGCTACTTGCGCGACGCCAAGCTACTCGACATCGGCGCGGGGACCAACGAGATCAGGCGCATGCTGATCGGGCGCGAGCTGATCGGCGCCTGATTCTGCGACGGTTTGCGACGTAAATCCGCTCGACATTAGCAAGCTAAGCAACGAGACCGGAACGACCAAAACAGAAGCCTTGGGAGGGTCGATGTTCAGGACACTACTCGCCGGCGCCGCGGCGCTCGCGGCCGTCGCAGCGGCGCCCGCCGAAGCGCGCACCGACAAGATCAAGGTCCACGGCGCCTCGCTCGAGGGCAATCTCGAGGGCAACTCGCCCGACCGCGACGTCTACGTGTTCCTGCCGCCGAGCTACGACGCCAGCGCGGGCAAGCGCTATCCGGTGGTCTACTTCCTGCACGGCTACTCGGTCGGTGCCGACACCTACGACGGGCTCGCCAAGTTCCAGGAGGCCGTCGACCAGGCTGCCGCGGCGGGCAACGAGATGATCGTCGTGATGCCCGACGTGCTGACCAAGTTCAAAGGCGCGATGTTCAGCGCCTCGCCGACCACCGGCGACTTCGAGCGCTACGTGGCGCAGGACCTCGTGAGCTATATCGACGGGCACTACCGGACGATCGCCAATGCGCAGAGCCGCGGGCTCTCGGGGCACTCGATGGGCGGCTACGGCACGCTCAAAATTGCGATGAAGTACCCGGGGATCTTCTCGAGCATCTACGCGATGGCGCCGTGCTGCCTCTCGCCGGCGAACCTGAGTGCCGAGCAGGTCCAGTCGGTCGCCGCGCTGACCGACGGCAAGATCGCCGGTGCGACCGGCTTCGACCTCGTCGCCCCGGCGCAGCTCTCGGCCTGGGCGCCCGATCCGAAGAACCCGCCGTATTACGTCTCGACTGCGGTCAAGGACGGCAAGGTCGATCCGTTGCTGCTCGCGCGGCTCCACGCCAACTCACCGCTGGTGCTGCTGCCGCAGTACGTGCCGGCGCTGAAGGCGCTCGAGGCGATCCGCGTCGAGGTCGGCGACAAGGACTTCCTGCTCGGCGACGACACCATGATGCACGAGGAGCTGGGCCGCTTCGGCGTGGCCCACGAGTGGCAGGTGTTCGAAGGCGACCACGGCAACCGCGTCAACGCGCGCATCCGTTCCGACCTGCTGCCGTTCTTCGGCGCGCATCTCGACAAGTGAGGGAATGACCATGAAAGCATTGATTGCCGGCGCGCTTCTGGCGCTGCCCGTACTCTTCGGTGCTGCCGCGCCTGCCGCGGCGCAGAACATCACCGCGCCGCCGCCGCCCGTTCCCGAAGGAATCACGGTCGAGGAGATCAAGATCCACGGCCCGTCGCTGATGGGCAACCTCGAGGGCAACGACCTCGACCGCCAGGTCATGGTCGTGCTGCCGCCGAGCTACAAGACCAACCCCAACAAGCGCTACCCGGTGGTCTACTACCTCCACGGCTTCGCGATCGACGGGAAGAACTTCTACAATTTCATGCACGTGCCAGAGGCAGTCGCGCACAACGCGGCCCAGGGCAACGAGTTCATCGTCGTCGTGCCGAGCACGCTGACCAAGATGGGCGGCTCGATGTACTCGAGCTCGGTGACCACCGGCGACTTCCGCAAGTTCATCGCCGAGGACCTCGTCGGCTACATCGACAGCCACTACCGCACGATCGCCACTCGCGGCGGTCGCGGGCTCGCCGGGCACTCGATGGGCGGCTACGGCACCTGGGTCATCGGCATGAGCTACCCGCAAGTGTTCGATTCGATCTGGGCGCAGAGCGCGTGCTGCGTCTCGCCGCGGACGGAGACCGTCGATTCGGCGACCAAGATGTCCGAGGTGCCGATCGCTGGCGTCGACCAGTCGGGCTTCGGCATGCGTGCCGGGCTCGCCTCGATGACCGCGTGGTCGCCGAACCCGCAGAACCCGCCGTTCTACGCCGACTTCCCGTTGAAGGACGGTGCGGTCGATCCGCTGGTGATCGCCAAGTGGGCCAACAACTCGCCGCTGGCGATGGTCGCGAGCCATGTCGGCGCGCTGCAGAGCTTCGATGCGATCGGCAGCGACGTCGGCACCAAGGACGGCCTGATCCGCGACGACACGCTGATCCACGAGGAGCTCGACAAGTTCGGTATCGAGCATCGCTGGGAAACCTACGAGGGCACCCACACCGACAAGATCGGCCAGCGCTTCGACGAAGTCGTGCTGCCGTTCTTCGCCGAGCACCTCGACAAGCAGTAAGCGGCACGCGGCTTGGCCTTCCCGCGCAGGACGTCTAGTCACGGACGAAACTGCCCTGGGAAGGACCGCGCCGCGTGAGCGCCCCGAAGCTCGACAGCAAGCTCGACCTCGAAAGCCCTGAAGCCAAGGCGCGCGCGGCGCATAACCGCGCGCTGGCCGAAGAACTGCGGGCGCGGGTCGCCCAGGCCGCGCGCGGCGGATCCGAGGCGAGCCGCGAGCGGCACACCGCGCGCGGCAAGCTGCTGCCGCGCGAGCGGGTCGAGCGGTTGCTCGATCCGGGATCGCCGTTCCTCGAGATTGGGCAACTCGTCGCGAACGGGCTCTACGGCGACGAGGTGCCCGGCGCGGGGATGATCGCCGGGATCGGGCGCGTGTCGGGGCGGCAATGCATGATCGTCGCCAACGACGCGACGGTGAAGGGCGGCACGTACTATCCGCTGACCGTCAAGAAGCACCTGCGCGCGCAGGAGATCGCCCAGCAGAACCGGCTGCCGTGCCTCTACCTGGTCGACAGCGGCGGGGCCAACCTGCCGCACCAGGCCGAGGTGTTCCCCGACCGCGATCACTTCGGGCGGATCTTCTTCAACCAGGCGCAGATGAGCGCGCTGCAGATCCCGCAGATCGCCTGCGTGATGGGCTCGTGCACCGCGGGCGGGGCCTATGTCCCGGCGATGAGCGACGA
>CBHWED010000110.1:0-10414 GCA_966112795.1 uncultured bacterium
TAGCCGACCTCGGTGAACTTGGTCGCCTCGACCTTGACGAACGGCGCGTCGGCGAGCTTCGCCAGGCGGCGGCTGATCTCGGTCTTGCCGCAGCCCGTCGGCCCGATCATCAGGATGTTCTTGGGGGTGACCTCGTCGCGCAGCTCGGCGCCGAGGCGCTGGCGGCGCCAGCGGTTGCGCAGCGCCACGGCGACGGCGCGCTTGGCTTCGGCCTGGCCGATGATGTGCTCGTCGAGCGCGCGGACGATGGCTTTGGGGGTGAGAGAGTCGTTCAACGTGGTACCTCTTCCTCGTCATTCCCGCGACAGCGGAACCCTGGTAGCAGCTAGAGCCAGCCGGGTCCCCGCTTCCCGGGGATGACGGAATGACTTGTTCCGATTCGGAGCTTCAGATCACCTCGACCGTCACGCGGTCGTTGGTGAACACGCAGACTTCGGCGGCGACCTGCATCGCGCGGCGGGCGATCTTCTCGGCATCGTCCTCGTAGTCGTCGAGCGCCTTGGCCGCCGACAACGCGTAGTTGCCGCCGGAACCGATCGCCGCGATCCCGCCCTCGGGCTCGAGCACGTCGCCGTTGCCGGTCAGCACCAGCAGCGTCTCCTTGTCGGCGACGATCATCAGCGCCTCGAGGTTGCGCAGGTACTTGTCGGTGCGCCAGTCCTTGGCGAGCTCGACCGCAGCGCGCAGCAGCTGGCCGCGGTACTGCTCGAGCTTGCGCTCGAGCCGCTCGAACAAGGTGAAAGCGTCGGCGGTCGCGCCGGCGAAGCCGGCGATCACGTGCCCGTCCTCGCCGAGGCGGCGGACCTTCCTCGCGTTGGGCTTCATCACCGTGTTGCCCATCGAGACCTGGCCGTCGCCGGCGATGACGGTCTTGCCGCCCTTCTTCACGCCGATGATGGTGGTGCCGTGCCACTGGATAAGGCCGTGGCTCGCCTGTCGTTCGTCCATGGCCCGGATATGGGCCGGCCGTGGCGGGGCTTCAATCCTTGGCCGTGCCGAGGAGGCTCAGCGGCCGCCGCCGTTGCCCGCGGCCGCGCCGGTGCCGACCTGGCCGATGTTGCCGAACAGGTCCTCGAAGAAGCTGCGCTCGCGGCCGAGGGTCGGCGTCTTGTCGTCCTCGGGATCGATCCGCGCGACCTGCTCCATGCCGGTGCGCTCGACGTTGACCACGTTGTCGGCCGCGTCGAAGTGGACCGCGAGCACCATCTGCCCGGTGATCTTGGGGCGCAGCGTCGGGCTCTGCGTGGTCGAGCTCGACACGTAGTACCACACGGGCTCGCCGAACTGGCCGACGAAGCTCGGGCGGCCGAGCGTGCGCTCGACCGACTGGCGGTTGTCGACGCCGGGCTGGACCGACTGCAGCAGGACCTCGTCGGCCAGGTAGCCGCGATGTCCCTGGATCTGGACGCATCCGGCCGCCAGCAACGCCGTGCCGAGCACCGTCCCGATCCGCACCCAAGCCGTCATTCGTTACCTTCCCGCCTGCCGCGCGGCCGGCGATTTGCCAACTCCGCGCTCGAGCCTATATCGGCGGCGAGCCTTAAGGGCTGGCGCGCCGCCACGCAATGGCGCTTGGGCGGCGCGCATTGAATGACCGATTAACCGGGACCCACTTATACCAATGTCCATGCTTGCCCGCCTGTTTGGTTCGCGATCCGCCCCTGCCCCCGACCCGCGCGACGCGTTGCGGCCGCTGTGGCACCGCGTCGTCGAGCTTTCGCGCACCCCGGCGCTGTACCGCGACGACGGAGTCGCCGACACCGTGACCGGGCGGTTCGACATGATCACCGTGATCCTCTCGGTGGTGCTGATGCGGCTCGAGCGCGACCGCGTGCTCGCCGGCGAGGCGGCGCTGCTGACCGAGCTGTTCGTCGAGGACATGGACGGCCAGCTGCGCGAGAGCGGCGTCGGCGACGTGGTCGTCGGCAAGAAGGTCGGCCAGCTCGTCTCGGTGCTCGGCGGCCGGCTCGGCGCGTTGCGCGAGGCGCGCGAAAGCCGCGACCGCGGCCAGCTCGAGGCCGCGCTGACGCGCAACGTGACGATGCTCGAGGGCCGCGACACCACAGCGCTCGCCGCGCGGGTGCAGGCGTTCGACAACCAGGTCGCGGCGCTCGACAGCAAGACCCTGCTCGCCGGGACGATTTCGCTGTGACCGCGCCCGAGCTCACGCGGCCGATCGATCTCAGGCAGATCGTCGCGAAGCCGGTAGCGATCGACGCCACCGAGGAGGAGCGCAAGGCGCTCGCGCGGCGTTTCGGGCTGGTGCGGATCGACCGGCTCGCGGCCGAAGTCACGCTCGACGTCGACGGCGAAGCGGTCAACGCCAAGGGCCGGCTGCGAGCGGCGATCGTGCAGAGCTGCGCGGTTTCGGGCGAGGACCTGCCGGTCACGATCGACGAGCCGCTCGCGCTGCGCTTCGTGCCCGAGGCCGAAGTGACCGAGGAGGAGCTCGAGCTCGAGGAGAGCGAGCTCGACGAGATTCCCTACAGCGGGACCATGTTCGACCTCGGCGAGGCCGTGGCGCAGAGCCTCGCGCTGGCGATCGACCCTTACGCGGTCGGGCCCAACGCCGAAAAGGCCCGCAAGGATGCCGGGCTGCTCGACGAGTCGGCCACCGGACCGTTCGCAGCGTTGGCGGCGCTCAAGAAGGATTGAGTGGATCGCTTCCGGGCGTTCGCTCGCGAAATGAAAAATGAAAAGGCCCCGTGGATCTGCTCCACGGGGCCTTTTCGCTGAATCGCTCTCGACCCACCTCAGAACGGAATGTCGTCGTCGAGGTCGTCGCTGAAGCTCCCGCCGCTCGACGAGCCGCCGCTGCTGCTGCCGCCGCCACCCTGGTTCCAGCTCGACCCGCCGCCCGAGGAGCCACCGCGGCCACCGCCGCCGCTGCCCCAGTCGTCACCGCCACCACTGCGCTGGCCGCCACCGCCGCCGGGTGCGCCGTCGAGCATGGTCAGCACGCCGCCGATGCCGCCGACCGAAACCTCGGTGCTGTAGCGATCGTTGCCCGACTGGTCCTGCCACTTGCGGGTGCGCAGCTGGCCTTCGATGTAGACCTTGCTGCCCTTGCGCAGATAGCGCTCGGCAACGCCGACCAGCCCGTCGGACTGGAGCACGACGGTGTGCCACTCGGTGCGCTCCTTGCGCTCGCCGGTCTGGCGGTCCTTCCAGCTTTCCGAGGTGGCGATGCGCAGATTGGCGATGCGGCCACCGTTCTGGAAGCTCTTCACTTCCGGATCCTGACCGAGATTGCCGATCAAGATGACCTTGTTGACGCTGCCTGCCATGAATTTTCCTCTGTCGGGCTAGAGGCCGGCAGCGCGCGCCGGCCGATAGTGATTCCGCCGAGGATGTAGGCCCCTGCCCGCCCGTCCCGCAACCGGCAAAGGCGCGTTTTACCCGAGCGGACCTAAAGCCCGGCAGCCACGGCCAGCCAATATGTCAGGCCGGCAAAAATGTAGGCCAGCGCGAACAGGTAGGCCAACATGAACATGGGCCATTTCCAACCATTCGTCTCGCGCCGGGCGACGGCGATCGTCGACAGGCACTGCGGCGCGAACACGAACCAGGCGAGGAAGGCGAGAGCGGTCGGCAGGGTCCACGCGGCCTGGAGCTTGGGAACGAGGCCTTGCGCGGCGACGTCCTCGTCCTCGGCGTCGATCGCGTACGTCGTCGCGAGCGAGGCGACGGCGACTTCGCGCGCGGCCATGGCCGGGATCAGCGCGAGCGCGATCTCGTGGTTGAAGCCGATCGGCCGGACGACGACCTCGAGGCCGCTGGCGATATGCCCGGCGATGCTGGCTTCCGACTGGCTCTCGCCCGGCTGCGCCTGCGGGAAGCTCAGCAGCAGCCACAGCACCACGGTGACCGTGAAGATGATCGTCCCGGCGCGGCGCAGGAAGATCCACGCGCGCTGCCACAGGCCGATCGCGAGATCGCGCAGCGGCGGCCACTGGTACTTGGGCAGCTCCATGATGAAGCCCGAGGCGGCGCCCTTGGTGACCGTGCGGCGGAGCACCAGCGCGGCGAGGACCGCGGCGATGATGCCCGAGACCAGCAGGCCGAATGCGACGAGACCCTGCAATCCGACCAACGGGGCGACGGTACGGTTGGGAATGAACGCGCTGATGATCACCGTGTAGACCGGCCACCGCGCCGAGCAGGTCATCAGCGGCGCGATCAGGATCGTCGTCAGCCGGTCCTTGGGATCGGCGATCGCGCGCGTCGCCATGATCCCCGGAATCGCGCAGGCGAAGCTCGAGAGCAGCGGGATGAAGCTGCGGCCCGAGAGGCCGACGTAGGCCATGAGCCGGTCCATGATGAACGCGGCGCGGGCCATGTAGCCCGATTGCTCCATGACCAGGATGAAGGCGAACAGGATGACGATCTGCGGCAGGAACACCACAACCGAGCCGACCCCCGAGAGCACGCCCTGGGTCAGCAGGTCGCGCAGGAAGCCGGCGGGCAGGTTGGCGTTGGCGAGATCGATCAGCGCGCTGACCCCGGCGTCGAGCGCGTCGGCGAACGGAGTCGCCCAGGCGAACACCGCCTGGAAGATCACGAACAGCAGCGCGATCAGGATCGGCGGGCCGAGCCACGGGTGCAGCAGCACGCGGTCGAGCCGCGCGTGGAGCCGATGGACCGAAGTTTCGCTGAGGATCGCGCCCTGGGCCATCTGGCGCGCGGCGAAGCGGCGCTCGGGCAGGGTCAGGTGCTGGTGCGGCTTCGAGCGCTGGTCCTGGCCGACCCGCGCGCCCGCGGCAGCGATCGCCGCGGTCAGCAGGTCGAGCCCGCGCTTGCGTACCGCGATCGTCGGGATCACCGGCACGCCGAGCGACTCCTCGAGCGCCTTGGGATCGATCACGAGCCCGTCGCGCTCGGCGAGGTCGATCATGTTGAGCGCGACCACGACCGGGCGGCCGAGCTCGATCAGCTCCTGCGCGAACACCAGGTGCTGCTCGAGGTTGGCCGCGTCGAGCACGACGATCAGCACTTCGGGCTGCGCCTCGCCCGGGAACTCGCCGAGCACGACCTTGCGAGTCACTTCCTCGTCGGGGCTCGCCGCGTCGAGCGCATAAGAGCCGGGGAGGTCGACGAGCTCGACCGGCTCGCCCGAAGGCAGCGTCATGCGCCCGGCCTTCCGCTCGACGGTGACGCCGGCGTAATTGGCGATCTTCTGCCGCGCCCCGGTCAGCGCGTTGAACAGCGCGCTCTTGCCCGAGTTGGGATTGCCGACCAGCGCGGCGGTGCGCAGCCGGCTCATGACAGCTCGACCGTCATCGCGCGCGCATGGCTGCGGCGGATCGCCACGGTCATGCGGCCGATCCGGAGCGCGAGCGGATCGTGCCCGGCGAAAATGCCGCGATGCTCGACGGCCACGCGGGCACCTTCCTCGATACCGAGCGCGCGCAAGCGCTTGGCCTCCTCGGGCGCGAGCTGGTCCCAGGCGACCGCGACGATTTCGGCGCGGCGGCGCGGGGGAAGCAGGTCGAGCGTGGTGGAATCCGTCACGTTGCGCGCTGTGCCGGAAGGGCGGCTTAATTGCAACTGGTTCGCATTAAACATTTCCTCCCCGGCGGGAAGGATTCTAGCGCGCCGGGTAGCGCAGCCGGCCGAGGAAGCGGGCCACGTCGAAGCCCTCGCGGTTCTGCAGGAAGCGGGCCTTGGCCTTCTCGAAATTCATCACCCCCTCGATGCGCCGGTCGAGGAAGGCGCGAGTCTCGGCTTTGCCTTCGCTCTGGTCCTCGACCCACACCGCCAGGGTCGCGCTGTAGATGCCCATGAGGATCGCGCGCTTCGAGTAGTGGTTGTAGTCGGTCGCGGTGTCGCCGGCGAGGCGCCACATCAGGTCGGCGCTGCGCCAGCCGATCTGTAGCGTCCGCGCGAGGTTCTGCGGCATCGCCTGGATCGCCAATGCGCGGCGCAGTGCCTCTTCCTGGCCGGCGATCGCGTCGAGCCGGAACTGCAGCAGCGCGCGGATCCGCTCGCGGATCTTGAACGCTGCCAGCGCGCCGTCGCCGAAAGCGGTGCGCATCTTCGCGTCGGTGCCGTCGATCCAGGCGCAGATCATGTCCATCGCCCCGCCGGGGAATGCCAGCCGCGCGACGGCCGAATCGATCCCGGCGAGCGCCGCGGCCTGGTCGAGCGCGCGGTCGGTCCAGCCGTCGAACACCGCGGCGCGGGCGATCTCCGGCGCGAGCGCGAGCCGCAGCTCGTCGAGCGTGCGGTCGTCGGCGGCCGAATCCTGCGCCATGGTCAGAAGCTCGGCCCGTAGACTTCGCCGGAATTGCGCTGGGCGGGCTTATCGCCATTGCGCGCGCTGCGCTCGATTTCCTCCATCGTGCGGCTGTTCTCGCCGTCGAACCGCGCATAGTCGCGCGCGGTCCGCCCCGAATTGTCCGACCGGTCGGGATCGGCCCCGGCCGCGAGGAGCACGCGCATCATCTGCGTGTCGCGGCGGTGGACCGCGGTGATCAGCGGGGTCTCGCCCGCCTCGTTGGGCTCGTCGACTCGCGCACCGGCCTTGATCAGCGCATCGACCCCTTCGAAGAAGCCGAGCTGGCTCGCGAGCATCAGCGGGGTCACGCCGCGATTGTCGGCGATGTTGGGATTGGCACCCTTGTTGGCGAGGAACACCAGCCACACGATATCGCGCCGCTGGGTCGCGATGTGCAACCCGGTGCGCCCGTTGGTGATGTCGCGCGAGTTGATCAGCGTCGAGCCGGGCTTGCCGAGCAGCTTCTCGACTTCGGCGATGTCCTTCTTCTCGACGGCCTCGAGAAACTTGTAGCCGGGCGAATAGTTCTGCGCCGCGGCAGGCGCGCCGAGCGCCAGGAGTGCCGCCAAAGTCATGCTCGCGGCAACGCGCCGCACTGAGCCCCCGATCACTCGCACTTCTCCTCGTCAAAGCTGCGGAAAGGCCGCCGTCAGGTCGACACCGCCCTTGCCGCCGGTGCGTTAGCAGAGCATGAACCGGGGCGCCATGTTCCCACGTCGTGCCGTTTCGCTTGCCGCCTGCCTCACCCTCGCCCTGCTCGCCGGATGCGGCCGCACCGATGCGCCGCCGGCCGAGCCGCCGCTTGCCGGGGCCGCCATCGGCGGACCGTTCGAGCTCGTCGACAGCGAAGGCCGGACCGTGCGCTGGAGCGATTTCGACGGCAAGTATCGCGTGGTCTATTTCGGCTACGCCTATTGCCCCGACATCTGCCCGCTCGACGTGCAGCGGATGATGCAGGGCTTCGCCAAGTTCAAGCAGGCCGAGCCCGAGCGCGCCGCGCAAGTCCAGCCGATCTTCATCACCATCGACCCCGAACGCGACACGCCGGCCGTGGTCGGCGAGTTCGCGCGGGCCTTCTCGAAGGACCTGCTGGGCCTCACCGGCACTCCCGAGCAGATCGCCCAGGCAGCCAAGGCTTTCGCGGTCTATTACCAGAAGGGCGAGGTCAGCGCCGGCGGGGGCTACATGATGGACCACAGCCGCGCCGCGTTCCTGATGGGCCGCAAGGGCGAGCCGATTGCCACGCTGCCGGTCGACCAGGACGCGGACGCGGTTGCCGCGGAACTTGCGAAATGGGTGCGCTGAGGGACCGCTTCTGGGAGCTGCCGCTCGAGTCGCTCGGGCGCGAGGAGTGGGAAGCGCTGTGCGACGGCTGCGGCCGCTGCTGCCTGCACAAGATCGAGGACGAGGACACCGGCGAGATCGTCGAGACCAACGTCGCCTGCCGCCTGCTCGACACCGGAACCGCGCGCTGCACCGACTATCGCCACCGCAAGGCGTTCGTGCCCGACTGCCTGCGGCTGACGCCCAAGCTCGTCGCCGAAGTGCCGTGGCTGCCGGCGAGCTGCGCCTACCGCCGCCGCGCCGAAGGCAAGCCGCTGCCGCGCTGGCACCCGCTGCTGACGGGTAGCCCCGAGGCGATGATCCGCGCCGGCGCCAGCGTCGCCGGGCGCGTGGTCAGCGAGACCGACGCGGGGCCGCTCGAGCACCATATCGTCGAATGGGCCAAAGGAGACGAACGCGGATGATCGACTGGCTCCGCCGCAGCAAGGAGGAGCCGAGCGTTACCATCGGCGACCGCGTGCTGCCCCTGGCGATCCGGCGCCATCCGCGCGCGACCCGGCTGACGATGCGGCTCGCGCCCGACGGCAGCGAGGTGCGCATTACCCTGCCCCGCTGGGGTCGCACACTCGACGCGCTGGTGTTCGTGCGCAGCCGGACCGACTGGCTCGAAGGCCAGCTCGCCGCGGTGCCGAAATCCGCGCCGCCCGCGCCCGGCACCACGCTCGCCTATCGCGGCGAGCAGCTGGCGATCGAATGGGACCCGCACCTGCCGCGCAAGCCCGCGCTTCGCGACGGCCGCATCCGCCTCGGTGGCCCCGAGGACACGGTCCCCCCGCGAATCCGGCGTTGGCTGGAGGCCGAAGCGGTGCGGCTGCTCGGTGAGGACCTCGCGCACTATTGCGCGCTTGCCGGCCGGCCCGTGCCCGAGCTGCGCCTGTCGCGCGCGCAGCGGCGCTGGGGAAGCTGCTCGGGGCCGCGAGGCAACGGTCACTGCATCCGCATCAACTGGCGGCTGGTCCAGGCGCCCGACGCCGTGCGCCGCTCGGTGGTCGCGCACGAGGTCGCGCACCTTGTCCATTTCGACCACTCGCCGGCGTTCCGCATGTTGCTTGCGCAACTGTTCGAGGGCGATCTCGAGGTGGCCGATGGCTGGCTCAGGCGCGAGGGCCGCGGGCTCTATGCGGCGTTCGGCTGAGGCTAAACGTCGAATTAACCCTGTTCGCGCCATATCGCGGTCATGACCCGCGCTGGCGCCCTCGTTGCCGCGGCAATCGCGCTCTGGTCCGCTGGCCCCGCCGCGGCGCAGGATGCCGTGCGCGAAGCATCCGTGCCGGGCGTCCTCCAGCGCCAGGAGCGCCCGCTGACGATCGAGATCGAGAGCGGGATCCAGTTCGGACGGATGGCGCTGCGCGGAACCGGCAGCGGCGCAGCGCAAATCGACCCGCAGACCGGGCAGACGCGCGTCGACGGCAACATGATCGACCTCGGCGGCACCACCTACCAAGGCCGCGTACGGGTCACCGGCGAGCCGCGCCGGCCGGTGCGCATCGACTTGCCGGCGAGCGTGCTGCTGCGCAGCTCCGACGGCGGCGAGGCCCGCCTGAGCGACTTCGTCACCGACCTGCCGCCGGTGGCGATGCTCGACGACGACGGCGTCCTCGAGTTCTCGTTCGGTGCCCGCCTGACCAGCCAGGGCAACCGTGGCGGCGATTTCCGCGGCCGCATCCGCATCGGTGTCGACTACTTCTGATTCGGCCTGATTCCGGGCGGGGCTGGCGATCCGGCCGGCAAGCGCCTATCTTCGCGGGCATGAGCTTCTGGCGCCAGATATCCCCGCGCGGTGCGCTGGACGATTTCGTCCACGAGTGGCGGCGGCCGAATCCCTATCGCTGGCGCGTGCTCGGCGTATCGGTCGCGGCGACGTTTACACTGATGGTGATCACGATCCCGGGCAGCGAGCGCGCCGAACCGCGGGCGCCGGACGTGACCTGGATCAGCACGTTCGCTCCAGACCGGACCGACGCCGAGATCGTGGCCTCGAATCTCGAGAACCAGAAGTACAAGGACAAGCTCAAGGCCGAGGCCGAGGCACGCCGCGAGGCCAAGCGCGAGGCCGCGCGTGCGCTGGCGCGGGCGAGCGGCTTCGATCCCGACGAGCTCGAGCGGCAGTACCGCGACGATCCCAAGCCGGCAGCCTCGGCGCCGGCCGTAGCGGCTCCCGCGGCACCGGCAGCGCCGAAACCGACCCCGACCCAGACACCGGCCACGGGTGGCCGCTAACAGCGACGCGCGCTGGCTGGCCGCGGCGGCTTGCCTGGCCGAGCGCGCGCGCCCGCTGAGCCGGCCCAATCCCGCGGTCGGGGCGATTCTCGTGAGCGACGGCGTGGTCGTCGGGCGCGGCTGGACCCGGCCCGGTGGCCGGCCGCATGCCGAGGCGATGGCGCTGGTCGAGGCCGGCGCCGCAGCGCGGGGCGCGACCGCCTATGTCACCCTCGAACCTTGCGCGCATGTCTCGGAGCGCGGTCCCGCGTGCTCGGAGCTGCTGGTCGAGGCGGGCGTCGCACGCGTGGTGATCGGCGTCGGCGATCCCGACCCGCGCACCGCCGGCGCCGGGATCGCGCGGCTCGAAGCGCAAGGGATCGCGGCGGATCTGGTCGACGACGCCGCCTGCCGGGCAAGCCTTGCGGGCTACCTGACCCAGCGCGCGCTCGGCCGGCCGCACGTCACCCTCAAGCTCGCGCTGACGGCGGACGGCTATGTCGCGCGCCCCGACGGCACCAGCAAGTGGATCACCGGCGACGCCGCGCGCGCGCATGCGCACCGCGAGCGCGCGCGCTGCGACGCGATCCTCGT
>CBHWED010000111.1:0-10403 GCA_966112795.1 uncultured bacterium
CCTCGTGCTGTCGGACATGGCGGCCAACACCGTCGGCCACAAGCAGACCGACCACTTGCGCACGATGGGCCTCGTCGAGGCGGCCGCGCAGTTCGCGGTCGACACCCTGGCCGAAAACGGCGCCTTCGTCGCCAAAGTGCTGGCGGGCGGCACCGACAACGACCTGCTGGCGCTGCTCAAGCGCCACTTCCGCACGGTCAAGCACGCCAAGCCCCCGGCGAGCCGCAAGGACTCGTCGGAGTGGTACGTGATCGCGCAAGGGTTCAAGGGGCGGGGCTAGCCCGCCCGCCCGAGACCCCGGTCACATGCTCAGTTGGCGGTCGCCGCGTTGGCGGCAGCAGCCGGCTGCGGCGCGGCCGCGGCACCCGCTGCATCGGCGCCGGGCTCGGTCGCCGGACCCGCCGCGGCATCGCCGGCAGCAGCAGCCGCATCGGGAGCCGGCGCATCGGCCGCGGGGAGCGGCGGACCGCCACCGTTCTGCATCAGGTAGAGGATCACGTTGGCGCGATCCTCGGCCTTGCTGAGGCCGGCGAAAGTCATCTTGGTCCCGGCGGCGAAAGCCTTCGGGCTCTTGAGCCACTGGTCGAGATTCTCGAACGTCCACTCGCCGCCATGGCCCGCGAGATCGGCCGAGAAGGCGAAGCCGCCCTTGCCCTTGCCGATCGGCTCGCCGACGGTGGCCCAGAGATTCGGCCCGATGCCGTTGGCACCGCCCTGCTCGATCGTGTGGCACGCGGTGCACTTGGCGAAGATCGCCTGGCCCTTGGCCGCATCGCCGGTGGCGAGCAGCGTCGCCAGCGACGGGCCTTCCTCGGCCGCGCCTTCCTCGACCACGCCTTCGATCGGGAAGCCCATCGTATGCGGGCGGTGCGGCTTGTCGGCCTGGAAGTAGAGCCCGCTGGCAATGGACAGGCCGAGGCCCACGATGCCGGCAGCCAAGGTCCAGCCGGCGATAGTGTTGACGTTATCGTTCATCGAGTGAGGATTTCTGCCAGAGTTCCGGTTTGGGCAGCGCTCTAGTGTCGAGGGTCCGCGCGCGCAAGTCCGATAGTCACTTGTCCGCCGCCCGTCGCCCGGTTACCCGCCTCGCCCCATGGACAGCTATCCCGCTCCCGCCCTCGCGCTCGTCGAGACGATGCGCACCGCCGCCGCCGCCGAACCCGCGCGCGCCGTGGCGTTTCAGGGCGCGCCGGGAGCGAACTCGCACCGTGCGGCGCTCGAATGGGCGCCCGACGCCTTGCCGCTGCCATGCTTCGCGTTCGAGGACGCGCTCGAGGCGGTCAGCTCGGGCGCCGCGGGCAGCGCGATGATTCCGATCGAGAACTCGCAGCACGGCCGGGTGGCGGACATCCATTTCCTGCTCCCCGACAGCGGGCTGTCGATCGTTGGCGAACACTTCCTGCCGATCTCCTACGCCGCGATGGGGCTGACCAAGGGGCCGTACACGGTTGCCCACAGCCACCCGCAGGCGCTCGGGCAGACGCGGCTGTGGCTGCGCGACCGCGGGATCGTCCCGCTCGCCTATGCCGACACCGCCGGCGCGGCGGCGCTGGTCAAGGACCAGGGCAACCCGCAGGCCTGCGCGATCGCCCCCGCGCTCGCGGCGGAGATCTACGGGCTCGAGATCGCCGAGAACCATATCGAGGACGCCAAGGACAACACCACGCGCTTCGTGGTGCTCGCGCGCGAGCCGCTCGATCCGGCCACGCTGGCCGGAACGCCGGCGATGACCACGTTCGTGTTCGAGGTGAAGAACGTCCCCGCGGCGCTCTACAAGGCGCTCGGCGGGTTCGCCACCAACGGCGTCAACATGACCAAGCTCGAGAGCTACCAGCAGGGCGCGAGCTTTTCCGCGACGATGTTCTACGCCGACATCGTCGGCGCCCCCGGCAACCCGGCGCTCGACCGTGCGATCGAGGAGCTCGCGTTCCACTGCAAGGAACTGCGCATGCTCGGCAGCTATCCACAGGCCCGCGCGCGCGGCTGAACCGAGGCGGCGAGCGGTACTCGTTAACGAATGCCTTTCACCGTCCGCAGGCCCCGCTTGCGCGGCGCATCGGGCCATGCCACGAACGGCGCGTGACGACTGGGACGGGGGATAGCGTCGCGGCCAAGGGTGCCGACACGTTCGCGAGCGACTGGCAGGCGCTGCGTGCCGATCCCGACATCCAGTTTGCCCCGATCAAGCCGCCGGAGCGGCCCGAGCCTCCCGAATGGCTCGAAGCGATGCTGCGTTTCCTCGGTCACCTGCTCGGCCCGCTCGCCTACCCGCTGATGTGGGTGGCGATCGCCGCGGCCGTGGTCATCGTTGCCCTCGTGCTGTGGCAGGTGATCTCTCCGTTGGTGCTGGACCCGCGCGGCGCGCGCGCGAAAGCTAGCGCCGGCGAGACCGACTGGACGCCTGACGCCGGCGAGGCGCTGGCCTTGCTCGAGGATGCCGACCGGCTCGCGGCCGAAGGCCGCTACGCCGAGGCGACCCATCTGCTCCTCCGGCGCAGCGTCGGGCAGATCGCCGCCGCGCGCCCGGGTCTGCTCGAGCCGTCGAGCACCGCGCGCGAGATCGCCGAGCTGCCGGCACTGTCCGAGGCTGCCCGCGGCGCCTTCGCGCTCATCGCCGGGCGCGTCGAGCGCAGCCTGTTCGCGTTGCGCAGCCTGTCGGCCGACGACTGGCACGCGGCACGCGCCGCCTATGCCGACTTCGCGCTCGCCGCGCGGCAAAACGCCCTGGGCCTCGCGTGAGCCGCGCCGCATCCCCGTTCTCGCCGCGCACGCTCATCGCCGTGCTGGTGATCGGCGGCGGCGCCTTCCTGCTGCTGCTCTATGCGATCGGTGCCGGGTGGGACGGACGCAGCGACCGCAACGGCGGCGCCCATGCGGCTGCCAACGGCCTCAATGGCTTCGCCGGCCTTGTGCGCCTGCTCGAAGCCCAAGGGCGCGAGGTCACGCTGTCGCGCAGCGAATCGCACCTCGAGGACCCCGCGCTGCTCGTGCTGACGCCGCAGCTCGATGGCGATGGCAAGCGCCTCGCCGAAATCGTCGAGGCGCGCCGCTACTACGGGCCGACGCTGGTGATCCTGCCCAAGTGGTTTGCGGTCGAGGGCTCGCGCCTTGCCGCAGGGCAAGCGCGCAAGGGGTGGGTCCTGCTCGGCGGCGCCAGCGAGCCCGACTGGCTCGACGACACCAGGTGGTTCGACGATTCCACGCTCAAGGTCGCCGAGCGCAAACGCTGGGAAGGCATGGGCCTGTCGGGCGTCATGCCTTCGCCGGACGAGGGACTCGCGGTGGTGCCTCCCTCGAAGGCGGACGAGCAACGGGCTCCGCTGCTGCCGTTGGTGACAGACGAGCGCGGCGACCTCCTCGCCGGCTATTTCAACGACGACGGCGACTATCGCGCGCTCGACGAAGCCTCGGGCTTCGCGGCGCCCGACGACCCCGACGCGGACCTCTGGCCGGTCGTCGTGGTCGTCGATCCCGACCTCGTGAACAATTACGGCCTCGCCGACCTCACCCGGGCGCGGCTTGCCGGCGCTCTCGTCGACGGTGCGCTCGACGGTTCCGACCTGCCGATCGTGTTCGACCTCACGCTCGCCGGCCTCGGCCGCAGCGAGAACCTGATGACGCTCGCGTTCACCCCGCCGTTCCTCGCCGCGACGCTGTGCCTGCTGCTCGCCGCGCTGGTCATCGCCTGGCGCGCGTTCCGCCGGTTCGGCCCGCCGGTGGCCGAGGCACCGACGCTGGCCAAGGGCAAGCGCCAGCTCGCCCGCAACGGCGCGGCCCTGGTCGAGCGGGCACGCCGGCTGCACTTGCTCGGCCCGCCCTACGCCGCGCTCGTCACCGCGCGCATCGCCGAAGCGCTCGGCATCCGCGAAGCCGACCCGGCGGCGCGCGAGGCCGCGATCGCCCGCGTGCTCGCGGCGCGCGGGCTCGATGCCGACTACGTCGAACGGGCCGAGGCCTTGCGCCGCGCCCGTCACTCCGCCGAACTATTGCGCGCCGCAAGCGCGCTGAGGACTCTCGAAAGGACGCTTACCCCATGACCTTGTCGCTCGATGACACCCGCGCGCTTGCCGCGTCGATCCGGGGCGAGATCGCCAAGGCGGTCGTCGGCCAGGAGGAAACCGTCGAGCACCTGCTGATCGCGCTCGTCGCGCAAGGCCACGTGCTGCTCGAAGGCCCGCCGGGCACCGCCAAGACTTTCCTCGCGCAATGCTTCGCCGGGGCCTGCGGGCTCGACTTCGGGCGCATCCAGTTCACCCCCGACCTGCTGCCGGGCGACATCCTCGGCTCGAACCTGTTCAACTTCCAGACCAGCCAGTTCACGCTGACCCGCGGGCCGATCTTCCACGAACTGCTGCTCGCCGACGAGATCAACCGCACCCCGCCGAAGACCCAGGCCGCGCTGCTCGAGGCGATGCAGGAGCGGCACGTGACGCTCGACGGCGAGACCCATGCGTTGTCGCAACGCTTCATGGTCGTCGCGACGCAGAACCCGATCGAGAGCCAGGGGGTCTACCCGCTGCCCGAGGCGCAGCTCGACCGCTTCCTGTTCAAGCTCCTGGTGCCCTACCCGAGTGCCGCAGAAGAAGCGGCGATCGTGCGCCGCTTCGGCGAGCGCAGCGGCCCGCAGCGCCCGGCCGACTTCGGCATCGTCACGGTCGCCGATTCGGCGACGCTCGCCGCGGCGCAGGCGGCGGTGAAGACCGTCACGCTGGCCGACGAGGTGATCGGCTACACCGTGGCGCTGGTCCGCGCGACGCGCGAGAACCGCGACATCGCCAGCGGCGCGAGTCCGCGCGCGGCGGTGCTGCTCGCCAACGCCGCGCGCGCCCGCGCCGCGCTCCACGGGCGCGACTACGTGCTGCCCGACGACGTCAAGGCGCTCGCGGTCTCGACCCTGCGCCATCGCCTGCTGCTCTCGCCGGCGGCCGAGATCGAAGGCAAGCAGGTCGAGACGCTCGTCGCCGGTCTCGTCGAGCAGACCGAGGCGCCCAAGTAAGTGCGCTCGCGGATCGTCCCGTCCGGCCGCACGCTCGCGTTGCTGGCGCTGCTGGCGCTGGCCGCGGTGGTCGTCGCGGCGACCGCGCCCGACGCCTGGCTGGCGGCGCCGGTGGCCGGGCTGGCGTTGCTCGTGCTGACCCTGCTCGACGGCCTGCTCGCGCCGCGGCTGCTCGATCTCAAGCTTGTCGCCCCGACCGACGTCGAGGTCGGCCAGCCGGCCGAAGTCTCGGTCCATGCCGAGTTCGCCCGTGCGCCTCGCTCGGCTCCGCTCGTGGCGCTCGGCTTCGATCCACGGCTCGGCGAGCGCGGCGCCACTGAGTTCGCGCTCGGACCGGGCGCGGTGCATGACACGCGCCACGGTTCGGTCGAGCTCGTTTCGAACCGCCGCGGAACCGGCCTGCTCGA
Organism: uncultured bacterium; assembly: GCA_966112795.1. Taxonomy (GTDB): domain Bacteria; phylum Pseudomonadota; class Alphaproteobacteria; order Sphingomonadales; family Sphingomonadaceae; genus Croceibacterium_A. Next base: position 5,404 of record CBHWED010000111.1, read on the forward strand.
CGATTTGTGGCTGCGCTGGAACGGCCCGCTCGGCCTCGCGCACCGCCAGGCCTACCGTTCGCTCGAACAGCCGATCCGGGTCTGGCCCGACCTCTCGCCGGTGCGCTCGCCGGTGTTGCAGGCGTTCCTGCGCGATTCGCAGTTCGGCCTGATCGCGCGGCGCATCCGCGGCGAAGGCACCCAGTTCGAGGCGCTCAGCGAGTACGAGGCCGGGATGGACCGCCGGCGCATCGACTGGAAGGCCAGCGCGCGTCACACACGGCTCTATGCGCGCGAGAACGAATCCGAGCGCGACAACCAGATCGTCTTCGCCTTCGATTGCGGCCAGGCGATGTGCGAGCCGGCCGACGGGCTGCCGCGGATCGACCGTGCGGTCTCGGCCGCGCTGATGGCCGCCTACGTCGCGCTCAAGGGCGGCGACCGGGTGGCGCTGTTCGGCTTCGCCGACAAGCCCGAGCTGATGACCCCGTTCGCCACCGACAGCCGCGCGTTCCACCGCCTGCAGACCGCCGCCGCGGGCATCGACTACACCGCGCGCGAGCCGAACTTCACGCTCGCCCTCGCCACGCTGACCGCCAAGCTCAAGCGGCGCTCGCTGATCGTGCTGTTCTCCGACTTCGCCGACCCGACTTCGGCCGAGCTGATGGTCGAGAGCGTCGAGCGGCTCGTCCGCCACCATCTGGTGATCTTCGTCACGATGGAGGACGCCGAGCTGTCCGACATGTCCGAGGCCGAGCCCGCCACGCTGCGCGATCTCGCCACCGCGGTCGCCGCCGACGGCCTCGCCCGCCAGCGCGCGCTCGTGCTCCAGCGGCTGCGCCGGCTCGGGGTCGACGTGATCGAAGCACCGTGGCAGGCAATCGGCTACCGCCTGATCGACCGCTACCTTGCCGCCAAGCAGGCCGAGGCGGTCGGCTGATGGCGCTCGCGCTGTTCCGCAAGGCCGAGATCGAGCCGCTGCCCGACATCGAGGCGGCGAGCTTGCGCTCCGACCGCTTCCGCCTCGAGCGCGAGACCGACTGGCGCCGGCTCGAGGCGATCGTCGAAGCGCTCGAGAAGAACCGCCTGCGCCGGATCTCCGACGACGACCTGCTGGCGCTGCCGGTGCTCTACCGCCAGGCGGCCTCGAGCTTGGCCGTGGCGCGCGAGACTTCGCTCGACGCGGCCACGCTGGCCTATCTCGAATCGCTCGTCCGCCGTGCGTGGTTCCAGGTCTACGGCCCGCGCACCTCGCTCGGCGCCTGGCTGCGCCGCTTCCTCGGCGGCGGCTGGAGCGCGGCGGTACGCGCAATCTGGCTCGAGGTGTGCATCGCGCTCGCGGCGATGATCGCCGGAACCGCGGCCGGCTGGTTGCTCGTGGCGCGCGATTCGGACTGGTACTACGCGCTCGTCGGTTCCGAGATGGCTCAGGGCCGCGGGCCCGGTGCCGGGCGCGAGGCGCTCGCCGAATCGCTCGCCGGCGCCGAAAGCGGCCAAGGGCTGACGATGTTCGCCGCCTACCTGTTCTCGAACAACGCCGGGGTGACGATCATGGCGTTCGCGCTCGGCTTCGCCTTCGGCATCCCGACGCTGCTGCTGCTGGTCTACAACATGACCGTGCTCGGGGCGATGCTGTGGGTCTTTGCCGACGCCGGGCTCGGCTGGGAGTTCGCCGCGTGGATCTCGATCCACGGCACCACCGAGATGTTCGCGATCCTGCTCGGCGGCGCCGCCGGGCTCCACGTCGGGCGTTCGATGGCCTTCCCCGGCGACCGTTCGGTGCTTGCCGCGGCTTCGGACGCCGGGCGGCGTGCGGCGCAAGTCATGGCTGGCGCGGTCCTGATGCTGGTCTGCGCCGGCCTGCTCGAGGGCTACGGCCGCCAGCTCGTCGTCGATCCGCTCGCGCGCGCGTCGATCGGCGGGGGCATGCTGCTGTTCTGGCTCGTCTACTTCGTGCTCCTGCGCGGCCGGCCGACGGCGGTCGAGCCATGACCGCGGCAGCCGCGCACGTGCGCCCCGATCTGACCAAGCGGCGGCGCGAGCTGGTCACCCCCGAAGGGCTCGCGCTGCCGCTGACGCTCGCCAGCCGCGGCGCGCGCGCCGGCGCGCTGCTGCTCGACCTCGCGCTGATCTTCGCGGTCCTGCTGGCGATCATCATCGCGCTGTTCGCCATGGGCGTCGGCGTGGCCCAGATGGACACCGAGACCGCCAGCCCCGCGGTCGAGACGATCCTCGTGCTGCTGATCCTCGCCACCTTCCTGTCGCGCTACGCCTACTTCCTGTGGTTCGAGCTCGGCCCGCGCGGCGCGACCCCCGGCAAGCGGGCGCTCGGCATCCGCGTCGCCGCGCGCGGCGGCGGGCGGCTGACCGCGGAGGCGGTGATCGCGCGCAACCTGATGCGCGACGTCGAGGTGTTCATCCCGATCCAGTTCCTGTCCTCGGGCCTGGTCGACTGGGGCACCACCGGCGTCGCCGCGCTGGTCTGGCTCGCGGTGTTCGTGCTGTTCCCGTTCTTCAACCGCGACCACTTGCGCGCGGGCGACCTCGTCGCCGGGACCTGGGTGGTCGAGGCCGAGCGGCACAAGCTCATGCAGGCGATGTCGCTCGCCGCGGACCGCACCGCGACCTACCGCTTCGGCGAAGCCGAGCTCTCGGTCTACGGCGAGCACGAGCTGCAGGTGCTCGAGAGCGTGCTGCGGCAGGACAATCCCGAAGCCCAGCGCCAGGTCATGGAAGCGATCTGCCGCAAGATCGGCTGGCAGCCGGGCGCCGGCGACGAGCGCGCGTTCCTCGAGGCGTTCTATGCCGCGCTGCGCGCCCGGCTCGAGCAGAACATGCGCTTCGGCAAGCGGAAGAAGGACAAGTACGCGCAGTAGGGCGCTAGTCGTCCGCGAAGATCGCCACCTCGCGCGTCCCCTCGCTGTCCGCCCGCCCGCGGTACATGCCCGGCGTGTTGAGCGCGAACACCGTGGTCCCGTCGGGCGCCGCCACGATCACCCCGCCGTCGCCCCCGAGCGCGCCGACTTCGGCGATCACCGCTTCGGCCGCGGTCCGCGCGTCCTCGCCGCCCAGCCGCATGCGCGCGCAGATCTCGTGCGCGACGCCGACGCGGATGAAGTACTCGCCGGCCCCGGTCGCGGAGACCGCGCAGGCGCGGTCGTCGGCGTAAGTCCCCGCCCCGATCACCGGCGAATCGCCGATCCGCCCCCAACGCTTGCCGGTCAGCCCGCCGGTCGAGGTCGCCGCCGCGAGGTGTCCCTCGCGATCGCGCGCCACCGCGCCGACGGTGCCGTACTTGAGGTCGACGTCGAACCAGCCGAGGTTCTTCGCCTTCAATTCCTGCAGCTGCCGCCAGCGCTCGGGCGTCGCGAACCAGTCGGGGTCGACCATCTCGATGTCCTGCCCGCGCGCGAACTCCTCGGCCCCGGCGCCGCTGAGGAACACATGCGGACTGTTCTCCATCACCGCGCGGGCGAGCCGCACCGGGTTCCTGACGTGGGTCAGCCCGGCCGCCGCACCGGCCGCGCGCGTGCGGCCATCCATGATCGAGGCATCGAGCTCGTTGGTGCCGTTGTAGGTGAACACCGCGCCGCGCCCGGCGTTGAAGTGCGGATCGTCCTCGAGCACGACGACCGCCGCCTCGACCGCATCGAGCGCGCTGCCGCCCTCGGCGAGGACCTTGGCGCCGGCATCGAGCGCGGTTCCGAGCGCGGCCTCGTATGCGGCGCGCTGCGCCTCGGTCATCGTCGCCCGGTCCATCGTCCCGGCGCCGCCGTGGATGGCGATGCTCCAGCGCCCGTCGGCCATTGTCGTCTCCTGCGCCCGTGCCGGCCCGGCCGCCGCGGCAAGCGCGATGGCGAAGACGGACACGAACCATCTTGTCAGCATGCCCACTGCCGTAGCACAGCGGGCGCATGAGCGACTATCGTATCGTCGAGGACGACCTGAGCAGCCCCGAGGTCGCCACACTGCTCGAGCTGCACCTCGCGGAGATGCATGCGCTCTCCCCGGCGGAGAAAGTCCACGCGCTGCCGATCGAGCGGCTGCGCCAGCCCGACGTGACGTTCTACTCGGCGTGGGACGGCGACAGGCTCGCCGCGGTCGGCGCGCTCAAGGCGATCGATGCCGGGCGCGGCGAACTCAAGTCGATGCGCGCCGCGCCCGACTATCGCGGCCAGGGCGCCGGCGAGGCGGTGCTGCTGCACCTGATCGGCGAGGCCGAGCGTCGCGGCTATAGCTGGCTCGGGCTCGAGACCGGGCGCTACGAGGCCTGGCTTCCGGCCCGCAACCTCTACCGCAAGCACGGCTTCACCGACTGCGAGGACTTCGGCGACTACGTCGGCGACGAGTTCAGCGTGTGCATGAGCCGGCCGCTGTGAGCGTGGTCCTGCGCCCCGCCACCGAGGCCGACGTGCCGGCGCTCGCGCCGTTCGCCGCCGACGCGTTCACCGCCGCCTTCGGCCCGCTCTACACGCCCGAGGACCTCGCGCTGTTCCTCGGCGAGTGGCGCACCGAGAAGGCCTATCGCGATGCGCTCGCGGTGCCGGCCAAGCGCATCGAGCTGGCAGAGGTCGACGGCAAGCTCGCCGCCTATGCGCTGATCGTGCTCGGCGAGCATTTCGAGGAACGGCCCGAGCCGCGCCCTGCACGGCCCGTGTTCCTGAGCCAGCTCTATTGCGCTGCCGACATGACCGGCCACGGGCTCGGCGCGGCGCTGATGGACTGGGTCATCGCCGAAGCCCGCGCATGGCGCGCCGACGCGGTGCAGCTCTCGGTGTTCAGCGAGAACTTCGGCGCCCAGCGATTCTACCAGCGCTACGGCTTCCGCAAGGTCGCCGACATCGACTTCTGGGTCGGCAACAAGCGCGACGACGAGTTCCTCTACGAGCTCGAGCTCTAGCGGCGACCGTTCCTTCCCCCTTCCCCCTTGATGGGGGAAGGATAGCGCAGCTTGCTCGCGAAGCGAGCTCGCGAAGCTTGGATGGGGTGATTGCGCCGCACAAGACCCGCGCGCGCGGACG
>CBHWED010000112.1:0-10356 GCA_966112795.1 uncultured bacterium
CGACTTCGGGCTCGGCGGTTTCGCTCGGCTTCGCAGCGTCGGGCTTGGCCGGCGCGGGCGCGGCGCGAGCGACGTCTTCGGAATCGGTCATGGAGCTCCCCCTGCCTCCGTCGCCGGCGCGCCCGGAGCGATCGCCGCCTCGTCGATCCAGTCGCCGCCGAGCGCGCGGTACAGGCTGACCAGCGCGCGGTAGCGGTCGGCGCGCGCACCGGTCAGCGCGAGCTGCGCCGAGAGCAGCCCGCGCTCGGTGTCGAGCAGGTCGAGCGTGTCCGAATAGCCGTTCTCGTAGCGCTCGCGCGCGAGCCGCACGCCGTTCTCGAGCGCGCGCACCCGGCGCTGCTGGATCTGCTCGCTCTCGTCGGCGGTCTGCAGCGAGACCAGCGCGTCGTCGGTGTCGCGGAACGCGTTCTGCACGGTCAGCTCGTAAGCGGCGAGCGCCTGGTCGCGCCGGGCGATCGTCTGCGCGGTCGCCGCCTCGAGCCCGCCGCCGGTGTAGATCGGGCCGGCGAGCTCGCCGACGAACGACCAGGTCCGCGCCGAGCCGGCAAACAGCCCATTGAGCGCGCTGCTGGCGAGGCCGAGCACGCTGGTGAGCGAAATCCGCGGGAAGTACTGCGCGCGCACCGCGCCGATCATCGCGTTGGCGGCGACGAGGTTCTGCTCGGCCTGGAGCACGTCGGGCCGGCGGGTCAGCAATTCGGAGGGCAGCTCGCCGGGGACCGTGGGCGCATCGATCGCGTTGAGCGTCATCGGCCGCTCGATTGGGCCGGGATTGCGCCCGAGCAGCACCGACAGCGCGTCTTCCTGCAAGGCGATCTGGCGCCTGAGCTCGGGCAGCGTCGCCAGCGTGGTCTCGTACTCGGCGAGGATCTGCGCCATCTCGAAGTCCGAGATCACCCCGCCGCGCAGCCGCGTCTGGAACAGGTCGACGTATTGCTTGCGCCCGGCGACGGTCTCCTCGCTGATGCGCAGCCGCTCGTCGAGATCGAGCAGGTTCAGATAGCCGACGATGACCGAGGAGATCAGCGTCAGGATCACACCGCGGCGGGCTTCCTCGGTGGCGAGCAAGTTGGCGCGCGAGGCTTCGGTCTCGCGGGCGATGCGGCCCCACAGGTCGATCTCCCAGCTCGCGGTGAGCACCGCGCCGATGCTCGAGCGGGTCTCGCCGACGAATGCGCCGCTGCCGGGCTCGCTGGTGCGCTGGCGGCTCGCCTGCGCGCCGTAGCCGACTTGCGGCAGGCCTTGCGACCGGGTGCCGGCGACGATCGCTGCGGCCTCATCGACCCGCGCGCTGGCGATCCTGAGGTCGCGGTTCTCGGCGAGAGCCTCGGCGACGAGCGCGTCGAGCGCCGGATCGCCGAACGCCTGCCACCAGGCGTCCCGATCCGCCGCGAACGAGGCGGTCGCGTCCTGGAAACGGAACGCATCGGGGACCGCGACCGTCGGCCGCTCGTAGTCGGGGCCCTGCACGCAGCCGCCGAGCGCCGCGAGCGATCCCAGCAGAAGGACTGGCCCGATCCGCTTGCTCATGTCCGTTGCCACCGTGGCTCCCTCACGGCCCAAGCGTACGGCGCGGCTGCGGACCTCCTATCAGGGCGAACCCTCGTTAGGCTCGGGTGGATACTCCAGAATTCGCGGCCGCCTGGGGCCGCGCCCGGCGCTTGCACGGGCGGTCAGCGGGAGCATGTCGCAGCGCGCGCACCCCGCGCGTCGACGTTCAGGGTATCCGTCAGGGTACGAGCGAGGGTTTCCCCCAATGGACCTGATGAGCCCGGTGAACGACGCTCGGCGCGAACGAACAGAAGGGGCGGGGCGCGTTCGCGAGCCGAGTCACGGGGACGAGGGGCGCCTTTCCATCCAGCAGGAGGTACCTATGGCGAGGTCGAAGTTTGTAACCGGCGGTTTGATCGCCTCCGTGATCTGGCTGATCATCGGCAGCGTGGCGATCTTCTTCCGCAATTCGGAGGAAGCGCGCCATGCCAATGCCGCCGCGCGCGCCTCGTGCCGCGGCCAGGCGGACTTCTCGGCCTGCCTCGACGCCTACCATTCCGCCAACGGCGGGACGCCTGGGATCGACTGGGCGTGGATCATCGCCGCGCTGGCTATCGGCCTCGTGGTGATCTGGGTGATCGTGTTCGTCCTCAAGGCGGTCGGGAGCGGGCGCAGCCCACAGTGACCGGGCGGATCGCCGCCGCGTACCCGATCGTCAGCACCTGAGGGGGGAGCCAGACCGATGGCCGCCGACAAGATTCACGGCTTCATGCCGGCAACGTTCGATCCGCCGTCCGACCGGCAGCGGCTGTTCCTGCGCTATTTCACCGGGGTGCTGATCGACCTCACGGTCCTCAACCTGTTCGCCGAGTACTGGCACGCGGTGCACGTGAGCTCGTTCACGGTCTCGTTGCTCGCGGCGATCCTGCTGCAGTTCCTGCTCAAGCTGACCATCTGGGTCGAGCACCATGTCGCGATGTACTTCAACGCGCGGACCGGCGGGTTCATGAAGTTCATGCGCTACTTCGGCGCGTGGCTGGTGCTGTTCGGCTCGAAGTTCGTGATCCTCGAGGCGTTGTCGTTCGTGTTCCAGGGCCGCGTCCACTTCTCGGGCGCGTTCCACGGGATTATCGCGCTGATCGTCGTCGCCGTGGTCATGGTCGTCGTCGAGGAGCTCGCCGTCCGGGTTTACCGCTGGATGGCCTGAACGGCAGGGAGCGGCGCGAACCCGGCGACCAATTGCTGCATCGGCGTCTGGTCGACGCGGATCGTGCCGCGCTGCGGCCGGTCGAGGTCGAGGATCAGCACGATCGCCAGCGCGAACAGCGCGAACAGCACGATCGTCGCCGGCCTCTGCCGCGCTTTGGACCCGGTCAGCGCGTAGCCGAGCATCGCCGCGGTCAGCAGGTTGTAGGCGACCAGCGCGACGAGGATGGTCGAGGGAATGCGCGAGGCGTTGAGCGCCTCGCGCGCGGCGCCGATATCGAGCACGTCGTTGATTGCCGGCGTGACCAGCACGCCGAGCGAAGAGCGCGCTTCGGGCGCGACCGCGGCGATCGTCGCCGCCTGGATTGCGGAACGCTGCGTTCCCGCCCTGGCCGCGAGCGAGCGCTTCCCGCCCGAATTCGACAGCCCATAGGCCAGCCGCGTGCGCGCATAGTCCTGCAGCAGCCCGGCAAGCCGTGCATCGTGCGGTGCCGGCAGCAAGCGGACGCGCATCTCGGCAGTGCCGATCGCGTTGGCCTCGCTGACGACCATCGCCCGACGCTCTTCGTAGCGGTCGAGCGCAAGGCTGAAGGTGAACGCGGTGAGCAGCGCCAGCAGGCCGAGCACGCCGGTCAGGATGAAACCCTTGTCGACCCCGTCCTCGGCCGTGCCGTCGCGTGCGCCGACGACCTTGCGATGCATCCACCCGCCGAGCTCGCGCGTAGCCATCATCGCGCCGAACAGCGTGAGCGCGACGATCCACAGCGGCACCGGATCTATTGCTGCAGCCAACCCACCCAAGGCGCTTCCCCCTTTGGTCGTCCCCGAGTGATGGTCTTGCCCGGGAGGGCGGGCGCCCGCCATCGGGTGCAATGTGTAGGAACGACGGGCCTTCTCCGCCCCTGAGGCGCCGAGCGTGGCGAGACGGAAGGGGCCAGTCTCGACAATCCTCCACCCCTCATGTCATGCTCGCCGCCCCGACCAACGCGTGGAGCGCATCCATGGCGCGAAGGACCTTGCTGAGCGAGCTCGGCGAATACCTGCGGGACCGCAAGTCCTGGCGCGCCTGGAGCCTCGCCGCGCAGGACGGGATCATCGCCACCGCGGGTATCCTGCTCGGCTTCGCCGGCGCCGGCGCAGGCGACAACACGCTGCTGGTGGCGGCGACCGCGGCGACGGTCGCGGGCATGCTCAGCGCGGGCGGCGCCAACTGGTCGGAGGCGGCCGCCGAGCGCGAGGGGCAGTTGCACGCCCTGGCCGAGGAACGCGACGACATCCGTGAATGGCAGGAGGGCGACGCCTGGTACGAGGTCGTCGAGTACTACGAGCAGAAAGGCCTCGACCACAGCCTCGCGGTCCGGGTGGTCAACCAGCTCATGCGCCGCTCGCCGCTGAAGACCGCGCTCGAATACGAGCACGGCATCCTCGAGCTGACCTCGCGCGCCGAAGTGCTGCTGACCGGGATCTGCTCCGCGCTCGCCTATGCGCTCGGCGCCGCCATCCCGTTCGTGATGACCTTCTACCTGCCCGTGAACATCGAAACCTGGGTGATCTTCGTCGCGGTGCTCGTCTCGCTGACGTTCGTCTCGCTCGTCGGCGCCCACGCCGGGCACATGGATGCCTCGCGGACCATCGCGCGCACGCTGATCGTCGGCGTGATCACGATCGCGGTCAGCTACCTCGTCGGCGAGCTCGCGTTCCAGAACATGCGGCCGAGTTAGTGCGGGCCCCCTCCGGCCGCTGCGCGGCCACCTCCCCCGTAAACGGGCGAGGACTGATGGAGCTATATCCAGTGAGGACGAGACCACTCCGGCGATCACTGGCTGGGTCGAGCGGATGGCCGCTCCTCACCATGGAAGCGCTTGAACAGTATCGCCCGGCACCCCCTGCCAATCCCGCCTGAGGTCTTTTCGGCAAGGCGACTGGAGCGGTTCTGTATCATTCGTGCAACAGCGCGGAATCAACCTTTCGAATTCTCTTGCCCGGCGGAACTTTGCCGCGTAGCGGCGGTTCTGCGAGATGGCGGGATAGTGCCAGGTGGGGGCAATGGGGGCGTACAACTCCCTTGAATGTCGCTTCGATCTGCTTAAAACGCCTCGCGAAACAACGGCCTGGAGATGAAAATGCGGAAGTTTATCGTCAGCGCTGCTGCTGCAGCCATGGTCATGGGCAGCACCGTCGCGCAGGCCGCGCCGGTTGCTGTCGACAACGCGCGTTCGGGCTCGGATGTGACGGGTGAGGAACTGGGTTCGCCGGAGCTGTGGATCGGCCTGCTCGGCCTGGGTCTCCTGGTGTTCGTCCTGTTCGCGATCAACGACAACGACGCCGAGGACGATCTGCCGACCAGCCCGTAAGGCGCTGCGGCCATTTCGGTCAAATAGATGGAGGCCGTCGGCGGAAGCGCCGGCGGCTTTCGTGTTTTTCAGAACAGCGCCAGCGCCGCGCGGACGATCAGCGCCAGCAGCACCAGGCTCGAGGCGACGAACACGAAGAAGCGCAAGGTCACCTTGTTGACGGTCGCCTGGATCAGCGAGTGGATCACGCGGAGCGCGACGTAGAGCCAGCCGAGGATCGCGTTGACGCCGTCGCCGTGGCCGATGATCGCGAGCACGATCGCCACCGCGTAGAACACCGTCGGCGCCTCGTGCAGGTGGTTGTAGTTGTGCGCCTTCCACTGCACCTGCGGCGGCAGCAGCTTGTCGAGCCTGGCCTCCGGATCGCGCGCCAGGCTGTCGGGGTCCAGCTTGCGCGCCATCATCGCCGGGATGCGCGTCGCGTACATCCACGCCCACATCACCATGGTCCACGCCGCGAGCGCGACGACCGGCTGCAGGATGTCCATTCCGATCATGCAAGTCCTCCCCGAATTGCGCGGGGAGGGTGCGTGCGACAGGTTAGATTGTCAATTGCAACTCAATTTGCCGCGAGCACGCCGGCGAACCGCTCGCGATCGACGTTGCCGCCGGTCAGCAGGATCACCGTTCGTCCGTCGACCGGCACTTTGCCGGCGAGCGCCGCCGCCAGCGCCACCGCGCCGCCGGGCTCGAGCACCAGCCGCAAGTGGGCGAAGGCAAAGCGCTGGGCCGCGGCGACCTCGGCTTCGCTGACGCTGAGCCCGTACCGGCAGCGCGCCTTGAGCACCGCGAAATTGACCGGGCGGGTGGCGAGCGTCTGCAGTGCGTCGCACGCGGTCGGCGGCGGATTGGGCCCGACCGCCTGGATCGCGCCGGCCTCGAGGCTGCGGCGCACGTCGTCCCAGCCTTCGGGCTCGACCGGCACGATCTCTGCGTCGGGGCAGGCGAGGGCGAGGCCCGCGGTCAGCCCGCCGCCGCCGCAAGGGGTGATGACCCGCGTCGGCGCTCCGCCCGCCTGCCGCTCCATCTGCGTCGCGGCTTCGATCCCCGACGTCCCCTGGCCTTCGATTACCCAGGCGTCGGCATAGGCATGGACGAGCGTAGCGCCGCGCTCTGCCACCAGTGCTTCGGCGACCGCGTCGCGGTCCTCGGTCGCGCGATCGTAGAGCACGACCTCGGCACCCATCTCGCGGGTGCGCGCGAGCTTCACCGCCGGCGCGTCGCGCGGCATCACGATCGTCGCGGCAATGCCGAGCTCGCGCGCCGCCCAGGCGACGCCTTGCGCGTGATTGCCGCTCGAGACGCCGACCACGCCGCGCGTGCGCTCGTCCTCAGAAAGGTCGCTCAACCGGTGCCACGCGCCGCGGATCTTGAACGCGCCGATCGGCTGCAGGCACTCGGCCTTGGCCCACGCGGTCATCCCGCCGATCTCCACCGGCAGCAGCGGCGTCGGGGGCAGGAGCTCGGCGATTTTGGCGGCGGCGCGCAGCACGCCTTCCCTGGTCGGTTCACGCATTGTCATGGCGGCGCCACGTCGCATATTTACTCGGCCGTCTCCAGCCACTATCGGGCGCGACTTTTTACGGGGAACCGCGCTTCGCGGCCGCCCGTTTGCAGACCGGAGGACTTCTCATGAGCGACGCCCCGATCAACGACACCCGCAAGGCCGAGCTGCTCTCGACCCAGGTCGAGCACATCGACATCAAGAGCTTCGACGCTCGCCCGATCATCGACGCCATGGGCAAGATGAGCTTCACCAGCCGCGACCTTGCCCGTGCGACGCGCATCTACAACCAGATGCTCGAGGACAAGGACTGCACGATCTTCCTCGTCATCGCCGGCTCGACCAGCGCCGCCGGCTGCATGGACGCCTATGCCGAGCTCGTGCGCAACAACATGGTCGACGGCATCGTCGCCACGGGCGCGACGATCGTCGACATGGATTTCTTCGAGGGCCTCGGCCACAAGCACTACCAGGCGCTCGAGATCCCCGACGACGACACGCTGCGCTCGCTCTACATCGACCGCATCTACGACACCTACATCGACGAGGAGGACCTCCAGCACGTCGACCACACGGTGTTCGAGATCGCCGAGAGCCTCGAGCCCAAGGCCTATTCGAGCCGCGCGTTCATCCGCGAGATGGGCAAGTACCTCGTCGAGCACGGCAAGAAGGAGAACAGCCTCGTCAAGCTCGCCTACGAGCACGACGTGCCGATCTTCTGCCCGGCGTTCACCGACAGCTCGGCCGGCTTCGGCCTCGTCAAGCACCAGGTCGACGCGATGAAGGCCGGCCAGCCCTACCTGACGATCGACTCGGTCGCCGACTTCCGCGAGCTGACCGAGATCAAGATCGCGGCGGGCACTACCGGCCTGCTGATGATCGGCGGCGGCGTGCCGAAGAACTTCATCCAGGACACCGTGGTCTGCGCCGAGATCTTGGGTCACGACGATGTCGCGGTTCACAAGTACGCGGTCCAGATCACCGTCGCCGACGTCCGCGACGGCGCCTGCTCGTCCTCGACGCTGCAGGAGGCCGCGAGCTGGGGCAAGGTCAACACCGGCATCGAGCAGATGGTCTTCGCCGAAGCCGGCTCGGTCGTCCCGCTGCTGACCAGCGATGCCTACCACCGCGGGCACTGGAAGAGCCGCGCCGAGCGGCGCTGGGCCAAGCTGTTCGGCTGAGGCCGCGTCAGCCGGACTGGACAAGATCCCCTCGCTCGTGAAATCTTCACGAGCACAGGGGGATGCGGATATGTCGTGGTTCGTCGCTTTGCTTGCTGCCGGCGCCCAGCCGGCGGCCGATCCCGTGGTCACGCGGATGGTCGCGCTCTACGACGAGGTCTGCCTCAAGGCCTTTCCCGACGACGCGGCCGTCGATGCGCTGATGCAGGCCAAGGGCGCGAAGGCGCTCACGCCTGACGAGGTGCGCGTGACGTTCAACGACGATCCGGGCCGCGGCTGGCTGCTCGCCGACGGCGACCGCAACATCCAGATCATGCTCGAGTTGCCGCCCTATCACGCGTGTTCGGTGCGCCGCTCGACCGACGGCGGGTTCGGCGACCTCGCCGCCTACCGCGCCGTCGCCGAGGCGTTCAAGGCCGCGCACCCGGGCTTCGCGCCGGTCGCCGAACAGCAGGCCGACATCGGCGCCTATCACGCCCACATGGCCGGCGAGCTGCGCGAGCTGCCCGATGGCGGGGCCGAGACCCTCTACATGTTCGACCAGGTCTATCGCGATCCCGCGCGGCAGGCGGCGACAGGCAACCGCGTCGACATCCGCTTCGTGCACCAGATCGTCTCGCCGGACGCTCAGTGAGCCCCGTGGCGGCGCTTACCGTGCCGGCTCGTTGAGCGCCTCGCACAAGCCGACGAGCGTCATGAACTGGTCGATGCAGCGCGCGATGTGGGCGCGGTCCTCGTTGGCCCGCATCGAACCGCTTTCGAACATGTCGTCGCTCTCGATCACGATCACCAGCTCGCCGCCGCTGAACAGCGTGCGCACGTCCTTGCCCTCGAACGCCTTCTCGACCGCGAGCAGGCGCTCGACGTAGACCGGGTGCACGAGGTAGCGCGCCTCGACCTGATCGTCGGACCACACCGAGAACAGGTCGGTGAACTCGGGGTTGACCATGTCGACGTAGGCGAGCTCCTTGCCGTCGAGCTCGATCGAGTCCCGCGGACCGCCGAAGAACGAGCGGTACTTGCTCGCACGCTCGACCTTTGTCGTGCCGTGGAAGCGTCGCTCGAAAGTGATCGTCAGGATCGCGCCGCGGAACACGGTGACCCAGCGCCGGTTCTTGCCGCTGCCCTGTTCCTGCTCGAGATGCGCTTCGTGCAACGTGAAGGCATGCGAATCGAGCGGGCCGCTCCAGCGGTCCTCGAAGCTCGACCGCTCGAAGTACGGGACCATCCCGTAGCGCTTGGCGAGGTCGAAGCCCTGGCCGGGCTCGAACTCCATCTCGTAAGTCAGGCCGAGCGACCCGGCGATCGCGCTGTTGATCCCGCGCTTGGTCTCCTTGATCGCCTGGCCGCGCGGCGCGTAGCCCCACACGGCCACGCCGCCGGCGGCGATCAGGCTGACGATGACCTTGAATTCGACGCCCCAGTCGGGATCGAGCAGCAGCCACAGCGCTGCCAGCAACGGAAGCACGATCGCAGCGCCGATCGCGTAGCGGCGGTCGGACTTGCGCCGCGCCTGCTCGCGAACCTGCGTCTGCTGCGCGAGCCACTCGCCGAGCGGTCCGGCGAGCAGCCGGTCGACGTCGGGTCTCTCGATCATTGCCTTCGGCCCCCCATTGCGCTTTGATAACGCCGGGCGGCCCGGTGGCAACGGGGCGGGGCAATTGGGGGCAGCGCAATGGAATGGGTGCTTCTGGGCGTAGCCGTCGTGCTCGTGCTGGTGGTGATCGGCATCTACAACGGGCTCGTCAGGCAGCGGCAGAACGTCAACCAGGGCGTCGCCGAGATCGACGCGCAGCTGCGCCAGCGGCATGATCTCGTGCCCAACCTCGTCGAGACCGTGCGCGGCTACGCGACCCACGAGCGCGAGACGCTGGATGCGGTGATCCAGGCGCGCAACAAGGCGGCGCAGGGCGGGGTCAACTCGGGCGACGAGGCGCAGCTGCGCGTCTCGCTCGACAGGCTCTTCGCGCTCAGCGAGGCCTATCCCGATCTCAAGGCCAGCGCCCACTTCCAGGAGCTGCAGCGCGAGCTGGCCGACGTCGAGGACAAGCTCGCCGCCGCGCGCCGCGCGCTCAACGCCGCGGTGTCGCGCTACAACGCCGCGATCGAGACCTTTCCGGCCGTGCTGTTCGCAGGTGCGCTCGGCTTCCGCGCCGCCGATTTCCACAGGCTCGACGACAGCGAAAAGGGCACCGTCGACCAGGTCCCGCAAGTGCGGTTCTAGCGGCGTCGGAACGGGCTGCCGCACCCTGCTGGCAGCGTGCACTTTTTTAACTTGCAGTTCAGCCGCACCCGCATATATGCGCCGCTCTCCGCTGCCCCATGGGGACTTCCAAACCGCAAGGCAGCTTAAACGTGCTCTGGTTTTTGGAGGTCCCTTGAGTTGCACCAGCATCCTGACGCCAAGGCTGTAGTCCGCGCTCTCGCGCCGGACGAACCCGTGATCTGCAACCGCCCGCACGCCGCGGCGCGGGCAGCCCGTTTCTTCGCCGAGAAGTTTCCCGGCAAGGCGATGTACGCGGTGAAGGCGAATCCCTCGCCCGAGCTGCTGCAGATCCTGTGGGATTCGGGAATCACCCATTTCGACGTCGCCTCGATCGCCGAGGTGCGGCTGGTGCGC